>NZ_JAMOLN010000175.1 GCF_024448165.1 Streptomyces longispororuber
GGCGGGCTGGTCCACGAGCTGGAGGTAGCCGCCCGGGGAGCGGCGGGCGTACAACGCGCGGTCGGCGTTGGGGAACTGGGCCCCTGAGCACCCTTCGCGGTCGTCGAGGACGAGGGCGAGCCGGGTGGGGCTCACCGCGTCCTCGGGGCCGAGCAGGATCGACGTGTCCCAGCGGGCGATCGAGCGTTCCGCCTGGGTGGGGCGCAGGCGTTCGTGGTCCTCGCGGACCTCCCGGAGGTCCGCCTCCCGCACCCGCGCGGTGAACGGCACCCGGCCGTCGCCGTCGGCCGTGCCCAGGTCGAGCGGCGCGAGCAGCACCTTGCCGGACTCGCGGTGCCGCAGGCGCAGGGCGGCCGCGGCGTCCGGCGCCGTGCGCAGCACTCCCCGTACGACCAGGTCACCGGACACGTGGCGGACTTCGAGGGCGCGGGCCTGCGCCGTCTCGACGCGCAGCTGCAGGATGCCGCCCTGGATCTGCGGGGCGACGCGGACGTCGGGGGAGACCCAGTGGGCGGGCGGCGTCTGGCCGGAGCCGGTGCGCGCTCCGTGCAGCGGCCCGCGGCGCGGTGTCGCGTGCGTGCCGCCGACGGCGATCCTGACGTGCCAGATGCCGTCCACCCAGCGGCCGCGGTGCCGGAGCCGGCCCGGATCGACGGTGGCGCTGAAGCCCGCCCAGTCCACGTGCCGGAACTCGCCGCCGGAGGCGACCGTGGCCTCCGGGTCGTGGTGGCTGCGGGCCGGGACGACGACGCGCTTGCGGCCGCCCTTCTCCCGCAGGACGAGGGCCTTGAGCGCCTGGCTGCGCTTCTCCGCGCCGAGCTGCCGGGCGAACGCCCAGCCCGCCAGGTGCAGCTTTCCGTCCGCGCCCCAGGACGCCGAGTCGAGCCGGCTGCGCAGGCCCAGTTCCTGGTGGTCGAGGCGGAGGACCGCGTCGGGGACCGGGCGGGAGGCGTCCAGGAACGGGTAGTCGGCGCGCGGGTGCAGCACCCCGGCCACCGGCAGCGAACCGCCGTGCTTCTTCTCGAACTCCAGCAGGGCGATCAGCTCGTCCATCCGCCGGTGCACCGTCAGATAGATCTTGAGCTTGTGCGGGACGGGCAGCGCCTTGACCTTGCGCTGCCCGATGTCGCGGGCGAGCTGCCCGACGTGGTCGAGGAACGCCGCCCGGTAGGCCGGGCCGGACGCCGGCAGCACCTTCCAGAAGAGCGGCATCTCCTCGTACAGGGCGTTGTGGTCGTAGACCGCGAGGTGGTCCGCGTACATCGGGTCGGAGCCGACCCGCCCGGCCAGGAAGTCGCGCACCATCCGGATCGACCGCACCCGGTCGACGAGCCCCCGCGGATCCGTGCGGTTCTGCGTGATGGAGCGCTCGCCGGTCTCCCGCTCGCGCCAGTGGTAGATCGGCTCGCTCAGGACGTCGACGGCTTCGGCGAGGTAGTGGGCCGGAATGCTGACGGGCGCGTCCTCGTACAGCATGCCCTCGGGGTACGCGAGCGCGTGCCGCTGCCAGAAGTCGCGGCGGTACACCTTGTTCCACGCGGTGCGGTCGGTGAGCAGCGGGCGGAACCGGGAGATGTGGGTGCGCAGCCGGGTTGTCGCGAAGGGGGTGCGGTGCACCGGCGACTGGACGTGTCCGGCGGATCTGAAGCGGGTCACGTTGCCGGCGGCGAAGTCGGAGCCCGTCTCGTCCAGGGTCTCGATGAGCAGTTCGTACGCGTTCGGCGGGAGGGTGTCGTCGCTGTCGACGAACGCCAGGTACGTGCTGCCCGGGGCCATCTCGCGCACCCCGGTGTTCCGGGCGGCGCCCAGGCCCCGGTTGAGCTGCGATATGAGGCGGAAGCGGGGGTCGCGGGCGGCCCACTCCCCGGCGATCACCGCGCTCCGGTCGGTCGACCCGTCGTCCACCATCACGACCTCGAAGTCGGTGAAGGTCTGGTCGGCCAGGGACCGGAGGCATTCGTCGAGGTACAGCTCGACGTTGTGGACGGGGACGATCACACTCAGCCGGGGCTGAGCCTGGGGCTGCCGGGCCTTGGCCTGCACGCGTGCTCCTTATCCTCTTCTGTTCACCGCTCAGCGCACCATATTGGCACTAAACGGACAAAAGGGTAAGTGCGGTTGTGCTTTTGGTGGGCCTCACGAGGGAAGAGGGGCTTTGGCCCGTTTAGGTTCCGTCTTGGTGGGATTCGTGAAGACCTCGTACGCCTTGAGAACCTCGTCCGTCGGCCCGTCCATCCGCAGCTCCCCGCGCTCCAGCCAGAGCACGCGGTCGCAGGTGTCGCGGATCGACTTGTTGCTGTGGCTGACCAGGAAGACGGTGCCCGCGTGCTTGCGCAGTTCCCGGATACGGGCCTCGGAGCGCTTCTGGAAGGAGCGGTCGCCGGTGGCCAGCGCCTCGTCGATGAGCAGTACGTCGTGGTCCTTGGCGGCGGCGATGGAGAACCGCAGCCGGGCCGCCATGCCGGACGAGTAGGTGCGCATCGGCAGCGTGATGAAGTCGCCCTTCTCGTTGATCCCGGAGAAGTCGACGATCTCGTCGTAGCGGTCGCGGACCTGCTCGCGGGACATGCCCATCGCGAGCCCGCCGAGCCGCACGTTCCGCTCGCCCGTGAGGTCGTTCATCAGGGCCGCGTTCACGCCGAGCAGGGACGGCTGCCCGTCGGTGAAGATCCGCCCGTTCTCCACGGGCAGCAGCCCGGCCACGGCCTTCAGCAGCGTCGACTTCCCCGACCCGTTGGTGCCGATGAGCCCGATGGCCTCGCCGCGGTACGCGGTGAAGCTGACGTTCCTGACCGCGTGCACGGTGCGCACCCCGGCCCGCTTCTCGGCCTTCTTCTTGCCGCCGATGATCCGGTTGAGGGCGGCGGTGGCGGTGCCGCGGCCCGCGCCGGTGCCGTTGACCCGGTAGACGATGTCGACGCCGTCGACGATGACGGTGGGCACCGCTTCGGTGCCGGTCTTCTTGTCAGCCACGGCCGTACGTCTCCTCTGCCTTCCAGAAGTAGATGAACCCGCCGACGCCCGCGAGCAGCGCCCAGCCCAGGGCCCACGCCCAGACGTGCGTGGGCAGCTGGCCCGCGGTGAAGGTGTCGATCAGCGCGAAGCGCATCAGGTCGATGTAGACGGCGGCCGGGTTGGCCTGCAGCAGCACGGTCACGATGTGCGGCAGGCCCTTGTCGCCGACCAGGTGGTCCAGGCTCCACATGACCCCGGACACGTACATCCAGGTGCGGAGCAGGAACGGCATGAGCTGGGCGATGTCGGGGGTGTGCGCGCCGACCCTCGCCATGATCAGCGCGAGCCCGGTGTTGAACGTGAACTGCAGCAGCAGCACCGGGATCACCAGCAGCCAGGACATGGCCGGCGGGACGCCGAAGCAGAGCAGGATGACCACCAGCGCGCACATCGAGAACAGCAGCTGCTGGAGCTGCTGGAGGCAGTACGACACGGGGAGCGCGGCGCGCGGGAAGTGCAGCGCCCGCACCAGCCCCATGCTGCCCGCGATCGCCCGGGTGCCCGCCATCACGGACGACTGCGTGAACGTCCACACGAACACGCCCGTGACCAGGAACGGGACGTAGTCCGGCACGTCCCTCTTGGTGTCCATCAGGACGCCGAAGATGAAGTAGTAGACCGCCGCGTTCAGCAGCGGCGTCGCCACCTGCCAGACCTGGCCCAGCTTCGCCTGGCTGTACTGCGCGGTGAGCTTGGCCGTCGCGAAGGCGGTGATGAAGTGCCGCCGCTGCCACAGCCGGCGCACGTACGCGGGCAGGGGGGGCCGGGCGCCGCTGACGCTCAGTCCGTACCGGGCGGCGAGGACCGCCGCGTCCTCCGTCCCGTGCGCCGCGGCGGGCGGGGGCGCCGGCGCGGGAGGCGTGTCCAGGGCCTGACTCACATCGCCTGCTTTCCTCGGGGTTTGCCTGCTGTTTACGTCGGGACGGACCCGTATCGTCGTGACGCGAGACTAGGACGGTTCGACGTCGGAACGCAACCGTTTCGTCGTTACGGAACTATGCTTTGCCCCATGACGACCAACGCCGACTCCGCCAAGCCGACGCGTCGCAGGGCTCCCGCCGGGGCCGCGGTCCTCCGCGAGGACGTGACCGACGCCATCCGCGCGGCCGTCTTCGAGGAACTCGCCTCGGTCGGCTACGCACGCATGTCCATCGAAGGGATCGCGCGCCGCGCGGGTGTCGGGAAGACGGCGGTCTACCGCCGCTGGCGCTCCAAGCTGCACCTCGTCCTCGACCTGGTCTCCGCCATAGCGGTGCAGGGCCTCCCGGCGCCGGACACCGGCTCCCTGGAGGCCGACCTGCTGCTGCTCTACCAGGTCACGTCACGGGCGCTGCGCCACCCCGTGGCCGGCCAGATCATCCCCGACCTCCAGGCCGAGGCGGCCCGCAACCCCGACATCGCCGACGCCATGCAGAAGGCGCTGCGCGAAGGGCAGCACGGCGTGGCGAGCGGCATCGTCCAGTCGGCCGTCGCCCGCGGCGAGCTCCGCGAGGGCCTCGACGAGGACCTCGCGCTCGACCTGATCTCCGGCCCGCTCTACTGGCGCGCCGTGGTCGTGCGCTCGCCCAAGCTGCCCAAGGGCCATCTCGAGCGGTTGTCCGCGGCTACGTCGGCCGCGCTCAAGGCGCTGTGACGTAGCCGGCCCAGGCGGCGGGGGCCGCGGTGAGCCGGGCGTACTCGGGGCGCTTCGAGTCCCGGACGTGGATGGTGGTGGGGGTGGGGGCGACTTCCACGCAGTCGCTCGGGTTGCTGCTGTCGCTGTAGCGGCTCTTGGACCGATGCAGGTCGGAACCGTCCTCCACCTCGCGCTCCGGGCGACGGACGACGCGATTCGCGTGGAGGTGACGGACACGCGCGCGGAACGCCTTCCGGAGCTGCGGCCCCCCCGGCCCCCGGCCGCCGACGCCGAGTCGGGCAGAGGGCTCCTGCCGGTGGAGGCACGGGCGATGCGCTGGGACGTAGCGGTCGAGGCGGCCCCGCGCAAGACGGGCCGAACTGGCGATCGGGCCGGGGCCGCCGGAAAACCCGGTGCCCGGTCCCGTCCGCCCCCGCTACCGTCGCTCCCCATGGTCAACGGAGACGCACCCAGAGATCCCGACGGCTACTTCCCCGAGCGCATCGCGGCCGACTACGACCGGTCGTCCGCCCGGATGTTCACCCCCGAAGTCCTCGACCCCAGCGTCGACTTCCTCCACCGGCTCGCCGGTGACGGGCCCGCGCTGGAGTTCGGCATCGGGACCGGGCGGATCGCCCTGCCGCTCGCCGCGCGCGGAGTCGACGTGCGCGGGATCGATCTGTCCGAGGCGATGGTCGCCCGGCTGCACGCCAAGCCGGGCGGCGACCAAGTGCCTGTGTCCATCGGGGACTTCGCGACCACCACGGTCGGCGCCGGAGGCGAATTCGCCCTCGCCTACCTCGTCTTCAACACCGTCATGAACCTGACCTCGCAGGACGCGCAGGTCGACTGCTTCAGGAACGCCGCCGCGCACCTCGCCCCCGGCGGCCGTTTCGTGGTCGAGACCATGGTGCCCGATCTGCGCCGGCTGCCGCACGGACAGGAGGCCGTGCCGTTCCACGTGAGCGACACCCGGTGGGCCTTCGACCGGTACGACGTCGTCACGCAGGCCATGAGCTCGAACTACGTCGAGGTCGACCCGGAGACCGGGCAGGGCTCGTACTGGACCATCCCGTTCCGGTACGTCTGGCCCGCCGAGCTCGACCTCATGGCGCGCCTGGCCGGGCTGCGGCTGCGCGAGCGGTGGGGCGGCTGGGAGCGGGAGCCGTTCACGGGCGAGAGCGGTCAGCACGTGTCCGTGTGGGAGAAGCCCGCCGGTCCCTGATCTCGGCCCCTCGGAAGCCGGCGGGCGGCGGGGCGCCGGTCACGCACCACGGGCGGCACTGCCGGGTCGACGGCGTCGAGCCCGCGCCCGTCGCCGAGGAGCGCGGCTGGGCGGGTCCCGGGGCGGCGCCCCCGCCGCCGTCCCCGCGTGCGCTCACGCCACGCGCGTGGCGCCCGCGAACGGCATCTGGTCGATCGGCGCGATCCGCACCGGCGCGCTCGGGTTCGGCGCGTGGATCATCTTCCCGTCGCCGATGTAGAGACCGACGTGGCTGATGCCCGAGTAGAAGAACACCAGGTCGCCCGGTTGGAGTTGGGACTTGGCCACCCGCTGTCCCGCGTTGATCTGCGCGTACGTCGTGCGCGGCAGCGAGATGCCCGCCGCGCGGTACGCGGCCTGCGTCAGGCCCGAGCAGTCGAAGGCGGACGGCCCGGTCGCGCCCCAGACGTACGGGCTGCCGAGCGCGTCGTACGCGTAGGCGATGGCCGATGCCGCACGGGAGTTGGGGGCCTTGGACGGGGCGCCGGCGGAGGGGGAGGCGGCGCGGTCCGTGGAGCGGGAGGCGCGTTCGGCGGTGGTGGCCGCGCCGGTCCCGGCGGCCGGGTCGAGCGTGCGGTCCGCCGGGGCGAGCCGGTCCAGGAGCTGCCTGGCCTCGCCCAGCTTCGCCGTCACCGTCTTCTTCTGCTGCCGCAACTCCTTCTGCTTCGCGCGGAGTTCGGAGAGCTGTCCGTCGGCGTGGTCGCGCAGCTGGTCGATCTCGCGCAGTTCCTTGCGGACCCGGACGATCGTGGCCGCCTGCCGGGTGCCGACCCGCTCGGCGAGCGCCGCCTCGTCGAGGTAGCGGTCGGGGGTCGAGGAGAGGAGCAGCTGGACCGTCGGATCGACGCCGCCGGTGCGGTACTGCTCGGCCGCCGCCGCACCCAGCTTCTGCCGCTGGGAGTTGAGGGCCTCGGTGCGCCGGGACGCCTCGTCCTGGAGGGCGTCCACCTTCTTCTGCGCCTTCCCGGCCTTCTCCTTCGCGCCGTTGTACTTCTCGGTGGCGACCTCCGCTTCCTGGTAGAGCTTGTCGACCTTCGCCTTCACCTGAGCGGGGGTGAGGTTCGGCTCCGCGTGCGCCGCGCCGCCGTCGAAGGCGGTGGCGGTCGCCGCGGAGGCGAGGGCGAGGGTGGCCGCGGTGCGGACCGTACTGCCGCTGAGCGAGCGCTGCCTGGGCTTGCGATGCGCTGCCGGCACGTGGCGCCACGTCCTTCCGGGTCGTACGCCCGCCTTACGCGTCCGGCGGCGGCCCGCACAGGGGGAGCGGGCCGCCGCCGGACCTTTCTCGGCGGTGGTGTCCGACTGCCGCCCCTGGTCCGGACGGCGGTGGGGAGCCGGTCACCTGGGGAAGGACGCTAAACCTCGGCGTAACGGGTTGGTGTTGGATTGTTCGCAACTGGTCCGTTTGTTGCGGATCGTGGCAGAGCGTGACAGGTGAGTGTTCGTGGGGGATCGGTGACGGCGTCCGATGAACGCCCCGTTAGGCTCCGGAACCATGGACTTTCTCATCCATCTCTTCGTCGGCCTGCACATCATCGGCATCGCTTCGCTGCTCGGCGGCTTCCTCACGCAGATGTCGGCGATGGGACAGGGCACGGCCCGGTTCAACAAGGCGATGCTGCACGGCGCCCTGACCATGCTGGTGACCGGTGTCGCCCTCGTCGGCCTCAACCAGGCCGACGACAACACCGTCAACAACATCAAGATCGGTGTGAAGCTCGCGATCCTGATCGTGATCCTCGGCATCGTCTATGTGAAGCGGGACGAGGAGAAGGCCGAGAAGGGGCTCTTCGCGGCGGTCGGCGGGCTCACCGTCGCCAACATCTTCATCGCGGTGCTCTGGACCTGAGCACCTGCCGGACCGTCCCCGTCGCGACGACCAGCCAGGCGGCGACCGCGATCCACAGCAGCACCTGCCCCGGCCCCCGCAGCCAGGACACCCCGACGGCGGTGGCGACCGTCAGCGTCGCGACCGCCGTCATCCCCATCGGGAACACCGTCGACCAGCGCCGCACGTCGTACCGGAACCGCGGCCGCACCAGCTCCGCCCCGCACAGCACCACGTACCAGCTGAGGTCGAGCGTGAGCAGCAGCCCCGCCATGAAGCGCAGCACACCGGTGTCGTCGGAGTTCCACAGGTCACCGGCCCGCCCGGCGAGCACCAGCTTCGCCGCGGCCAGCGCCGAGATCGCCAGCGCGCCGCCCGCGACCCAGTGGTCCCCCGGACCGGTCAGTACCTGCCGCAGGTCGAAGCGCGGGAACGCGGCCGCGTAGATCGCGAGCCCCAGCCAGAACAGCGTCATCGCCGCGTACCCCAGCCAGTCCCCTCGTGCCGGTCCCAGCGCCGCCGACAGCGTCGCCCCGAGCACGGCGAGCGCCTGCGTGGCCACGCACGTGATGAACACGCCGCCCGGCATCTTCGGCTGCCAGTGCCGGACGACGACGTACAGCAGCCCGGGCCACACCACGACGGCGATCACCAGCAGCACCTCGGCGAGCCCCTGCCACCCCAGCAGCGAGAACCGGGTGCCGAGCACACACGTCGCGGCGACGGCGGTCATCGCGGGCGGGGTGTCCGCCTCCCGCTCCCACCGGTCGCGCTCGCGGAGCAGCCGGAAGCAGAAGTCGGCCGCGAGCAGCACCCACAGCGCGGCGGCGAGCACCAGGAAGACGGCGGACAGCACGTCGTGCCCGGTCAGGTGGAGGCCGACCGAGACGATGCCGGTGGCCATGACGGCGGCGCCGGCGGCAGGCGGGAGCTGGGACCAGTAGGGACGCGGGGTTACGTTCGGGCCGTGCACCGCCCGAACGTAACCGCGGACGGCGTCAGGCGGGCCGCACCACGCTGTGGATCGACGCCGTGCCGTCGTAGTAGATGGACTCCTCGCGGACGTACGCGCCCGGCTTCGGGGCGTGGATCATCATGCCGTCGCCCAGGTACAGGCCGACGTGGCTGATGTCGTCGTAGAAGAAGACCAGGTCGCCCGGCTGGATGTCGGAGAGCGCGACCGTCGTGCCGACCTCCACCTGGTCCCAGGTGGTGCGCGGCAGGGTGATCCCGGCGGCCTTCCACGCCGCCTGGGTCAGACCGGAGCAGTCGTACGAGTCCGGGCCCGTGGCGCCCCACACGTACGGCTTGCCCTCCTGGGCCTTGGCGAACGCGAGCGCCTTCGCGGCCTTCGTCGCGTAGCTGGTGGAGCCGGAGCCCGTCGACGAACCGGAACCGGAGCCGGAGGACGAGCCCGAGCCGGACTGCTCCTCCTGCTGCGCCGCCTCCTCGGCCGCCTTCCGCTTGGCCTCCTCCTCGGCCTTCTGCTTCGCGGCCAGTTCGGCGGCCTTCTTGCGCGCCGCCTCCTGCTTGGCCTTCTCGATCGCCGCGAGGCGCGCCTTCTCCTCGGCGGTCAGCTTCGACAGCAGTTCGCGGGCGTCGGCGAGCTTCGTCTGCACGTCCTGCTTGGACGTCTTCAGATCGGTCTGCGACGTGGTGAGTTGCTGCAGGTTCTCCTGCGCCTCGGTGCGCTTCTTCGCGGTGGCGCGCTGCTGCTTCTGGTAGTCGTCGACGGCCTTCTTCTGCTCGGACGTCATCCGGCTGAGCAGCTGGTCCTGCGCGAAGTAGTCCTCGGGGTTGTCGGCGAGGAACATGGTCGCGGTGTTGCTGACGCCACCTGTGCGGTACTGCTCCGCGGCGAACCGGCCCAGCTCCTGGCGGGCCGTGTTCATCTTCTCGGTGCGCTGCGCGATGTCGTCGAGGAGCTTGTCGACCTGGGTCTTCTTCTTGTCGGTCTGCTCCTTGGCGGAGTTGTACTTCTGCGTGGCGACCTCTGCCTGCCGGTACAGGGTGTCGACCTTCTTCTGCACCTCTTCGAGGCTCGGCCTGTCCGGCTGCGTCGGAGCGGCCTGCGCCGTCTGCGAGAGCAGGGCGACCGAGGTGAGCGCAGCGGTCGTGATGCCGACGGCAGGGGTCGTACGGAGACCGCCGGACATCCGGGACCGGGTACGCGGCTTGCGGTGCGACGCCAAAACAGGCGCTCCTTCCGTGGTCCGCCTACCGGGTTAGCTGTCGGGTTCGGGCCGGTGGTACACGTCGTACGGAAGGCTGCCCTACGGTCAACCGCCCGGTCCTGCTGGGCCGTTGAGCCGATTCACCCCAAGGTCGGTGGGTCCCCGGTTCCCTGCCTCTCGGCGTACGGAACTCGGCGGGGGCTGCCCGCTCGCCGCGTTGTTCGCGGGCGGGGGGACGGGCTGCCCGCGCAGCACCGTAGCCAACTCGTGTTACTGCTGTGAAGGTTGATGTTCGATATGCCCGATACATTTTCGTGACCTTGCTCTCGGGCACGCTCCGTGTCGCTTTGGGTGCCGCATCGTGCGCGAAGGGTCACGTATGGGAAGACGGCGGCGGGGTGTCAGTGGGGCGGCCTAGACTCGTAGAGCGATGAGCAGCCTCTTTGACGACAACTTCCTGGCCAGCCTCCAGAGCGGTACGGAGGAGCCCCCGCCGCCGCCCGAGGACTCCGACAGCGACAGCGCTCCGGAGGCGATCCCGGACGACCTGTTCGGCGGGAAGTTCGACGCGCCGCCGCCCCGGGACGCCTACTACCGCGACGGGGCACCACGCCCGGCGATCGACCCGGCAGCCCTCCTCGACGGGCTGAACGAGAACCAGCGGGCGGCCGTCGTGCACGGCGGCACGCCCCTGCTCATCGTCGCGGGCGCCGGCTCCGGCAAGACCCGCGTCCTGACGCACCGCATCGCGCACCTGCTCGCCGAGCGGCACGTGCACCCCGGCCAGATCCTCGCGATCACGTTCACGAACAAGGCCGCGGGCGAGATGAAGGAGCGCGTCGAGGCCCTGGTGGGCCCGCGGGCCAACGCGATGTGGGTGTCCACCTTCCACAGCGCCTGCGTGCGGATCCTGCGCCGCGAGAGCAAGAAGCTCGGCTTCACGTCCTCCTTCTCGATCTACGACGCCGCCGACAGCAAGCGCCTGATGGCCCTGGTCTGCCGCGACCTCGACCTGGACCCGAAGAAGTTCCCGCCGAAGTCCTTCAGCGCCAAGATCTCGAACCTGAAGAACGAGCTGATCGACGAGGAGGACTTCGCCGCCACCGCCGCCGACGGCTTCGAGAAGACGCTGGCCCAGGCGTACGCGATGTACCAGTCGCGGCTGCGCGAGGCCAATGCCCTCGACTTCGACGACCTGATCATGACGACGGTGAACCTGCTGCGCGCGTTCCCGGACGTCGCCGAGCACTACCACCGCCGCTTCCGGCACGTCATGGTCGACGAGTACCAGGACACGAACCACGCGCAGTACGCGCTGGTCAAGGAGCTGGTCGGCCCGACCGACGGCGAGGACGCGGACCCGGCCGAGCTGTGCGTCGTGGGTGACGCGGACCAGTCGATCTACGCGTTCCGCGGCGCCACCATCCGGAACATCCTCCAGTTCGAGGAGGACTATCCGAACGCGACGACGATCATGCTGGAGCAGAACTACCGCTCCACGCAGACGATCCTCTCGGCGGCGAACGCGGTCATCGAGCGCAACGAGTCGCGCCGCCCCAAGAACCTGTGGACGAACGCGGGAGCGGGCGCCCAGATCACCGGCTACGTCGCGGACACCGAGCACGACGAGGCGCAGTTCATCGCCGACGAGATCGACCGGCTCACGGACGCCGGCGACGCGAAGACGGGCGACGTCGCGGTCTTCTACCGGACGAACGCACAGTCCCGTGTCTTCGAAGAGATCTTCATCCGCGTCGGCCTGCCCTACAAGGTCGTCGGCGGCGTCCGCTTCTACGAGCGCAAGGAGGTCCGGGACGTCCTCGCGTACCTGCGAGTGCTGTCGAACCCCGAGGACTCCGTCCCGCTGCGCCGGATCCTGAACGTGCCCAAGCGCGGCATCGGCGACCGCGCGGAAGCGATGATCGACGCGCTGTCGCAGCGCGAGAAGATCTCCTTCCCGCAGGCGCTGCGCCGCGTCGACGAGGCGTACGGCATGGCGGCCCGCTCCACGAACGCGGTGAAGCGGTTCAACACGCTGATGGAGGACCTCCGCACGATCGTCGAGTCGGGCGCGGGCCCGGCGACGGTCCTGGAGGCCGTCCTGGAGCGCACCGGATACCTGGCGGAGCTGCAGGCATCGACCGACCCGCAGGACGAGACCCGGATCGAGAACCTCCAGGAACTCGCCGCCGTGGCCCTGGAGTTCGAGCAGGAGACCGGTGCCGCCGAGGGCGAGGGCGCGGACGCCGTCGAGGGCGCGGAGGCCGGCGGGGCCGCTGCCCCGGGCACCCTCTCCGACTTCCTGGAGCGGGTCGCGCTCGTCGCCGACTCCGACCAGATCCCGGACGAGGAGGACGGTGACGGTGTCATCACGCTGATGACCCTGCACACCGCGAAGGGCCTGGAGTTCCCGGTCGTCTTCCTGACCGGCATGGAGGACGGCGTCTTCCCGCACATGCGCTCCCTCGGCCAGACCAAGGAGCTGGAGGAGGAGCGCCGCCTCGCGTACGTCGGCATCACGCGCGCGCGGGAGCGGCTGTACCTGACGCGCTCGTCCATGCGCAGCGCCTGGGGCCAGCCCTCGTACAACCCGCCGTCCCGCTTCCTGGAGGAGATCCCGACCGCGCACCTGGACTGGAAGCGCACCGGCCCGTCCGCCCCGGCGGCCCCGACCAAGAGCATCGGCGGAGGCATCGCGGCGTCGCTGTCCTCGTCGCGCTCCCGCTCGACCCCCGCGTTCGCCACGCGCCGGGCGAGCGAGAAGCCGGTGGTGTCGCTGGCCGTGGGCGACCGCGTCACGCACGACCAGTTCGGCCTCGGCACGGTGGTGGGCGTCGGCGGCTCGGGCGGGAACGCGGAGGCGACGATCGACTTCGGCGACCCCAAGCCGAAGCGGCTGCTGCTGCGGTACGCGCCGGTGGAGAAGCTGTAGCCGACCGCGGCGGGCGGATCGGGTTCGGGACGCTCGGGTTCGGGCGGCTCAGGTGGGGTCGAGGCCGTGGCTGCGCAGCCACGGCAGCGGGTCGATCGCCGAGCCGCCGCCGGGGCGCACCTCGAAGTGCAGGTGCGGCCCGGTCGAGTTCCCGGAGTTGCCCGACCGCGCGATGACGTCACCCGCCTTCACGGGCCCGCTCATCACGGTGTGCGCGGAAAGGTGGCAGTACCAGGTCTCGGTACCGTCCTTGGCGGTGACTATCGCCATGTTCCCGTACGCGCTGTTCCACTGCGTGCGCACGGTCCCGTCGGTCGCGGCCATCACGGGCGTCCCGTACGAGACGGGGAAGTCGATGCCGCTGTGCACGGACATCCAGTTGATCCCGGCCTGCCCGTAGTAGGCACTGAGCCCGTGCTCCTTCACCGGGAGCGCGAACTTCGGCCGCTCCGCCTCCTTGCGCGCGGCCTCCTCGGCCGCCTTCTTCCGGTCGGCCTCCTGCTTGGCCTTCAGGTCGATGCGCTCCTGGGTGCGGCTCGCCCGGTCGGCGAAGTCACCCGCGTCCGCGGACAGGTCCTGCAACTGGGTGTCCAGCTTGTTGTTCGCGACGGACGGCTTCACGGCGGTCGCGTCCGGCGCCGCCGCGGCCTGCGTCTCCCTGCCGTCGTCGCCGCTGCTCATCACCGACGCCGCCGCGATCCCGGCGACACCGACCACGCACACCGACGGCACGGCGACCGTGAGGAGCGCGGAGCGCTTGGCGGGGGTGCGGCGCCTGGCACGGCCGCGGGAGGCGCCGCGCGGGGCGAACTCCGGGGCGCCGGACGGGAGGTGAGAGGTTTCGCCGTCCGCAGCGACGGGGCCGACGGGTTCAGCGGGCTCCGGACCGGGGTCGGGCTCGGCTGCGGGGCCGGGCTCCGGGTGGTGCGCGTCGTGGTCGTGGGCGTGGGCCTGGACCTCGGGGTGGTCGGCCGGGCTGTACTGGTCCGGCACCTGCTCGTGCACGGCCTCCTGCTCGGCGGTGCCGCCGGAGTTCCACTGGGTGGCGTCGTACGCGCCCGTGTCGTAGGCCGTCGTCCCGAGGAACGGCGCCTCGAAGGTCTGGGTGGCCTGCGCCTCGTACGACGTCCCGTACGCCGACGCGGCGGACGCGGCCTGCGTGGTGTCCCACTGACCGGTGTCCCACTGGCCCGTGTCCCACTGGCCGGTGTGCTGCTGGCTGTTGTGCTGCTGTCCGGGCTGCGTCGTCGCCTGCGCCGGAATGTCGGCGCCCTGCCCGTACCCACCGCTCGCCCAGACGGCGGTCGTGTCGTAACTGCCGGTGTCGTACGAGGAGTAGGGGGCGGCGTACTGCTGCTGCGTCTGGTCCGGATACCAGTGACCGGTGTCGTAGGAACCCGTGTCGTAGGAGCCGGTCGCGTAGGCACCGGTCGCGGGGGAACCCGTCGCGTAGGAACCGGTGTCGTAAGAACCTGCGTCATAGGAACCGGTGTCGTAGGAACCGGTGTCGTACGGGTCGTTGCCCGACAGATCGCCGAAGAGCGGATCGGCGGCGAAGCTGGTCGTGGAGTAACCGTCGTAGGCCGCGTACTGCGCGTTCCCCGACGGATGACGGTCGTTCACCAACTTCTCTTTCGCCTCGACAACAGGGGCTGCCAGAGCAGTGCGGTGACTGTACCCGGCGGTACGAGGGCACGACAATCTTCCGCAGGTTTCCTGCCCTGCGGAAACGGGCAATCGGCCGCCTTTCGGTGGACTGTGGGCGGAGCTTTGGCTCTGAGTTCGAGGTGCGTTCGACGATTTCGGGGTCTGTGGCGGGTCTGGGCGGGCCTGTGGCGTGGTCACGCCACCGTCAGACCGCCGACCGAGTCGGCGGCGCGTGCTCCTTCCGTGGTGGCTTCGGCGTCCAGGGCCTGACGGATGCCGGTCGCCACGGCCGGGTGCACCGGCAGCGCGAGGTGACCGATGCCCGTGACCCGCACGTTCTGCGCGAGCAGGTCGGGGTGGTCGATGCAGGCCGTCTCCAGCGGCACCATCAACTGATCGAGGTCGCTCCAGAAACTCACGAAGCGCGTCCGGCACCCGGGCGCCGGCTGCTTCAGCTCCTCGACGACCGAGGAACCGGGTCGCATCTGTCGCACGATCGGGTGGGCGTCCGCCAGCGGTGCGACGAGGGTGCCGGCGTGCGGGGTGCCGAGCGTGACGAGGGTGCGCACGCGCACGTCACCGCCGAGACACTGCACGTAGTAGCGGGCGATCAGGCCGCCCAGGCTGTGGCCCACGATGTCGATCCGGTCGTGGCCCGTGCGCTCGCACAGCTCCTCGACGTGCCGGCCGAGCAGCGTGGCCGCGGCCCGGATGTCGCAGGTCAGCGGCGAGTAGTTGAGGGACTCCAGCTGCTGCCGGCCGTGCTGGGCCAGGGAGCGGCGGAGCAGGACGAACACGGAACGGTTGTCGATGAAGCCGTGCAGGAGCAGCACCGGCGGCTTCGCGGGGGTGGGCAGCCGCGACGCCCCGGCCGGCTCCGCCAGGACCTCCGCCAGGTCTTCCGCCACCGGGCCCTCGCCGGCTGACGGCGGGGCGGGCGGCAGCGCGGGCGGGAGCGGGGCCGGATGCCTCCGCTCGGGGAGGATGCCGGAGGGATAGAGGAGCAGGTGCCCGGCGAGGATCGCCAGCTCGAGCGCGGTCGCCTTCAGGAGCGCGATCGAGAGCCCGGCCAGTCTGGTGGGCAGCAGATGGCAGAGCGGGCGAAAGGGCAGGGTCCTCGTGACCTGCATCGGTCAACCTCCCGTCGGCACACGGGAGGGCGTCTCCGTCCCCCGTGTGCGCTCATGGGGAGCCTGCCCTGCGAGCTCCGTCCCGTGGACCACCCGGTGAACCGGATTGCCGACCCGGCTCGACGATCGGTGAGTGACCCGCGCGGTGTGGTCCGCGCGGTGCTGTCCCCGCGATGGCGAACGCACCGTGCCACCGTGCCGTGCGGCTGGCGGCGCGGTGGCCCGGCGCTCTCGAAAGCGGCTCCCCTCGCGCCTTGCCCGGATGCGGCCGATGGGCCGCCTGACGCGGGTGCGGCGCGCAGCGAACGTGTCCCACCGTGTGATTTCCCCCTCGCTCCGCACCGTGAAACGGCCGGTTGCGGGATGCTGTCGATAACGTTCGTTCACTTCGGGTATCCCGGATGGGGTATCAGGAACCCGGGTCGTTCCAGGGCCCCCGGGGACAGTCACTTCATGGAGGCAGTGATGGGTGTGGCAGCCGGTCCGATCCGCGTGGTCGTCGCGAAGCC
This sequence comes from Streptomyces longispororuber, assembly GCF_024448165.1. Taxonomy (GTDB): domain Bacteria; phylum Actinomycetota; class Actinomycetes; order Streptomycetales; family Streptomycetaceae; genus Streptomyces; species Streptomyces longispororuber_A. Next base: position 16,112 of record NZ_JAMOLN010000175.1, read on the forward strand.
GGGACTCGACGGCCACGATCGCGGGGCCAAGGTGATCGCGCGGGCGCTGCGCGACGCCGGTATGGAGGTCATCTACACGGGCCTGCACCAGACGCCCGAGCAGATCGTGGACACCGCGATCCAGGAGGACGCGGACGCGATCGGTCTCTCCATCCTGTCCGGCGCGCACAACACGCTGTTCGCCCGCGTCATCGAGCTCCTCGTCGAGCGGGACGCCGCGGACATCAAGGTCTTCGGCGGCGGCATCATCCCCGAGGCCGACATCCCGCCGCTGAAGGAGAAGGGCGTCGCGGAGATCTTCACCCCGGGCGCGACGACGGCGTCGATCGTGGACTGGGTCCGGGCCAACGTCCACCAGCCCGCCGGGGCGTAATCCCTCCGGACCGAGCGGAACGCCTCGGCGCGGTGCCGGGTGGCGGCGTGCTCCCGTCTGCCCCTCGTCTTGGGCAGTCTGCCGCCCGGGGCGGCAGGGTGGGCAAGGCGGCCCCCGGTGCCGCGTGACCGGTGAGGCGGGGGTTCGGCCCGGGGCGGTGCGGCCGGTGCCGGTGTCGGGACCGGTGCCGCGCGACAGGGGTGCGCCCCCGGTGACGCTCACCGCGCCAGCTCGTCCCGCATGGCCCGGCGCAGCCGCAACGTGCCGACCAGGCGCTGGAACGCCTCCGTCCAGTACCCGCCCGCCCCGGGCGCCGCGCCCTCCGGCTCCTCCACGGCCGCCGTGAGCCCTTCCAGCCGAACCGCCTCCTCAGGGTCGAGACACCGCTCGGCGAGCCCCATCACGCCGCTGAAGCTCCACGGATAGCTCCCGGCGTCCCGCGCGATGTCCAGCGCGTCGACCACGGCCCGCCCCAGCGGCCGCGCCCACGGCGTGCCGCACACCCCCAGCAACTGGAACGCCTCGGACAACCCGTGCGCCGCGATGAACTCCGCGACCCACTCCGCCCGTTCCTCCGCGGGCAACGGCGCGAGCAGCTTCGCCCGCTCCGCCAGCGACACCGCCCCGGGCGCCGTCGGCGGCCCGAGCAGCGCCCGTGACCACCCGATGTCCCGCTGCCGCACCGCCGCCCGGCACCACGCCGCGTGCAACTCGCCCTGCCAGTCGTCGGACACCGGCAGCGCGGCGATCTCCTCCGGGGTGCGGCCGCCGAGCCGCGCGCCCCACCGGTCGAGCGGCGCGGCCTCCAGCAACTGGCCCAGCCACCACGACCGCTCGCCCCGGCCGGCCGGCGGCTTGGCCACGACGCCGTCCCGCTCCATCGCCGCGTCGCACTCGTGCGGGGCCTCCACCGTGATCGTGTGCGTCGTCCGGTCGAGGGCGACACAGGACAGCGCCCGGTCCGCCATCCGCCCGGCGAGCGCGGACCGGGGGAGCGCGGAGAGCAGCTCGGCCGCCGTCGCCCGGACGTTCCGGCTGCGGTCGGTCAGCGCCTGTTCGAGGAACGGCTCGTCGTCGTCGCCGAGCCCGGTGCGCAGCGAGTCGAGGAACATCAGCCGGTCCTCGGCGCGCTCCGTGCCCCAGGTCCCGGCCAGCAGCGCGCGGGCCGCCGCCGGATCGTGCCCGCGCACGGCGGCGAGCAGCGCGACCCGCTCCGCGAACAGACCCTCTTCCCAGAGGGCGCGGACCTGCTCCGTGTCTCCCGGATCGGGGAGCGTGGTGCCCGCGCCGGGCGTGGCGCGCAGGGCGAACTTCCAGTCCGGGTTGAGCCGGGCGAGCCACAGCGCGCGCGGCCCCGCGAACGTGAGCGCCTGCGGCCGCAGGTCCGTCCGGCCGCGGGCCGCGTCGAGCAGGGCGGGCAGCAGCTCGGGCGGCGGCGCGTACCCGTGCCCGTTGGCCGCGGCCAGCCACTGCGGGAGCAGTTCGAGGAGGTCGGGCGTGGAGCCCCGGCGCGTCGTCCCCGACCCGGGCCGGTCGGTGAGGAGCATCGCGAGCCGGTGCCGGGCGGCGGCGGGCAGGGGCGGGCGCGGGTCGGCCGCGGCGGGCTCCGGTGGCGCGGCGGCCGGGGCGGGACGCAGGCCCGCACGGCGCCGCACCGTCTGTACGGCGGCCTCGTCGAGAAGGGCGCGCGGGGTGGTCGACGAGCGGCGCTCCGTGCCCAGCAGCGCGGCTGTGACCAGGTCGTCCCACGTGGTGGTGGCGGTGCCCGTGCCGGCGGTGGAGGTGGTCGTGGTGGTCGTCATGAGTGTCTCGGGTCCTTTCCGTCGTGTCCCTCGTGTCACCTGCGGCGTCCGTTGTCGGTGCGGCCACTCCTGGTGCGGCCTGTCCTGGCGTGACCTGAACTGGTGCGGGGTGGCCGAGGGGTGGCTCCGCCGTGCTCCCGTCAGCACAGCGATATGACCTCGGCGGCGTCGTCCGGCGCCCCCGTCCACGTCGACAGCGGGCGGAAACCGGTGTGCCCGCACTCGCCGAAGACCGTCACCGGAGCCCCGCCGGACAGCGCCGCAAGCCGCCACAGGCCGGGGGACGCGGCCGCGTGCGCGGTCACGGGGAGCGCCGACTTGCCGTCGGAGTCGGCCAGTTGCCAGCCGCCGTCCGGGTCCTGGGCCGGTATGACGTCCGCGAGCGTCACCGGCCAGGACACCAGCCACGGATCGTCGGTCAGGGCCCGCCCGTACGCGGCGAGCGCAGCGGTCACGTCAACACCCTGCGGACGCATGGGACTTGGCGACGGCACCCCGAACTGGCCGCCCAGCTCCGCCCGCAGGGACCCGGCCCCGGGATGACCCGACACGGCGGCGTCCAGGGCCAGGCCCACCGGCAGGGCCAGCGAAGGGGCGCGGCCCGCCGCCCCATAAGAGAGGAGGAGTGCGGTGCGCTCCGACTCCGTGCCGTACAGCCAGATGCGGCGCGTGGTGAGGTGGCCGTCCGCCGCGTCGTGCTGGGACAGGACCAGCCATTGGTCCCGCGCCGGCGCCGCCGTGGCCTGGGGCGACAGGCCCACACGGGCGCGGACCGTCGCCGCCAGGTCGTCCGGCAGCTCGTCGCGGTGCAGCCAGCCCTGGTCGAGGAGGTGCAGCAGCGCGCACTCCTCCAGCAACCGCACCGGCCAGCCCGGTCCCGAACCCGGTATCGCCCCCAACTCCCGCACCCGCGCCGCGAGTCCGGGCGCCTGTGCGTCGACCATCCGGGCGGCCGCCTCGTCCCACATCCCGTAGCCCGCCTGCTCGGCCTGGGCCAGACCGCCGCGCAGCAGATCAGCGAGCCGCTGCTCCAGCTCGGTGACGCCCGCGCTGATCCGCTGCGCGCGCCGCTCGGCTCTGCGCCGCACCGCCTCCGGATCTGCTGGGGCGGCGGCGGAACCCGGTGCGGCCGCCGCGGCCTCCTTCGACTCCGCCCGCTTCCTGCGCCCCTCCAGCCACTGCTCCGCCCAGTCCGGCGGCGTCCCCCCGGCCGGCAGCTGGGCGTCCCCGCCCGCCCAGAGCAGCAGCAGTCCCAGCGCGTGCTTGCACGGGAACTTCCGGCTCGGGCAACTGCACTTGTACGCCGGGCCCGCCCCGCCGCCCGCGCCCGCCCCCGTGTCCACGATCGTCTGGTACGGCCTGCTGCCGCTGCCCTTGCACAGTCCCCACACCGCCCCCTCGTCCGAACTCCCGGTCGCCGACCAGGGTCCCGCTGCCCCGAGCTTGCTTCCCGCCTTGCGTGACGCGGCGTCAGGCGCCATTGCCAGCACCTGGTCCGTCGTCCAGCGCACCCCCTGCTGAGTCATGTCTCCGACGGTAGGTCCCGCCACTGACAATCCGTCCGACAACTGCCCTGACCTGCGGCGACGTTCAGGCCGAGGTCGATTGTCAGTGGCGTGGTGCACCGTGGAACCCATCGCTCGACGAGGGCGGACAACTCCTCGTCGGGCAGGTTCGAGTTGGGCGAGTTGGAGGGGGACAGCCATGACCGTTTCCGTCGAGGATCAGGCCGGAAGCACGAGCACGAGCACGAGCACGAGCACGAGCGGGACCGGGGCCGGGGCCGAAGGTGCGGAGCAGGTGCTGCGGCCGCACGCCGAGGACGCGTTCGCACACGAGCTCGCCGCGCTGGCCGCGCAGGACGACCGGCCGCGGCCGGCCCGCTGGCGCCTGTCGCCGTGGGCCGTCGCCACCTATCTGCTCGGCGGCACCCTGCCCGACGGCACGGTGATCACACCGAAGTACGTGGGGCCGCGCCGCATCGTCGAGGTGGCCGTGACGACGCTGGCGACCGACCGGGCGCTGCTGCTGCTCGGTGTCCCCGGCACCGCCAAGACGTGGGTGTCCGAGCATCTCGCGGCCGCCGTGAGCGGCGACTCCACTCTGCTGGTGCAGGGCACCGCGGGCACGCCGGAGGAAGCGATCCGGTACGGGTGGAACTACGCACAGCTGCTGGCGCACGGCCCGAGCAGAGACGCCCTCGTGCCCAGCCCCGTCATGCGCGCGATGGCGGACGGGATGACGGCGCGCGTGGAGGAGCTGACCCGGATCCCCGCGGACGTCCAGGACACGCTGATCACGATCCTCTCCGAGAAGACGCTGCCCATACCGGAGTTGGGGCAGGAGGTGCAGGCGGTGCGCGGGTTCAATCTGATCGCCACCGCCAATGACCGCGACCGCGGGGTCAACGACCTGTCGAGCGCGCTGCGCCGCCGGTTCAACACCGTGGTGCTGCCGCTGCCCGCGAGCGTCGAGGCGGAGGTCGGCATCGTCTCGCAGCGGGTCGAACAGCTGGGCCGCTCCCTGGAGCTGCCCGCCGCGCCGGACGGCATCGACGAGATCCGCCGGGTCGTCACCGTCTTCCGGGAGCTGCGCGACGGCGTGACCGCCGACGGCCGGACGAAGGTGAAGTCGCCCAGCGGCACGCTGTCCACGGCGGAGGCGATCAGCGTCGTCACGAACGGCCTGGCCCTGTCGGCGCACTTCGGGGACGGCGTGCTGCGCCCCTCGGACATCGCCGCGGGCATCCTCGGCGCCGTGGTCCGCGACCCGGCCGCCGACCGGGTCGTCTGGCAGGAGTACCTGGAGGCCGTGGTGCGCGAGAGGGACGGGTGGAAGGACTTCTACCGGGCCTGCCGCGAGGTGAGCGCATGACCGCGCCGCTGCTGCTCGGCGTCCGGCACCACGGGCCGGGCTCCGCGCGGGCCGTGCGCACCGCTCTCGACGCGGCCCGGCCCCGGGTCGTCCTCATCGAGGGACCGCCGGAGGCGGACGGCCTGGTGGCGCTCGCCGCCGACGAGGACATGCGGCCGCCGGTCGCGCTCCTCGCCCATGTCGTCGACGAGCCGGGGAAGTCGGCGTTCTGGCCGTTCGCCGAGTTCTCGCCCGAGTGGGTCGCGATCCGCTGGGCGCTCCGGCACGAGGTGCCCGTCCGCTTCATCGACCTGCCGGCCGCGCACAGTCTCGCGATGCGTGCTGCGGAGGACGAAGGGAGAGACGGGGGCGACGGAGGGGACGGAGGGGACGACGGGGCCGCCGAGGGTGACGGGGGCGTGGCGGCCGCGGTGCGGGTCGATCCGCTCCGGGTGCTCGCCGAGACCGCCGGGTACGACGACGCGGAGCGCTGGTGGGAGGACGTCGTCGAGCACCGGGAGGGCGACCCGTTCGCCGCACTCGGCGAGGCGATGGGCGCGCTGCGGGAGTCTTCGGAGGCCGGAGCGGACGGGACGGAGGGAGCGGAGGGGACGGAGGGAGCGGAGGGGGCTTATGGGGGCGACCGCCGTGACCTGCTGCGCGAGGCGTACATGCGCCTGCAAGTTCGGGCCGCGCAGCGCGAGTTCACGGACGGGGTCGCCGTCGTGTGCGGCGCGTGGCACGTGCCCGCGCTGCGCCTGCGCACCACCGCGACCGCCGACCGCGCCCTGTTGAAGGGACTGCCGAAGGCCAAGGTCGACATGACGTGGGTGCCGTGGACCCACCGCCGGCTCGCGCGGTCGAGCGGGTACGGGGCGGGCATCGAGTCACCCGGCTGGTACGGACACCTCTTCAGCGTGCCCGACCGGCCCGTGGAGCGGTGGCTGACCAAGGTCGCGGGACTGCTGCGTGACGAGGACCGCATCGTGTCGTCCGCCCACGTCATCGAGGCGGTGCGGCTCGCCGAGAGCCTCGCCGTGATGCGCGGCAGGCCGCTGGCCGGGCTGACGGAGACCACCGACGCCGTGCGGGCCGTCCTGTGCGAGGGCTCGGACGTGCCGCTGTCGCTCATCCACGACAAGCTCGTCGTCGGCGACGTCCTGGGCGAGGTGCCCGAGTCCGCCCCCGCCGTGCCGCTGCAGCGCGACCTCGCCCGGCAGCAGCGCACCCTGCGCCTCAAACCGGCGGCGCTGGAGAAGGAGATGGACCTCGACCTGCGGGGCGACACCGACGCCGCGCGCAGCCGACTGCTGCACCGCCTGCGGCTCCTCGGCATCGCCTGGGGCGAGCCGGCCAGATCCGCCCGCGGCTCCACCGGCACCTTCCGGGAGACGTGGCGGCTGCGCTGGGAGCCGGAGCTGTCGGTGCGGGTCGCCGAGGCGGGCGTGTGGGGGACGACCGTGCTCGCCGCGTCGACCGCCAAGGCGGAGACGGACGCCGTCGCCGCGACCGCGCTCGCCGACGTCACCGCGCTCGCCGAGCACTGTCTGCTGGCCGGCCTGGCGGACGCGCTGCCCACGGTGATGCGGGTCCTCGCCGACCGGGCCGCTCTCGACGCGGACGTCGGCCATCTCGCCCAGGCGCTGCCCGCCCTGGTCCGCGCCCTGCGCTACGGCGACGTGCGCGGTACCGACACCGGCGCGCTCGCCGGGGTGGCGACGGGCCTCGCCGAGCGCGTCTTCGTCGGCCTGCCGCCGGCCTGCGCGGGCCTGGACACGGACGCGGCGACGGAGATGCGCGGCCATGTGGACGCGGTGCACACCGCCGTCGGCCTGCTTGAGGACACGGGGCTGCGGGAGCGCTGGCGCGTGGTGCTGCGCACCCTCGCCGTACGGGACAGCGTGGCCGGGGTGATCCGGGGCCGGTCCGCGCGGATCCTGCTGGACGAGGGCGAGTTGACGGACGAGGACACGGCCCGCCTCATGGGTCTCGCGCTGTCCCCCGGCACCCCGCCCGCCGAGGCCGCCGCGTGGATCGAGGGGTTCGTGGGCGGCGGCTCGGGCGGCGGTCTGCTCCTCGTCCACGACGAGCGGCTCCTCGCGCTGGTCGACGGCTGGCTGACGGGTGTCCCGGACTCCGCGTTCACCGATGTGCTGCCTCTGCTGCGCCGCACGTTCTC
>NZ_JAMOLN010000176.1 GCF_024448165.1 Streptomyces longispororuber
ACACCCGTGTCCCGCTGCTCCTCGACGCGCTCGCCACCCGTGAGGGCGTCGCCCTCGACGCGTACTGGATCCCGACCGAGGACGCCGAAGTCCCCGGCGCGGTCGGGGAGTTCGACGCCGTGTGGGTGCTGCCCGGCAGCCCGTACCGCAGTGAGGCCGGGGCGCTCGCCGCGATCCGTACGGCGCGCGAGGACGGCATCCCGTTCCTCGGCACGTGCGGCGGCTTCCAGCACACGCTCCTGGAGTACGCGCGCAGCGTGTGCGGACTGACCGGGGTCGCGCACGCCGAGAACGACCCCGGCGCCGACGACTTCCTCATCGCCCCGCTGGCCTGCTCCCTGGTCGGCCACGAGGGCACGGTGACGGTGACCGGCGGCTCGCTGGCCGAGTCGGTGCTCGGCGCGGACCGCACGGTCGAGCGCTACCACTGCCAGTACGGTCCGGCCGCGCACCTGGAGACGCTGCGCGCGCACGGCCTGCGGTTCACCGGGACCGACGAGGACGGACAGGTCCGCATCGCCGAACTGCCCACCGCACAGCACCCGTTCTTCCTGGCCACCCTCTTCCAGCCGGAGCTGTACGGCGACGGCAGCCGCCCGCACCCCGTCGTGCAGGCGCTCGCCCGCGCGGCGGTGGCGCACGCGGCGGCCGCCTCCGTGTCCGGCTGAGCGCTACCCGGTGTGGCCTCCGTGCCCGCCGCCGTGCCCGGCCCCGTGGTCGAACCTCAGGGCCTCCTTCGGCAGGACGACGAAGGGCCGCATCATGCCCATGTCCTCGTGCTCCAGCAGGTGGCAGTGGTACATGAACCGCCCGTACGCCCCGTCGAACCTGCCCATGACGCGCAGCATCTGACCGGGCAGGGCACGGAACACGTCCTTGTACCCCCGCTCGTTCGGCGGCAGCGGGACCGTGGTGCCCGGGTCGTGGGTCACCGGCTCGGTCGTGCCGCCGACCGTCACGTCGAAACCGGAGACGTCGTACGCGTCGCGGCCGAGGATCTGGAAGTCGGCGAGGTGGATGTGCATGGGATGCACGACCGGCGGGTTCACCGCGAGGTTCAGGAAGCTCCACTGCTCGTGGCTGCCCTCGGCGACGCTGAAGCCCAGGCCGTCGTTGAAGGTCCGGGAGATCCGCCGGTAGGTCTTCGTCCTGCCCTTGTCGTCGACGAGCTGGACGACTCCGTCGGAGGGGATCACCACGTCGGCGGGGTCCTCGACCTCCACCATCTCCCAGATCTCCGGGTGTCCGCCGCCGCCCTTGGTCGCGGGCGGGGTGAGCACGACCAGCCGGTGCCCGTGCTCGATGTCGTGCGTCAGCCGGCGGAAGGAACCGGAGAGCACCTCGGGCAGGACGAACGGGTCCGGCTCGGCGCACTCGCCCACCCGGAACTCCATGACGTGCGGGTAGCGCACGTTGCCCGGCACGTCCGGGACGCCCGCCGGCTGGTTCGGCCCCTTGTTCACGAGGCGGACCCGGCGGCCCGCCAGGGCCCCGAAGTCGACGAGCAGGTCCATGCGCTCGGCCGGGGCGACGGTCAGCGTCGGCAGCGCGCCGTCGAAGTCGACCGGCACGGGGCGCGGCAGGAGCCCGCCGTCGCTGCCGATCTGCTTCAGGACGCCGGGCACCGGAGCGTCGTCCTCGTCGACGAGGACGAGGTCGTAGATGCGCGCGTTCGACGCGTTCACCAGGCGGAAGCGGTACCACCCGGCCGCCACCTCCGCGTACGGCCAGATCCTGCCGTTGACCGTGGTGTACGGGCCGGAGAACGGCAGGGACACGGGCTTGCCGGTCTCCGGGTTCTTCGGGTCGATCACCACGGTCTTGTGCAGCAGCCGCCCGTTCAGCGCGCCGTCCTCGTCCGTGTCCAGGTTCCGGTCGGCGAGGAGCAGCGGGATCTCCCGCTCGCCGCGCGGCAGTCCGAGCGCGTCCTCCTCGTCGTCACGGACGAGGTACGTGCCGTACAGGCCCGTCTGCACGTTCCACCGCGTGATGTTCATCGCGTGGTCGTGGTACCACCACTGGACCGCCTGGTGGTCGTTCGGATACTCGGCGAGCTGGGCGTCGCCGTACCCCACCGCGTTGTCCGCCCAGCCGTCGTTGCCGCCGCCCGTCTGCGCGCCGTGCAGGTGTGTCACGGTCCAGGCGGGCAGGGCGGCCACGTCGGCGCTCGGCGGGACGTCGTGGCGGCCCGGCTCGGTGCTGGGGTTCGGTGTCGTGACCGGCACCTCGACCGCCGTCACCGGATACTCGCTGCCCTTCGGGATGCGGTTCGTCCAGGCGATGCGGACGCGCTGTCCGCGCCGCACCTCGATCGTCGGACCCGGCACCGACCCCTCGTACCCCCACATGAGGGTCGGCGGCAGCTGCGGGTGCAGCCGCTGCCAGGTGGGCCGCAGGGCGATCTCGGTCTCCTTGCGCACGTCGTCGGAGTCCGGCCGCAGGACGGGCGGGACGGTCAACGGCGCGGCGTACGGCTCCAGTTCCCCCGCGGCCGCCCGTCGCCCTGCCTGCTCCCCTTGCTCTGCCTGCTCCGCGATGCGCTCGATCATCTCGGTCAAAGTAAGAACACCCCCGTGTGTTCTCGTGGAGTCCCCCGTCGGTACGGCCGGTCAGTGGCCGTCTCACCTCACAAGACGGCCGTAACACCATCGAAGTTCCCTGAAGCACCCATTCCGGACGCGGAGGTTCGGAAACCGGGGCCCGACGGAAGGCGGTCGGGGACGAATCCGTGCGCGCGGCGCGCGAGGTGGTCCTCCCGGTAACGGGCCACCTTCCGGTGCCAGTTGAGGATCCCCGCCATCCAGTTGCGCAGCTCGTCGACGTACCCCTCCATGACCGCGCGCGCCTCGCCGGTCATCCTGAAGTCCTCGTACAGGACCGGGAGTTCGTGGGAGACGACGTGCTCGAACTGCCGCATGCGCTGCGTCAGCAGGTCGGCCACGATCCGCAGCGCCCGCGGGTGGTCGATGCCGAAGAAGTTCTGCACGACGAGGATCGCGTTGTGGATCTCGCCGTCGTACTCGATCTCCTTCTGGTACGAGAACACGTCGTTGACCAGCATTCCGTAGTCGACGGCGGCGTTCTCCAGGGAGCGGACGGGGCCGCTGCGGTAGACGGCCGGCGGCACGGCGGGGCCGTGGCCGAGGCGGCACAGGCTCATGGTCAGGTCGGCGCCGAAGGTGGCACGGCGCATCTCCAGGTAGTCGACGGGGTCGGGGATGCGGTTCTGCAACTGGTTGGCCACCTCCCACACCCAGGCCTCCGTCATGACCTCGACGGAGGCCTTCAGGACGCGCCGCTGCCGGGGCGACATGTCGCCGGCCGTGCGCAGCCAGAGGTCGGCGAGGCCGCGCTCCATCGCGTTGGCCGGGGCCGGGACCGGCTCCCCCTCGACGGGCATGCAGTCCGACAGGCGGCGGGTGCACCGCTGCGCGGCGGCCAGGTCGCGGCGGTGGCCGAAGACCAGCGGATAGTAGTCGTCGGCGTACGTCCCCCAGGCGAGCCACTGCGCGTTGAGGTCCAGGGCCTCGGGGGTGGCGTCGGGGTCGATGCCCGCCGCGCAGAGCGCCAGGTCGGCGGCGGCGAGCCGGTCCTCGTCCCAGACGCCCTCCGCCAGGATGCCCGTCCGCTGCGCCCACGGCACCAGCCGCTCGCGCGCGCCGTCGAGCCCCGGGTTCAGCCGCAGGTCGAAGGGCATGGGGAGGTCGGGCAGCGGGGACGGGCCGACCTTCTGGTACGGCACGTGCGTGTACGCCCGCAGCCGCTCGGCGCCGAGCGCGTCGAACAGCGTGCGCACAGCGGTGGAGCCGGTGCCGATGCCGGTCGGCCCGCCCGGCGGTGACGCGTCCCGTACGGCGCCCTCGTTCATGTAGCGGCTGGACCGCAGGTGCCACTCGTGCCCGCCGGACTGCCAGTCCTGCAGCCCCCGCGCGTACGCGGCGACGGCGGCGAACTGGTCCGGTGCGAGCCCCTTCTCCACGGCGAGCGCGGGCACTTCGGTGAACGCGGTGTGCTCGAACTGGTGCAGCCGTGAGGTGAGCACGTCGTTGACGGCGTCCGCCGCCTCCTGCGTCGTGCAGTCGAAGAACGTCTCAAGGACCAGAACGCCGTTGGACAGTTCGCCCTCGTCGCGGACCTCTCTCTCGTACGAGAACAGGTCGTTGCGCAGGTGCACGGCGTCGGCGAACGTCTCCATCAGGACGCGGAGCGGCCGTGACCCGGCGACCGGCGCGGGGACCTCGGCGGTCGCGTACTCGACGAGCCCGGCCGACCAGGGGGCGCCGCCGACCTTGCGGCGCATCTCGATGTACTCGACGGGGTTGGCGATCCGGCCCTCGTTGATGTTCGACAGTTCCCACATCGACTCGTTGAGCAGGTGCTCGGTCGACTCGGCGAAGCGGCGGCGCCAGTCCGCCGACATGGCGGGCACGGTGCGCCGCCACAGGTCGGCGAGGCCCGCCTCGACGGGGTTGCGCGGCTCCGGCAGCTCCGTGTCCGGGTCGTCGAGGTCCATCGGCATGAAGAGGGGCAGCCGGTCGAGGTGCGCCTTGCCGCCCTCGCGGTCGTTGGTGCGCTTGTACATGTCGAGGAAGTGGTCGTCGAAGAAGAAGACCCACACGTACCAGTCGGTGATCAGCGACAGCGCGGGCCCGTCGCAGTCGGGGTGCGTGTACGCGCAGAGCAGACCGTAGTCGTGTGCGTCGAGGTCGCTCCGCTCCCAGATGCCGCTGCCCTCCAGCATCCCCATCTCGCGCGCCCACACCGCGGAGTGCGCGCGCGCCTCGTCGAGGTGCGGGTTGAGGCGCGCCCGGTACGGCATGTAGAAGCGCGGCAGCTGGAAGGGCTGGCTGGACTGCTGTGTCATGAGCGCCGCCCTACCCCCGGGCGTCAACACCCATCCACGGGGCGGGACATGATCGCACCATCGCGTGAACGGGGACTGTTCCCCGGACAATCGGGGAAGACCCTGCCGTAGGTGTGCGCCGGGTAGGTCCTACGCGGCCCAGTGCGCGGGGCGGCGCAGGCCCGGCGGGATCCGGGTGGTGGCGTCGCCGCGGGCCGCGTTCAGCTGGGCCTGGGTGAGGAAGATCGCGCCGGTCAGGTCGGCCCCGGCGAGCTGTGCGTCGCGCAGGTCGGCGCCGATCAGGTCGGCGGAGCGCAGGTCGGCGCCGGTGAGGTCGGCGGCGACCAGGAGCGCGCCGCGCAGGGTGGCGCCGCGCAGCTCGGCCTTGCGCAGCCGGGCGCCGACGAGGTCGGCGCCGCGGTGGTTCCTCTTGCGGCCGGGGACCGCCGCCCGTTCCAGCTCGCTCGCCTTCAGCAGCAGCGTGTTCACGTCGCCGCGGATGGCGGGCACATCGGCGGCGGCCACCTCCTCGGCGCTCGCGCGGGTGAGCCGCTCGATGTCGTCGAGGGCGCGGCGGGCGTCGCGGTGCACGGACCTGGCCCGGTCGAGGTCGAGGACCTCGGTCAAGTACCAGAGCAGTTCGTGCAGATGGCGCATGACCGGGAACACCTCGTACATGGCCCGTGCGCTCTCGGGCCGCTCGCGCCAGCTGACGCCCTCGAAGGTGACCTGGGAGACCTTCTGTCCCGCGCCGAAGCAGTCGAAGACGGTGCAGCCCCGGTAGCCGTCGTCGCGCAGGGTGGCGTGGATGCCGCAGCGGAAGTCGTCCCGGAGGTTCTGGCAGGGGGTGCCGGCGTTCTTGTTGCGCGCGAAGTCCTGGGACTTGGCGAACGGCAGCGCCACGCAGCACAGGCCGAAGCAGCTGCCGCAGTCGGCGCGCAGATCGGGGCGGCGGACGGCATCGGAAGCGCCACCGGAAGCGTCGGCGTGGGAGGTGGTCCGGGAGGCGTCGCGGGAGGTCACGCCCCCCATTGTCGCCGATCGCCGCCGCGCGCCCTCTTGTGGCCCGCGCGGGCCCGCGCCACCGTGGACGACGTCCGGCACCCGCCCCCACACCCCAGGAGTCGACGTGGCCTCCTCCTTCGTCCTGCCGCACGAACTGCACGGTGACGGTCCGCACAAGGTGATCGCGGTGCACGGCTGGTTCGCCGACCGCTCCGCCTACGCGCCGGTCGTCCCCGATCTGGACCGCACGTCCTTCCAGTACGCGCTGGTCGATCTGCGGGGCTACGGAGAGGCCAAGGACACCCCGGGCGCGTACACGACGGCCGAGGGCGCGGCGGACGTGCTGGACCTCGCCGACCGGCTCGGCTGGGACCGCTTCTCGCTGGTCGGGCACTCGATGGGCGGCAGCGTGGCGCAGCGCGTCGTGGCGACGGCCCGGCACCGGGTCCGCCGTCTCGCGGGCGTCTCCCCCGTCCCGGCGTCCGGTCTGCAACTGCCGCCGGAGCAGTGGCAGTTGTTCTCCACCGCGGACACCAAGCCCGAGCACCGCCGGGCGATCCTCGACGTCACCACGGGCGGGGTCCGGCCGGCCGCGTGGCTGGACCGCATGGTGGCGCGCTCGCTGGCCCGCAGCGACGTCAAGGCGTTCCGGGCCTGGCTCGACTCGTGGACCGGTGACGACTTCCACCGCGACCTGGAGGGCTGTACGACGCCGGCGCTGACGGTCACCGGACAGCTCGACCCGGCCCTGTCGGCGGCCCTGATGCGCGACACGTGGCTGCGCTGGTTCTCCCGCGGCGAACTCGTCGACCTGCCCGTGTGCGGCCACTACGCGATGGACGAGGCGCCGCTCGCGCTGGTCCGGGTGGTGGAGGACTTCCTGCGGGCGGACGGCGCGTGACCCCGGCGGTGCCGGACGTCTTCGACCCGCGCCGGTACGCCCAGGGGGTCCCGCACGACCGGTACCGCACGCTGCGCGACCACCACCCGGTGGCGTGGCAGGCGGAGCCGGCGGTCCTCGGCTGGCCGGAGGGCCCCGGCTTCTGGGCGGTGACCCGGCACGCGGACGTGGTCCGGGTGCTCAGGGACGCGACGACGTACTCGTCGTGCGTCGGCGCCACCCAGATCCGCGACCCCGATCCGGCGGACCTCCCGTTCATCCGCGGCATGATGCTCAACCAGGACCCGCCCGCCCACGGCAGGCTGCGCCGCCTGGTGAGCCGGGCGTTCACGCCGCGCCGGGTGGCGGCGTTCGAGCGGTCGGCCCGCGAGCGGGCGGCATCCTTGCTGGCCAAGGCGGTCGCGGCGGAGGGGAAGGATCCGGTCGACCTGGTCGGGACGGTCACCGACGACTACGCCCTGCTCAATCTCGCCGACCTGCTCGGCGTCCCGGAGCAGGACCGGGGTCTGCTCCTGCACTGGACCCGCCGCGTCATCGGCTACCAGGACCCGGACGAGGGCGCCGGGCCCCCGTCGGCGGCCGGTCCGCCGGTGAACCCGCGCTCGCCGTCCGCGCTCGCCGACATGTTCGCCTACGCCGACGAGCTGACGGACCGCAAGCGCGCCCACCCCGGCGACGACGTCATGACGACGCTCGCCCTCGATCCGGACCTCACCCCGCCCGAGCGGCAGATGTTCTTCTTCCTGCTGACGATCGCGGGCAACGACACGGTCCGCAGCGCGGCCCCCGGCGGTCTGGCGCTGCTCGCCGAGGATCCGGCCGCCTACCGGCTGCTCCGCTCGGGGGCGGTCGATCCGGCGTCGGCGGCCGACGAGCTCCTGCGCCGCCATCCGCCGGTCCTCACGTTCCGCCGCACGGCCGTCCGGGAGACGACGCTCGCGGGGGTGCGGATCGGCCGGGGCGACAAGGTGGTCGTGTTCCACGCCGCCGCCAACCACGACGAGCGCGTCTTCCCCGACCCGTTCCGCCTGGACCTCACCCGCTCCCCCAACCCGCACGTCTCCTTCGGCGACGGCCCGCACGTCTGCCTGGGCGCGCACTTCGCCCGGCTCCAACTGCGGGTGCTGTACGAGGAGTTGACCAAGGCCCTGCCGGCCCTGGAACTCGCCGCGCCGCCGCGGCGGCTGGTGTCCAACTTCATCAACGGGATCAAGGAGCTGTCCGTGGCCCGGAACTGACGGGGCGTCGGTCAGCCGGCCCGCACCTGGATCAGCGCGTGCGTGCCGCCGGTCCGCCAGCGCTGTCCGTGCGCGGCGACGAGGGCCGCCTCGGTGTCCGCGTCGAGGCCGACGACCACGTCGGACTTCAGGGTGCGCAACGCCGCGACGGGGCCGGGGAAGTGGGCGGTGCGCTCGGCGAACGACGTGGTGGGGGCCCACCGCCGGTCGCCGACGAGGCGCCGGTAGTTCAGGTCGCCCTTGAGGACGGTCACGGTGGCCCGCGCGAAGTCCCGGCGCAGGTCGTCGGGCAGGTCCGCGTACGGCAGCGGCGCGCACGAGAAGGGGTGCGCCCGCACGGTGAGCCGCCCGTCCGTCATCGCCGCCCACAGCCGCTCCCCCACCTCGGCGGCGGCCCCTTCGGCGGCGCGCAGGTGCCGCAGGCAGTCGACGACGTCGGCGGTGATCGCGTCGGAGACGAAGTACGGATACGGCTTGACGTGCAGCACGACCTGCCCGGCGCGGGCGTGCCGCAGCAGGTGGTCGATCAGCAGCAGATCGGGGACGAGTTCCCGTCCGGCGTTGTCCGCGACGAGGTACACGGTGGCCCGGCCGCCCTCGGGCAGCAGGGACCACAGGGCCTGCGCGTCGTCGGCGACGAGCGGCCGGTCCTGCTCGTCGCCGCTCCCGGCCGTGATCCGGAACCCGAGGTCCGCGCGGTTCCCCCACAGGGACCCGTGCAGCAGCGCCCGGTCCTGGACGGCCCTGGGCTCCTTCGCGAGCCGGTCGACGGCCCGCAGCTCCTCCGCCGCCTCGGCCGTCCGCAGTTCGGCCTGCTTGAACGGACGGAACGGGTCGACGCCCTGCCAGGGGCCCGGCGCGAAGTAGCCGACGGCTTCCAGGAGCCGCCGGTAGAAGTAGCTCTCCGCCCACAGGAACGGCGCCTCGAACCACGACCGCCCGAACTGCTCGCGCCCCCACCGCCGCCACTGCTCGTGGTCGTGCGCGCCGGGGCCGAGCGGCTCGATGACGCCCCGCTCGCCCGACGCGAGGAGCGCGTCGAGCGCGGCGTGCTGCTCGGGCCCGTACGGGAAGGCGTCCCGGACCTGCCGGATCAGCGCCGGATGCCGCTCGGCGAGCACGCTCCGGGGGAAGGACCCCGGAGCGTCGGAGGTGATGACGGGGGCTTCGGGCCCCGGGCGGTCGCGGCTCTCCATCACTTCTCGCCCGGCGCCAGCCTGAGCGAGATCGAGTTGATGCAGTACCGCTGGTCGGTGGGCGTCTGGTAGCCCTCGCCCTCGAAGACGTGCCCCAGGTGCGAGCCGCACCGTGCGCACCGCACCTCGGTGCGCACCATCCCGTGCGAGCGGTCCTCGATCAGTTCGACGGCGTCCGAGTCCTTCGGGTCGTAGAAGCTCGGCCAGCCGCAGTGCGACTCGAACTTCTCGGTCGACGTGAAGAGCTCCGCGCCGCAGGCGCGACAGGAGTAGACGCCCTCGGTCTTGGTGTCCGTGTACTCACCGACGAAGGCGGGTTCGGTGCCGGCCTGGCGCAGTACCGCGTACTCCGCCGGGCTGAGCTCCGCGCGCCATTGCTCGTCCGGCTTCTCGACGTCGTACGACATGTCCCTCAGCCCTCCAGTTGTTCCAGGATCCGCGGGCCGAGCTCCGTCACGTCGCCCGCGCCCATGGTGAGAACGAGATCACCGGGCTTGGCCATTCCCACCACGGCCGCGACCGCCGCGTCCCGGTCGGGGGCGGCCTGCACGTCGGCGCCGGCCGCGCGGGCGGCGTCGATGATCAGGGCGCTGGTGATGCCGGGGATCGGGTCCTCGCGCGCCGGGTAGATGTCGAGGACGACGGAGGCGTCCGCGAGGGCGAGGGCGTCGCCCATCTCCTTGCCCAGTTCCTGGGTGCGGGAGAAGAGGTGGGGCTGGAAGAGGACCAGGATGCGGGCGTCGCCCGCGGCCGAGCGCATGGCCTCCAGGTCGGCCGTCATCTCGGTGGGGTGGTGGGCGTAGGAGTCGATGACCTGCACGCCGTTCACCTCGCCCTTGAGCTGGAGGCGGCGCTTGACGCCGGTGTAGGACTTCAGGGCCCCGGCCAGGTTCCGGGAGGGGATGCCGAGGGCGACGCCCGCGGCGAGGGCCGCGACCGCGTTGTGCGCGTAGTGGCGGCCGGGGACGGAGACCATGAAGGTGAGCAGCTTGCCGTCGAGCAGGACGGTGACCTCGCTGGCCAGACCGCGCGGCGTGATCTTGTGGATGCGGATGTCCGCGGACTCGGACTCGCCGTACGTGACGACCTTGAGGGACGTCGTGTCGCGGATGCGCCGGGTCAGCTCGGCCGCGCCCTCCTGGTCGGCGGCGATGACCAGGGTGCCGCCGGGGACGATCTTCGTCGTGAACGTCTCGAAGGAGTCGTAGATCTCGTCCATCGACGCGTAGTTCGCGTGGTGGTCGAGCTCGACGTTGAGGATGATCGCGACTTCGGGCCGGTACTTGTGGAAGCTGCGGTCCGACTCGTCCGCCTCGGCGACGAAGACGTCGCCCTCGCCGTGCAGCGCGTTCGAGCCGGGGGCGTCCAGGTCGCCGCCGATCGCGTAGGAGGGGTTCAGGCCCAGCGAGGACAGGGACACGGCCAGCATCGACGTCGTGGTCGTCTTGCCGTGGGTGCCCGCCACCGCGATGGGGCGCAGGCCGTCCATCAGGCCCGCGAGGGCGTCGGAGCGGTGCACGACCGGGATGCCGAGCTCCTTGGCGCGCAGCAGCTCCGGGTTGTCCTCGCGGATCGCGGAGGAGACGACGACGCAGGTGGCATCGGGGGACACGTGCGCGGCGTCGTGGCCGATGTGCACGGTGGCGCCGAGCGTGCGCAGGGCCTCGGCCGTGGCGGACTCGCGGGCGTCGCTGCCCGCGACCCGGGCGCCGCGCTGGGCGAGGATCTTTGCGATGCCCGACATCCCGGCGCCGCCGATGCCGATGAAGTGCGGTCGGTCCATGTCGGCCATGGACTGGGGCAGGCCGGGTGCCATGCGCGTGTCTCCCCTGAGGTGCTTCGGATGTCCTGAGCCGCGGCCGGGACGGCCACGGACGGGGCCAGCCTATTGCCTCGGCCCCGTCCGCCTCGCACCCTCCGCGCTGCGGGGGCTACGCCTTGCTGTACGAGAACAGCTTCAGGACCGGTACCCCGACCTTGTGCCGGGCCCGGGAGGCCCAGTCCCGGTGGAAGAACTCCTCGACGTAGTGCGGGTCGGTCAGGACGATCACCTCGTCCGCCCGCACCTCGTCGACCAGTGCCTTGAGGGCGTCGAGCGGGTGGTCCTCGACGAACCGGCCCTCGGCCGCGCAGCCCGCCTGGTGGAGTGCGGCCAGGGAGACGCTCAGCGCCTGCTCCCCGGGGGCCTTGGCCTCGTCGCCCTCGGGGACCTCGTCCTCCCGCGCCGCCTCGTCCAGCTCGCCCAGCGCGACGTCGTCGATGGCCCGCAGCAGGCGGTCCGCCTGGTCGCCGCGGGGCTGGATCAGCACATGGAAGGAGACTTGCTCATCGCCGTGCAAGGTGGTGACGAACTCCACGTCGGCGGACGTCAGGGCCTTCTCGATCATCAATACGCTCGTGAACACGACGGGCGCCCTTCTTCTCCTGCCGTGGGCCGTCCTACGACGGGCCCTGGGGACCTGCGGAAACCATCCTGCCCCGTGGCCGCACGGGGTCTGCGACTTTTAGTGTGCCCAGCGGAAGCTAAACGGAACGACTCATTCCGCTGAGTGTCGGCTCCGACGGTATCGGGTGAAGAGAAAACCGTCCTCCTCCAGAAGAGATGCCAGCTCGAAACGTTCCGGCACGGCGAGCGTCGACCCTCCGGCGATGCGCTGCGCGTCCCCCGCGGTGAGCATCGGCGACACCGTCAGACACAGTTCGTCGAGTACCCGCGCGGCCACGAACTGACCGAGCATCCGCGGCCCGCCCTCGGTGAGCTGTCGTCGCAGGCCACGGTCGGCGAGGGCGCGCACCGCACGGTCCGGGTCGACCGTCGCGCCCTCGCCCGCGATCAGCACCTCGGCGCCCGCCGCGCGGGCGGCCGCGAGCCGGTCGGGCGGGGCGCCCGCGCCGGTGATCAGATACGTCGGCACCAGCGGTTGGGTAAAAAGCGGAAGGCCGAAGTCGAGGTCGAGGCTCGCACTGATGACCGCGATGGCGGGCGCCGGCCCCTGGCCCGCGGCGGCCCGGCGCGCGGTGAACGCCTCCCGGGCCCGGGCCGGCCGGTACCCCTCCAGACGGACCGTCTCCGCGCCGACCACGACGACGTCGGCGAGGCCGCGCAGGGTGCCGAAGATCCGCATGTCGGTGGGGCAGGAGATGGGCTGGGAGCGGCCGTCGTGCTGGGCCGCGCCGTCCAGCGTGGAGACCATGTTGGCGCGCAGCCACGCGGCGTGCTCCGCCTCGGGCGGGTAGGCGTAGGCGTCGGCGAGTTCGTCGAGGGTCCACTCACGGCCCACCGGACCCTCGCGCACCTCCTGCCCCTCGTACCCCTTGTCAGCTGCTGTTTCGTACGTCACAGGGAACAGGCGTCGCATGACGTGCAGTGTGGCACGGCAACTAAGCTGGGGAACCGTGTCGTCCTCCACCGAAGCCACCGACTCCCGGGAGTCCAGCCAGATGGGCATCAGCCCCATACCCGACGCGGCGCCGCTGTCCCTGTGCGCCCGTGAGCCGCACGTGCCCGCGGAGCGCCTGGTCGCCGAGATGGTGCCGCCGCCGCGGTTCAGCTCCGCCCGCTTCGACACGTACATCCCGGACCCGAACCAGCCGAGCCAGACGCAGGCCGTGCAGGTCCTGAGCTCCTTCGCCGCCGGTCTCGGCGGGGCGCACGCCACGGGGGCCGGCAAGCGCAAGTGGTTCGCGAAGAAGCCCGCCGCCCCGACCGGGCCGCGTGGCGTCTACCTCGACGGCGGCTACGGCGTCGGCAAGACCCACCTCCTGGCCTCGCTCTGGCACGCGACTCCGGCCGAGCCCGCGTACAAGGCGTTCGGCACGTTCGTGGAGCTGACCAATCTGGTCGGCGCGCTGGGCTTCCAGCAGACGGTCAAGACCCTCGGCGGCCACCGGCTGCTCTGCATCGACGAGTTCGAGCTCGACGACCCGGGCGACACCGTCCTGGTGTCGACGCTGCTCGGCAAGCTGGTCGACGCGGGCGTCGCGCTCGCCGCGACCTCGAACACGCTGCCGGGCAAGCTCGGTGAGGGCCGGTTCGCGGCCGCCGACTTCCTGCGCGAGATCCAGGGCCTGTCCGCGCACTTCCGCCCGCTGCGCATCGACGGCGAGGACTACCGGCACCGCGGCCTGCCCGAGGCCCCGGCGCCGTTCACCGACGAGCAGGTCACCAAGGCGGCGTACGCCACCGAGGGTGCCTCCCTGGACGACTTCCCGCACCTGTTGGAGCACCTCGCGCGGGTGCACCCCAGCCGGTACGGCGCCCTGACGGACCACCTCTCGGCGGTCTGCCTGACGGACGTGAGCGCGATCCCCGACCAGTCGACGGCCCTGCGCCTCGTCGTCCTGGCGGACCGGCTCTACGACCGGGAGATCCCGGTCCTCGCGGCCGGCGAGCCGTTCGACAAGCTGTTCAGCGAGGAGATGCTGAACGGCGGCTACCGCAAGAAGTACTTCCGGGCGATCTCCCGGCTCACGGCGCTGGCGCGGGACGCGAAGGGGCTGGTGCGGGAGTAGCGCGTCCACCTTCCGCGGCGGCGCATCGCCGCCCGGCTCGCGCCGTACCCCACCGCGAGGGCGAACACCGTCAGCGCCCCGGCCAGGACGATGTGGGCCGGCCAGTCCACGGGCCTGCCCTTCGACGCGTCCCCGGCCCAGAACATCACCGTGAGCAGCGCCCACATGACGCCGAGGCGGGTGGCGATCCGCCGCCCCGACGTCGCCTTGACCGGGAGGTCCGGGTCGACGTGCCGCATGTTCTCGTGGGCCATGCGCTCCCACCGCAGGGCCAGTGCGAGCAGCAGCCCGGGCACCACCCACGCGAGGGCCATCGCCGGGGCGTCGGCCCCGCCCGGCGCCCCGCTCGATGTTCCCCAGCGCCCGCACCATCACGCCGTCCACCATCCGCACCGCTCGCAGCAGCGCCCCGGTGCCCCCACCACTCGTCATGCGCGCGACAGTAAGTCAATGACACGAGTAACCAGTCCCCAACTGCGATTGCTACGCGCGTGGTTCCCGTGGCGAAAGACGCGTGATAGACACAGCCGGGTCACAGTCCTGTCCGCCAACAGGAAGTTGCTCTCATGTCACGCACCACCGATGCACGGCAGTCCGCAACACGACGTCAGGTCCTCGCCCGCACCGGCGCGCTGGGGGTGGGGATCACCTTCGCCGGGGCCCTCTCCGAGCTGTTCGCCGGGTCGGCCGCGGCACAGGGGAAGAGCGGCTACGGGCCGCTGGTCCCCGACCCGGCCGGGCTGCTCGATCTCCCGAAGGGCTTCCGCTACAAGGTGCTCTCCCGCGAGGGCGAACCCCTCCGGTCCAACGAGGGCAAGGTGCCCAGCAACCACGACGGCATGGCCGCGTTCGCGGGCAGACACGGCCGCGTGCACCTCGTGCGAAACCACGAGAACCGGGTCACCGGCAAGATCGGGGTGCCGACCGTCGAGGGCCTCACGTACGACCCGATGGGCAAGGGCGGCTGTACCGCGCTGACCCTCGACCGGAACAACGAGGTGCTGTCCGAGCGCGTCGCCATCGCCGGCACGGCGGTCAACTGCGCGGGCGGGCCCACCCCTTGGGGCACCTGGCTCACCTGCGAGGAGACCGAGGACCGGGCCGGCACGAACGGCTACACCAAGGACCACGGCTTCATCTTCGAGGTGGACCCGGTCGACCCGCACCGCTCGGGAGCCGTGCCGCTCACCGCGATGGGCCGCTTCCAGCACGAGGCGATCGCCGTCGATCCGCGGCGGGGCGTCGTGTACGAGACGGAGGACGCCTTCGAGAAGCCCTTCGGGCTGTTCTACCGCTTCCTGCCGAAGAAGCCGGAGGGCGGGCTCGGTTCGCTGCGCGCGGGCGGCCGGCTGCAGGCCATGCGGGTGCCGGGGGTGCCCGACCTGTCGGCGGTCCAGGAGACCGGCGCCACGTTCGGCGGCGTCGAGTGGGTCGACGTACCGGACCCGCTGGCCGCCCAGACCCCCATCCGCAACCAGGACTTCGGCCCCGAGGGCATCACGCACGCCCAGAAGCTGGAGGGCTGCTATTGGGGCGGGTCGTGCGTCTACTTCGTGTCGTCGTACGCCCGCAGCCGGGAGGGGTCGGCGGCGGACCACTTCGGCCAGATCTGGCGCTACGACCCGGCGTCGCGCCGGCTGACGCTGGTCGTGGTCTTCGGCCCGGACACCGACGTCCAGCTGCCCGGCGAGGAGCCCGACAACATCTGTCTCGCGCCGAGCGGCGGCCTCATGGTGTGCGAGGACGGCGCGGGCGCGCAGCACGTCTTCGGCGTGACCAGGAAGGGAGAGGTCTACGCGATGGCGCGCGGCCGGCAGAACATCGGGACGGCGGACGATCCCGAATGGGGCGAGTTCGCGGGTGTCACCTTCTCCCCCGACGGCGACACCATGTACGTGAACTGCTACACGCCCGGCACGACGTTCGCCGTCACGGGGCCCTGGCACAAGTAGCGGCGGCGTCCGGACCGACGCAGGATCGTAGGACCTGACCGGAAGGGGTGCGCGGTGGCGAAGGGCAAGAAGAAGCAGGGTTCCGACGGCAAGACCGTCAAGGGCGGCAAGGCCGGCAAGAACGGCAAGGCGTCCGCCCCGCCCGCTCTGCGCGAGCTGCTGCGCATCCCCGAAGGCGAGCGCGTGGACCTGTCCGCGTACGACGCGGCCGCCACACCGGGCGGACCGCGGGACAAGGCGGCGGGCGTCGCCGCCACCGCCCGGCTGGGCGAGCACCTCGCCCACCTCCAGGAACGCCTGTGGGCCGCGGGCTCGGCCGGTGACCGGCGCCGGATCCTGCTCATCCTCCAGGGCATGGACACCAGCGGCAAGGGCGGCACCGTCAAGCACGTCATCGGCCTGTTCAACCCGTCGGGCTGCCGCATCAAGGCGTTCAAGGCGCCCACGCCCGAGGAGCTGAAGCACCCGTTCCTGTGGCGCGTCATGCACGCGCTGCCGGAGCCGGGCGAGATCGGCATCTTCGACCGCTCCCAGTACGAGGACGTCCTCATCGCCCGCGTGCGGGAGCTGGTCACGCGCAGCCAGCTGGGCCGCCGGTACGGCCAGATCAACCGCTTCGAGAAGTCCCTCGCCGACGACGGCGTGACGATCGTCAAGTGCTTCCTGCACATCTCGTACGAGCAGCAGAAGCGGCGCCTGCTCGAGCGCCTCGACAATCCGGACAAGTACTGGAAGTTCCACCCGGGGGACATCGAGGACCGCACCCTGTGGCCCGCCTACCAGGAGGCGTACGAGATCGCCCTGGAGCGCTGCTCGACGGACGCGGCGCCCTGGTACGTGATCCCGGCGGACCGCAAGTGGTACCGCAACTGGGCCGTCAGCAAGCTGCTCACGGAGCACCTGGAGGCCATCGACCCGCAGTACCCGAAGGCGGAGTTCGACGTCGCGGAGTGCCGGCGGCGGCTGCTGGCGATGGACTGACCGCGGGGCGCGGCGGCCGGTTCAGCGCTGCTGGTCGTCGTCCGACGCGAGCCAGGCCCGGCACAGCCACCACGCGTTCATCGCCCCGAAGGGGTCCGCCGGGTCGATGCCGGTGAGGGCGGCGAAGCGCTGGACGCGGTTGCGGACCGTGTTCGGGTGGACGAAGAGGCGCTCGGCGGCCACCGAGACGTCGCGGCCCGACTCCAGCCAGGCGCGGACGGCCGCCGCGACCGCCTCCGCGTGGGCGCCGAGCTCGGTCCGTGCCGGGCGGTGGCGGTCCGTGAGCATCGCGGTGAGGTCGGCCCGGTCGGCGACCGCCGCGAGGACGGCGACGTCCGCGACGTGCACGACGCCGGTGCGGCCCGTCGACTCCGCCGCGGTCAGCGCGGACAGCGCCAGCCGCCGCACGGTACCGAGCTCCTCCGGTTCCGCCGGCCCCGCGAGGCCGGCGGGCCCCGCGGAGCCGCCGCCGGGCCGGCGGGCCGCCCGCACGCCGGGTGCCCGGGTGAAGACGCCGACGAGCAGGCCGTCCAGGTGGGCGATGAGCACCGGCCCCTGATCGCGCAGCGACTGTTCGAGGGCGCTGTCGTCGGGGCGGGCGACGAGGACCCACAGGCCGCCGCCGGCCGGCAGGCCCGCCTCGGCCGCGGCCAGTGTCGCCGCCGAACCGCCTTCGAGGAGCCGCCGCAGCACCACCAGATCGCGGTCGCCCGTCTGCCGACCGGTGTCGGCGGCCCGGTGCGCGGTGATCAGCCGGGACCGCACGGCCTGCGCCCAGTCGTCGTACAACTCCCGCGCGTCCAGCAGCACCTGGGCCTCGATGCCGGAGGAGGCCGCGGCGTCCCTCGCGCGGGACCAGATCGCCCGCTCGGCGACGTGGATCGCGCCGAGGACCGCCTCGATGGGCACGCCCTGGCGGGCCCGGGTGGAGCCCAGCTCCTCGACGAACGACAGCTCCGCCTCCGTCGGGCCGCGCCGCGCGGCCAGCGCCCGGGTGGCCGCCGCGAGCAGCGCGCGGGTGTGCCCGGCGATGTCCGCCGTGGGCAGCACCGCCACCTCCCGCACGGTGCTGCGCACCCCGGTCACCACGGAGGGCAGCAGGTCGTCCTCGCCGACGACCCGCTCGATGAGGTCGACCATGCCGGGCCAGCTGTCCTGTCGTGCCATGACCGGGATCCTCCCTCCTGTTGTGGCCGGGCACAACGGAGGGCCCGAATCGCGTGCCGGGATCCATGTCCATCAGGGAAAACGGCTCCTACGGTTGGCGGCAGCCACAGCCTGACCGCCCGCCCCGAGGAGCCGCTCCATGCCCGCACCCTGTCGTGTCGCCGTGATCGGCGCGGGAGCGGCCGGTCTCGCCACGGTGAAGGCGCTCCTGGACGTGGGCGCGGAGCCGGTGGCGTACGAGCAGGGGGACCGGCCCGGTGGCCTGTGGGTGCGCGACAACAGCAGCGGGCTGTCCCCCGCGTACGCCTCGCTGCACCTGAACACCAGCAAGGGCCGCACCCAGTTCGCCGACTTCCCGATGCCCGCCGACTGGCCCGACTATCCGTCGGCCGATCTGGTCGCCGGGTACCTCGCCGACTACTGCGCGGCGTTCGGGCTCGCCGCGCACATCCGGTTCGGGACGACGGTGACGTCGGTGGAGCGATCCGCAGACGGGGCCGGGGCCGGGGCCGGCTGGACGGTGACGAGCGACGCGGGGGACGGGGGCACGGCCACCGAGCGGTTCGACGCCGTCGTGGTCGCCAACGGGCACAACTGGGACCCGCGGTGGCCCGACCCGGCCTACCCGGGCACCTTCCACGGCACCCAGATGCACGCCCACGACCACCGCACCGCCGAGGCGTTCCGCGACCGGCACGTGCTGGTCGTCGGGATGGGCAACTCCGCGATGGACATCGCCGTCGACGCCTCCCACGTGGCCCGCGGCCCGGTCCTGCTGTCCGCCCGGCACGGGGTGCACATCGTGCCCAAGTACCTGTTCGGGCGGCCGTCCGACGCGACCGGCGGCGCGCTGGCCGTGCTGCCGTGGCGACTGCGGCAGCGGGTCGCCGAGACGATGCTCCGGCTCGCCGTCGGCACCCCGCAGCGCTACGGGCTGCCCGCGCCGGCCGGCGGCCTGTTCCAGAACCACCCCACGATCAGCGACACGATCCTGCACCGCCTCACCCACGGCGAGGTCACCGCGCGCCCCGGCGTCGAGCGGCTCGACGGCGACCACGTCGTGTTCACGGACGGGCGGCGCGAGCGCGTCGACGTCATCGTGTGGGCGACCGGCTACCGCGTCTCCATCCCCTTCCTGTCCGAGCGCTGGCTGGGCGCCGACCCCGAGCGGCTGCGGCTGTACAAGCGGGTGTTCCACCTGGACGACCCGAGCCTGTGCTTCGTCGGTCTGATGCAGTCGACCGGCGCCGCGCTCCCCGTGGTCGAGGCCCAGGCCAAGCTGGCCGCCGCCCACTTCGGCGGCGGTTACGCCCTGCCGTCCCCCGACGACCAGCGGCGCGCCGCGGCCCACGCCCTGCGCGCCGCCGTCGAGCGCTGGGGCGAACGCCGTCCCGCCATGCGCATCGACTTCGACCAGTACGTGGCCGACGTGCCGCGCGAGCTCGCCGCGGGCGCCGCCCGGCTGAAGCGCGGCGCCCGCCCGTTCACCGCCGCCCCCGCCACCTCGGCCACCACCGCCGCCACCGCTGACGCCGCACTCGCAGACCAGGACCGGAGCGCCCCATGAGCACCTCACCGACCCCGCGCGGCCTGCGCGACGCCCATGGCCTGCGGGTCCTCGTCACCGGCGCCTCCGGCACCTTCGGCCGCGCGATCTGCGCCCGGCTCGCGGGGATGGGCGCCCAGGTCGTGGGCCTCGATCTGGCGCCGGGCGCGGACGACCCCGTCGAGGTGCTGGCCTGCGACCTCACCGACGACGCCGACGTGCCGGTCGCGGTGGCCGCCGCCCTGGAGAAGCTCGGCGGGCTCGACCTGCTGATCAACAACGCCGGGACCGGCGGCCCCGCCCCGGCCGAACTCCCGCCGGGCGACGAGGTCCGCCGCCAGCTCGACCTGAACCTGCTCGGCACCTGGCGGACGACCGCCGCCTGCGTCGACGCCCTCGTCGCCGCCCGCGGCCGGGTCGTCATGGTCTCCTCGCGGATGGCCGCGATGCAGCTGCCGCTGGCCGCCGCCTACGGCGCGTCCAAGCGGGCGCTCGTCGCGTACGCCGACGCCCTGCGCCTGGAGATCGGCACCCACGTCGGCGTCACCTGCGTCTACCCGTCGGCCGTCCGCAGCCCCATCCACGACTCGACCGCCGCGGCCGGGCTCTCCCTGGAGGGCATGAGCAGTTACGAACCCCTCGACGGCGTCGTCGACACGGTGCTGCGCGCCGGGCTCGGCCGCCGCGTGCGCCGTGACCTGCCGACGACGCGGCGCGGCTCCGTCGAGTTCTTCCTGGCCCGGCACCTGCCCCGGCTGACCGACCGCATCGTCGCCCGCACGCTCGCGTCCCGCGTCCACGCGAACGCGTTCGAGGGCGCCGAGCTCGCGGCGGGCGTGGTCCGCCGGCACCGGTCCGCGCCGTGAGCACGGCGGTGGCGGACACCCGGGCCAGGACCGGTGACCTCAGCCTGTACGCCGCCGGGTCGGTCGGCATGGGCCTGTGGGTGACGGTCCCTGGACTCCTGCTGCTCTACTTCCTGACGCAGACGCTCGGCGTGCCCGCGTTCCTGGCCGGCACCACGCTGCTGCTGCCGAAGCTCGTCGACATCGTCGTCCACCCGTTCCTCGGCTCGCGCTCCGACCGGCAGGCCCGCCGCACCGGCCACCGCCGCGCCATGCTGCGCTGGGGGCTGCTCCTCGCGGTGGCCTGGACCGCGATGTTCACCGTGCCGTCCGGGTTCACCGGCACGGACGCCGCGCTGTGGGTCGGCGCCTGCTACATCGCCGGGAACCTGCTGTTCGCCTGCTTCCAGGTGCCGTACCTGACGACGCCGTCCGATCTGCGCATCGGCTACCACGAACGCACCCGCGTCTTCATGTTCCGGATGGCGTTCCTGACGCTGGGCCTGCTGGCGGCGGGCGTCACCGCGCCGCTCCTCGTGTCGTCCGGCGAGCGCTCCGCCTATGCGCGGATGGCGCTGCTGCTCGCCGGGGGCCTCGTCGTGTCCGGGCTGCTCGCGGTCGCCGGAGTCCGCCGGCTCACCGGCCACTGCGGGTTCCGCACCCCGCGCGAGCGCCGGCACACGGTGCGCGACGACGTCCGGGCGGCCTGGCGGGACCGCGACTTCCGCGCCCTGCTGCTCTCGTACCTCTTCACCGGCACCACCACCCACCTCTTCCTCGCCGCGCTGCCGTTCTACACGCAGTACGTGCTCGGCGACCGGTCCCTGACGGCGGTGCTCATGGGCGCCTTCCTGGTCCCGGCGACCGTCGTGGGGCCGTTGTGGCTGCGGGTCTCCCGGCGCACCGGCAAACAGCGCGGACTCCTGGTCGCGCAGGGCCTGTTCCTCGCCGGCTCCGTCGCGCTGCTGCCGGGCCGGACCCTCGGCACGGCGGCGACGGTCGCGGTGGTCGTCGTCATGGGCGCTGCCTTCGCGGGGCTGCAGCTCTTCGCGTTCTCGATGCTGCCCGACGTGGTCGCGGCGGCCGAGGCGCGGGGCACCGCCGACGCGGGCGCCTACACCGGCGTGTGGACGGCGACCGAGGCGACGGGCACCGCCGTCGGCCCCTACGCGTACGCGGCGGTGCTCGCCGTGGCGGGCTTCGTCTCCACGACGGACGGGGACACGGTCGCCCAGACCGACGCGGCCCTGCGGGCCCTCCTGTGGGGCTTCACCGCCCTGCCCGCCGTCCTCATGGGCGTCGCCGTGCTGTTCCAGCGGCGCTACGCCCTGGACGGGGAAGCGGCCCGCTGACGGATCGGGACCCGGCCTCGCGCAGGGGGCACCGGCCCGACCGTGCGGGTGCGGACATGTCCGCCGTTCGCCGTGGGAAGGGTGGCCTCATGAATCAACCTTCCGCACAGTCATGGGAGTTCACGGACGACCGGGGGCACGCGGCCGCCGCGTTGGAGGCGCCGACCCGGGTCGTCGCGTACATACAGGCCGGTGCGAGCCTGTGGGACCTGGGGATACGACCGGTCGGCATCTTCGGCTCGTACCACGACGGGGAGCGCCCCGACCGCGCCAAGTCCGGGGCGCTGCCCCTGGCCGACGTCGCCTATCTGGGCGCGGGCGCCGGGCTCGGCCCGGACGACGTGCTCGCCGTCGGCCCCGACCTCGTGGTCGCCCTCACCTACGGCGGCGGCCAGGTGTACGGGATCGAGCCCGACACGGCGAAGCACCTGGAGGAGCACGTCCCGGTCGTCGTGATCGACGTGGGACAGGGGCGGAGACTGGCCGCCGTGCGGGAACGGTTCGCCGAGCTGGGGCGCTCGCTCGGGGCCGCCGAGCCGGCCGCGGCACTGGCCCGGCTGACCCGCGCCGAGCGGGAGCTGACGGACACGGCCGGCGGCACGGGCGGGGTGCGGGTGCTCGCCCTGTCGCCCGGCGGCGCCGACGGCGTGCACCTCGCGCGGCCCGGCCGGTGGCCCGACCTGAGCGCCCTCACCGGGCTCGGTGTGCGCACGGTGGAACCGCCCGAGGGGCCCGGCGCCAACTGGCACACCGGGACGTGGGGCGATGCCGCCGAACTCGCCCCGGACGTGGTGCTCCTGGACTCCCGGGCGAACGCGGCGGCCCGGGAGCAGTACGCCGGCGACGCGCAGTGGCGGGCCGTCGCCGAGCGGGCCGCGGTGCTGCCGTGGAACCCGGAGCTGCCGGCCAGCGCGGCGGCGCACGCGACGTTCTTCACGACGGTGGCGGAGGTGTTACGGGGGCGGGGCTAGGTTCGTCAGCCCGAGGGTTCGTCCGGAACCGGCTGGTCCGGGCGGACACCGCCGGAGCGGGGCGCGCCCCGGCGGCCCGTACCCGATTCGTCGGTCTCGGGCACGGTCTCGTCCGGCTCGTCGGCGCGCGGCTTCCGCGCCCGGTTCCGGTCCGGGTCGGAGTCGGATTCGGTACCGGATTCGGTGCCGGGTTCCGTGGCGGGGTTCTCGTCCACCGGGACGTCCAGCGGGTCGCCGTCGTGGGCGCCCGCCTGCTGGTCCGGCAG
>NZ_JAMOLN010000177.1 GCF_024448165.1 Streptomyces longispororuber
GCCCTGGCGGGCGGTGAGCCAGCCCTCGGCGACGAGGTCGGCGTAGGCGTCGGCGACGGTGTTGCGGGCGATGCCCAGGTCCACGGCGAGGGTGCGCGAGGCGGGGAGTCGGGTGCCTGGTGCCAGGCGTCCGCCGCGGACCGCCTCGCGCAGGGCGTCGGTCAGGCCTTTGCGCAGGCCGGAGCCGGTGGGCTCGATGTGGAGATCGATGCCGAGTGCCTGACCGGAGGGCGAAGTGGCCCAGGAATCCACCATAGAAATGGACCATACCCCTGGGCTAATGCGTTCGTAGGGTCGAAGCATGACCACAGCGAACGAGAAGACGGGCAGCCCGACGGCCGGCGCGGCCACCGAGGGCGCCACGCCCGCCACCGCCACGCCCACCACCGCCACGCCCACCAGCACCGCCGCACCCACTACCGCCACTGCCGCCACGGCCGCCCCCGCCGCCTCCCCGACGGCTGCCGCCGGGACCGGGTCCGGGAACGGGTTCGTGCACGAGCACACGCCTCGGCTCGACTGGGCGCGGCATGCGCCCGAGGTCTACAAGGCGATGGTCCGGCTCGACGCGGCGGCTCGTCAGGGGCTGGATCCGGTGACGTACCAACTGGTGCTCATCCGGGCCTCGCAGCTCAACCACTGTGCGTTCTGCCTGGACATCCACTCCAAGGACGCGTTGGCGGCGGGAGAGAGTGCGGAGCGGATCATCCAGCTCAGCGCGTGGGAGGAGTCCCAGCACTTCTACACGGAGCGGGAGGTGG
Organism: Streptomyces longispororuber; assembly: GCF_024448165.1. Taxonomy (GTDB): domain Bacteria; phylum Actinomycetota; class Actinomycetes; order Streptomycetales; family Streptomycetaceae; genus Streptomyces; species Streptomyces longispororuber_A. The sequence goes on from NZ_JAMOLN010000177.1 coordinate 762, forward strand.
CGGCGCTCGCACTGACCGAGGCGGTCACCGTGCTCACGGAAGGGTTCGTGCCGGACGACGTGTACGAGCGGGCGGCGCAGGTGTACGACGAACGGGAGCTGAGCCAGTTGATCGCGGCGATCACGACGATCAACGCGTGGAACCGGTTCGGGGTCAGCACACGCAAGGTGGCCGGGCACTACAAGGCGGGGGACTTCAAGTGACCGCGCGCATGACGCAGTTGGACCCCAAGGTCCGGGACGCGATGGTCGCGTTCGGTGCGGCGGCCAAGAAGGGGCTGGGTGATCCGGTCCTCGCCGAGCTGGTGATGATCCGGGCGTCGCAGATCAATGAGTGTGCGTTCTGTCTGGACATGCACGTCGACGTCGCCGTGGAGAAAAATGGCGAGAGTGCGAAGCGGATCGCGCTGCTCAATGCCTGGCGTGAGGCCGGGGAGTTGTACAGCGAGCGGGAGCGGGCGGCGCTGGCGTTGACGGAGGCCGTGACCGTGCTGACCGCGGGGTTCGTGCCCGACGAGGTGTACGGGCTCGCCGCCAAGCACTTCAGTGAGGCCGAACTTGCCCATCTGATCGGGGTGATCACCGTGATCAACAGTTGGAACCGGCTGATGGTGAGCCGCCGGATCGAGCCGGGAGGACCAGCATGGTGAATCAGACCGACCGGGGTCACCAGGTCGACGCCCTGCGTGCGTTGCACCAGGGTCGCTCCCCCGGTGACCCGCTGGTGCTGCCCGGGCCGTGGGACGCGGCGAGTGCGCGGGTCTTCGAGGAGGCCGGGTTCCCCGCCCTGGCGACGCCGAGCGCGGGCGTGGCCGCTTCGCTCGGCTATGCGGACGGGGAGACGCCGGCGGAGGAGATGTTCGCCGCGGTGACCCGGATCGTGCGGGCGGTGTCCGTGCCCGTGTCGGCGGACATCGAGGGCGGGTACGGGATCGCGCCGAAGGAGCTGGTGGAGCGGCTCCTCGAGACCGGGGCCGTCGGGTGCAACCTGGAGGACTCGGCTCCCGGGGCGGGCGGGGCAGCGCTCGAGGATCCGCGCCGGCAGGCCGATTGGCTGGCCGAGGTGCGGGCGGCGGCCGGGGACCGGATCGTGCTCAACGCGCGGATCGACACGTTCATCAGGGGCGTGGACGACCCGGTCGCGAAGGCGGTCGAGCGGGCTCGGCTGTATGTCGCGGCGGGCGCCGACTGTGTGTATCCGATCGGGGCGCCGATCGACGCGTTGCCACGGTTGCGGGCCGAGATCGAAGGGCCGATCAATGTGGGGGCGCCGCCTGGTGGGCCCTCGTTGCGGGAGTGGGGCGAGGCGGGGGCGACGCGGATCACGTTCGGGCCGGGGTTGCAGCGCCGGACGGCTGCGGCGTTGCGGGAGATCGCGGACGGCCTGCGGTAGCACGTGGCCCGGGTGGCGGCGCACAAACGTGCCGGGTGCCCCCGTCAGGAAAGGCACCCGGCACCAGGAAATCTGCCCGCTTTTCGGACAGCCACGCCTGCGACGCGGTCGTCCCTCCCCCGAAGCCCTACTGGGGCACCCACGCCTCCCACGTGGACCGGTGTTCGTCGATCCACTTCTTCGCCGCCTCGTCCGGGGACAGCTTCTGGTCGGCGATCAGGAGGGAGACCTCGTTCTGGTCCTCCGTCGTCCACTGGAAGTTCTTCAGGAAGGCCGCTGCCTTGCCGCCGTCCTTGGCGAAGTCGGCGTTGAGGTACTTCTGCAGCGGTGTCTTCGGGTAGGCGCAGGCGACCTTCTTGGGGTCGGCGTCGCAGCCCTCCTTGTAGGCGGGCAGCTTCACCTCGGTCATCGGCACCTTCTTGAAGAGCCACTGGGGCTGGTACCAGTACGTCAGGAACGGCTTCTTCTGCTTGGCGAACTGCTTGATCTGGGTGATCTGGGCGGCCTCGGAGCCGGAGAAGACGACCTGGTAGTTGAGCTTGAGGTTCTGGACCAGGGCCTTGTCGTTGGTGACGTAGGACGGGGAGCCGTCGAGGAGTTGGCCCTTGCCGCCGCTCTCCGCGGTCTTCAGCTGGTCGGCGTACTTGTTGAGGTTCTTCCAGTCGGTGACGTCAGGGTGCTGCTTGACGAAGTACGTGGGGACGAACCAGCCGATGTGTCCGGTGACGCCGAGGTCGCCGCCGTTCACGATGGTCTTCTTGTCCTTGACGTACCGGGCCTCCTGGTCGGGGTGGCCCCAGTCCTCCATGATCGCGTCGACGCGTCCCTGGCTGAGGGCGTCCCAGGCGGGCACCTCGTCGACCTGGACGGTGTCGACGCGGTAGCCGAGTTCGTGTTCCAGGAGGTACTGGGCGACGGCGACGTTGGCCTGGGCGCCGACCCAGGACTGGACGGAGAGGGTCACGGTCTTGGCGCCGTGGGCGTTGGCGTACGGGGACGCCTGCTTGGTCATGTCGGCGGCACCGCAGCCGGTGACGACGAGCAGGGCGCCCGCCCCGGCGACGGCCGCTACCGCCTGACGCGTGCGGGTGCGTGTGCGGGTGCGCGTACGCATGCGGGTGCGTGTGCGGGTGCGCGTACGCATGCGGGTGCGTGTGCGGATGTTCATGGTCAGGCTCCCTTCCCGTCGCGTGCGCGGCGTTCCGTCGGCTGGGTCACCCGGTCCAGCATCAGACCGAGGCAGACGATCGCGGCGCCGGCGACGAGGCCGGTGGCGAGGTCGCCCTGGGCGAGGCCGAAGACGACGTCGTAGCCGAGTGCGCCGCCGCCGACGAGGCCGCCGATGATGACGACGGCGAGGACCAGGACGACGCCCTGGTTGACGGCGAGAAGCAACGCGGGCCGGGCGAGCGGGAGTTGGACCTGGCGCAGTTGCTGGCCGCTGGTGGCGCCCATCGAGCGGGACGCCTCCATCGCGGCCGGGTCGACCTGGCGCAGGCCCTGCGTGGTGATGCGGATGACGGCGGGCAGTGCGTAGACGACGGCCGCGGCGACGGCCGGGGCGCGGCCGACGCCGAAGAGGGCGACGACCGGGATCAGGTAGACGAACTGCGGCATCGTCTGGAAGACGTCGAGGACGGGGCGCAGGATCCGTTCGAGGCGTTCGCTACGGGCCGCGGCGATGCCGATGGCGAAGCCGATGACCAGGGTGACCGCGACGGCGGCGAGGACCTGGGAGAGCGTGTCGAGCGACGGCTTCCAGACGCCGAGCACGCCGATCGCGGCCATGGCGAGGACGGCGGTCAGGGCGGTGCGCCAGGTGCCGATCAGCCAGGCGAGCGCCGCGACGATCAGCAGCACGGACCACCAGGGCAGCCAGGTCAGGCCGGAGCGCACCGGGTCGAGGACCCAGGTGGTGAAGTGGGCGGCCCAGTCGGCGGTGCCACCGATGTAGGGGACGCCGGTGTAGAGGTGGTCGGTCATCCAGTCGACGGCGTCGTTGACGGGGTCGGCGATGTTGACGATCCACGCGTCGGGCCAGTCGAGGCGGTCGGCGAAGCGGGCCGCGAGCGCGACCACCACGGTGCCGGCCGCGACGACGCCCCACTTCCAGGGCGCGGCGGGCTTGTCGTCGCCGAGTCCCGCGCCCGCCGCGCTGGTCACGCGGTCGAGGACGACGGCGAGCAGCACGATCGGGATGCCGGCGGCGAGTGCCGCGCCGACGTCGACGGAGGCGAGGGCCTGGTAGACGCGGTCGCCGAGGCCGCCCGCGCCGATCACCGAGGCGATGACGGCCATGGAGAGGGCCATCATGATCGTCTGGTTGAGGCCGAGCAGGATCTCCTGGCGGGCCAGGGGCAGACGGGCGGTCACCAGGCGCTGGCGGGCGGTGGCGCCGAGGGAGGCGACGGCCTCCATGACGCCGCCGTCGGCGGAGCGCAGGCCGAGCGCGGTGAGGCGGGCCATGGGCGGTGCGGCGTAGACGACGGTGGCGAGGACCGCGGCGGGCACGCCGATGCCGAAGACGAGGACGACCGGGAGGAGGTACGCGTACGCGGGGAAGACCTGCATGGTGTCGAGGACCGGGCGCAGGGCCCGGTGCATGCGGTCGCTCAGTCCGGCGGCGAGGCCGAACAGGGCGCCGATGACCACCGAGGCGAACACGGCGACGACCATGAGCGCGAGGGTCTGCACGGTGGGCACCCACATGCCGAGGGAGCCGCAGATCAGGAAGGCGATCGCGGCGGACGCGGCCAGGCGCCAGCCGGCGACGCGCCAGGCGATGAGCCCGGCGGCGGCGGTCACTCCGGCCCAGCCGGCGGCGAGGAGCACCAGGTAGACGGCGCGTACGGAGACCACGATGGCGTTGCTGATGTGGCCGAAGAAGTACAGGAACAGCGGGTGGCTGTCGCGGTTGTCGATGATCCAGTCGCTGGCCTTGCCGAGCGGCTCGGTCAGGTCGACGGTGAGGGCGTGGGGCCAGGTCCCACTGGACCACTTGGCGTCGACGAGTGGGATGATCACCGCCGCGGCGACGGCGAGCAGCAGGAGCTTGCCGAGGCCGCGGTGGCGGCGCAGACCCGCGAGGGGGCCCGCCCCGCGCTTGTCCAGCGGGGCGGTGGTGACGGCGGCTGTCATCAGACGGCCTCCTCGCCCGCGGATGCCGGCCGGGGCGCCGCCTCGGCCGCCACGTCAGCCTCAGCCTCGGGCGCCACCTCAGCCTCCGTCGCAGGCGCCACCTCGGGCGCCACGTCAGCCTCCGTCGCAGGCGCCACCTCAGCCTCCGTCGCAGGCGCCGCCCCACCCGTGGCCGAGGCCTCCTTCTCGAACCCCGGTCCGTCAGTCCCCTCGGCCGATACCGGCGGATTGCCCACAGCCGCGATCAGCCGCTCGTGGTCGACGATGCCGAGGCAGCGCCCCCCGTCCATCACCCGGGCGGCGAACCCGCTGCGGGCCACGGCCTCGATGGCGTCGGACACGGTGGCGTCGGGTGCGAGGGCGACGCCGCGTTCGGCCTCGTCGGCGTCGGCGGGGCGCATGGCCCGCCGCACCGTCATGACCTGCTCGCGCGGTACGTCGCGGACGAACTCGCGGACGTAGTCGTCGGCGGGCGCGCCCACGATCTCCTCGGGCGTGCCGAGTTGCACGATCTTGCCGTCGCGCATCAGGGCGATGCGGTCGCCGAGGCGCAGTGCCTCATTGAGGTCGTGGGTGATGAAGACCATCGTGCGGCCTTCCTCGCGGTGCAGGCGCACGACCTCTTCCTGCATGTCGCGCCGGATCAGCGGGTCGAGTGCGCTGAACGGCTCGTCGAAGAGCAGGACTTCGGGGTCGACGGCGAGGGCCCGTGCCAGGCCCACGCGCTGCTGCTGGCCGCCGGACAGCTGGCCCGGGCGGCGCGATTCCAGCCCCTCCAGACCGACCTTGGCGACGACCTCGGCCGCCTTGGCGCGGCGTTCGGCGCGCCCCATGCCCTGGATCTCCAGGCCGTAGGCGACGTTGTCGATCACCGAGCGGTGCGGGAGCAGGCCGAAGTGCTGGAAGACCATCGCGGCGCGATGGCGGCGCAGTTCGCGCAGCCGGGTCCTGTCCATGCCGAGGACGTCCTCGCCGTCGATCGACAGGGAGCCGGACGTCGGCTCGATGAGGCGGGTCAGACAGCGCACGAGGGTCGACTTGCCCGAGCCGGACAGGCCCATGACCACGAAGACCTCGCCGCGCCGCACGTCGAAGGAGACGTCGCGCACGGCGGCCGTGCAGCCGGTGCGGGAGCGCAGTTCGGCGGCGTCCAGGGCGGCCAACTCGGCGTCGCCGGGGACGCGTTCGGCCTTCGGGCCGAAGACCTTCCACAGGTTGCGTACGGCGAAGACGGATTCCTGGGCGCCGGGGGCGCCCTGTTCCGGAGCGGGATCCTTGACCACGGTCTGCGTACTCATCACGCATCACCACCCAACAGCTCGGCGCACTTCTCCCCGACCATGAGCACCCCGATCATCGGGTTCACCGCGGGCATCGTCGGGAAGACGGACGCGTCGGCAATACGGAGGGAGTTCAGCCCGCGGACCCTCAACTCGGGGTCGACCACGGCGAGTTCATCACTTGTGGCGCCCATCCGACAGGTTCCTGCGGGGTGGTAGACGGTGTGGGCGACCTTGCGGGCGTACTCGCTGAGCGCCTCGTCGTCGACGACGTCCGGGCCCGGGCACACCTCGCGCTTGAGCCAGCCGGCCAGCGGGGCCGTCTGCGCGATCTCGCGCGCGATCCTGATCCCGTCGACGAGGGTCCTGCCGTCGTAGTCGTCCTCGTCGGTGAAGTACCGGAAGTCGAGGGCGGGCTTGACCTCGGGGTCGGCGCTGGTCAGGTAGAGCCGGCCGCGGCTGCGCGGCTTGGGGATGTTCGGCGTCATCGACACCCCGTGCTCGGGCTTCTCGTAGCCGAGCCGCTCGGGGTTGTCGGTGAACGGGATTTGGTAGAAGTGGAACATCAGGTCGGGTCCGGCGGCGTCCGGGTCCCGCTGGATGAACAGGCCGGCGTCGCTGTCCATGGCACTGTTGTCGGGGATCGGCCCGTCGGTCTCCCAGACGATGACCGACTCGGGGTGGTCGAGGAGGTTCTCGCCGACGCCGGGCAGGTCGTGCAGGACGGGGATGCCGAGCTTCTCCAGGTCGGCCTTCGGGCCGATGCCGGAGTGCAGGAGCAGCCGGGGGGTGTCGACGGCGCCCGCGCAGACGATGACCTCGCGCCGGGCGGATATGAGCGTCTCCGCGCCGTCCTTGCCGCGCACCCGCACCCCGCGCGCGGTGAGCAAGGCGTCGAACTCCAGCCGGTACGCCCAGGTCTCCAGCAGCAGCGTCAGGTTGGGCCGGTCGCCGGCCTCCATGTGCGGGTGCAGATAGGCCACCGAGGCGGACGAGCGCTTGTTGTTCTCGGGGTGGTACGCGAGGTCGAAGAAGCCGACGCCGTCCTTGAACGGGCCCTTGTTGAAGCCCTCGACGCGCGGCACGCCGGTCGCGGCCTGCGCGGCTTCGACGAAGTCGCGGGCGATGGCGTTCCGGTCCTTCTCGTCGACGGGGACGACGTTGTTGCGCAGCTTGGCGAAGTACGGGTCCATCGCCTGGTGGTCCCAGCCCTCGGCGCCCGCGGCCGCCCACTCGTCCCAGTCGCCGGGCAGCGGCTTGAACGAGATGAGCGTGTTGTGCGACGAGCAGCCGCCGAGCACCTTGGCGCGGCTGTGCAGGATGTGCGAGTTGCCGCGCGGCTGCTCGGTGGTGGTGTAGCCGTAGTCGAGGTCGCCGCCGAGCAGGCCGAGCCAGCGGCGCAGCGTCAGCACGTCGTCGCGGTCGATGTCGCTGGGGCCGCCCTCGATGACGGCGACGGTGACGTCGGGGTTCTCGGTGAGCCGGGAGGCGATCACCGATCCCGCCGTGCCACCGCCGACGACGACGTAGTCGTACGTGGTCCCGTCGCCGGGCTTGTCGTTCTTCTCAGGCATGCGTCAACTCCAAGGCGTCGCAAGGTACTTCGCGTAATGGGGGCGTACGTGTACGAGGGCGGGCTCAGCCCGCGAACCAGCGCACCGGCTTCGGTGCCAGGTTCTGGTAGACGTGCTTGGTCTCGCGGTACTCGGCGAGTCCGGCGGGGCCCAGTTCGCGGCCCACGCCGCTCTTCCCGAAGCCGCCCCACTCCGCCTGCGGCAGGTAGGGGTGGAAGTCGTTGATCCAGACGGTGCCGTGGCGCAGCCGTCCCGCGACCCGGCGGGCGCGGCCCGCGTCCGCGGTCCAGACGGCGCCGGCGAGTCCGTACTCGGTGTCGTTGGCGAGCGCGACGGCCTCGTCCTCGGTGCGGAACGTCTCGACCGTGAGGATCGGCCCGAAGGTCTCCTCGCGCACGACGCGCATCTCGCGGTGGCACTGGTCGAGGACCGTCGCCTCGTAGAAGTAGCCACTGGCGGGCCGCACGTCGGACGGCTCGGGGCGCTTGCCGCCGGAGCGCAGGACGGCGCCCTCCGCGAGCGCGGAGGCGACGTACGACTCCGTCTTGTCGCGCTGCTGCTCGCTGACGAGCGGCCCGCACTCGACGCCGTCCTCGGTACCGCGGCCGAGGCGGATCTTCGCGGCGCGGCGGGCGAGTTCGGCGACGAAGCGCTCGCGCACCGACTCCTCGATGATGAGGCGCGAGCCGGCCGAGCAGACCTGGCCGCTGTGGATGAAGGCGGCGTTGAGGGCCTGGTCGACGGCGGTGTCGAAGCCGTCCTCCGTCTCGCAGGCGTCGGCGAAGACGACGTTCGGGTTCTTGCCGCCCAGCTCCAGGGCGACCTTCTTCACGGTCACGGCCGCCGCCTGGGCGACCTTGGTGCCGCTGACCAGACCGCCGGTGAAGGAGACGAGGTCGACGTCGGGGTGGTCGGCGAGGCGGGCGCCGACGGTGGCGCCGGGGCCGGTCACGAGGTTGGCGACGCCTTCCGGCAGGCCGGCCTCGACGAGGAGTTCGATGAGCACGACCGTGGTCAGCGGTGTGATCTCGCTCGGCTTGACGACGAAGGTGTTGCCCGCGGCGAGCGCCGGGGCGATCTTCCAACTCGCCTGCAGCAGCGGGTAGTTCCAGGGCGTGATCATCGTGCAGACGCCGACCGGCTCGTGCACGACGACGCTGTGGATCTCGTCGGAGCCGGCGTCGACGACACGACCGGCACCCTCGCCGACGACGAGGTCGGCGAAGTAGCGGAAGGCGTCGGCCACGCAGTCGACGTCGACGCGGCCTTCCTCGACGGTCTTTCCGGCGTCCCGGCTCTCCAGGAGGCCGATCTTCTCCCGGTCGCGCACGAGGAGGTCCGCGACGCGGCGCAGCAGTGCGGCGCGCTCGGCGACGGGCGTCGTCGGCCAGGGCCCTTCGTCGAAGGCCCGGCGCGCGGCGGCGATCGCGGCGTCCGCGTCGTCGGCGCCGCCCTCGGCGATCACGGCGAACGGCTTGGCGTCCGCGGGGTCGATGACGTCGCGGGTGGCCCCTGAACTGGCTCCGCGCCACGTTCCGCCGACATGGATGGTCTGTTGTGCTGACACGTCCTGCTTAGCCTTCCGTTCCGGATCTGTCCCCCGAGCACCGCGAAAGCCGTGGAGGGTTTCGTGGTGACGTCGGAAGCCCCTGCCCTGGGGTGGGGAAAGCATGCGCGAACCGTGGTCGAAAGTGCGCTGCGTCACCACGTACACCTGCGAAAGCGCCGAAACGTACCCTGAGGGATGTTCTGTCCCTGGGGGTGGGTGCCATGAAAGCCGAGGCGAAGAAGACCGGCTACGGGTGGGTGCTGGTGTCGGCGGTGTGCACGGCGACGCTGATCGCGGCGACGGCGTGGTCGGGCGACGACGAGCAGGACGACGCACCCGTCGGCGCCGGGCGCGGCTCCACCGCCCGTGAGCTGGCCGACCGGGCCCGGCAGGCGCTGCTGACCGCCTCGTCACTGCACGTCACGGTCGAGGACCGGTCGAAGGGCGCCGGCACGTCCGCCCCGTCCGCGCTGGACCTGGCGCTTGACCGCGAGGACGACTGCATGGCGTCGGTCACGTTCGGCGCCCATGGCCGGGCCGACATCGTGCGCAGCGACGACCGGGTGTGGATGCGCATGGACGCGAAGCTGTGGCGCACCCGCCTGCCGGGCGCCGAGGGCAGGGCGGCGGCGAAGCTCCTCAAGGGCCGTTACGTCACCGGCCCCGCCGACGACCGGACCCTCGCGGACCTGGCGAGCGTCTGCGACCTGAGCGCCCTGCGCCGGCAGATCCGCGACGGCGGGACGGGCCGGGAGGCCGTGCGCAAGGGCGAGCCGACGACGCTCGACGGCACCCGCGTCGTGCCGCTGACCACCGAGGCGGACGGCACGACGAGCACGCTGTACGTGGCCGCGCACGGGACGCCGTACGCCCTCGGGTACACGGAGGTGAGCGCCGGCGCGGCCGGGACGCGGGCCACCGACACGACGACCCGCTACGCGGACTACGGGAAGCCGGTCCCGGTCAGGACGCCGCCCGCCGACGCGTCGGTGGACGTGTCGAAGCTGGCGTCGCTCGGCGCCGGCACCCGCTGATCCCACCGAACCCGCTGAGCCCACTGCACCCGCTGATCCCACTGATCACGGCCCCGGCCCCCACCCCTCAGGGCCGGTCCGTGTCCGGCAGCCAGTCCCGTACCGGGTCGTGGTCGAGCCAGCGACGGGTGCCCGCCGACCGGGCGGCGGCCCGCAGGAGCCCGGCGATCCCCGGGTGCTCGCGCCCGGTGGGCCAGACCAGCGACCACGCGTAGAGCGGGGTCGGATCGACGAGCGGTACGACGCGCAGGCCGGGGTCGTCGGGCAGCGGCACGTCGGCCGGGAAGAGGGTGAACTGCCCCGGCTCGTCGCGGAGACGGTCGAGGAAGGACTCCAGGCCGAGATTGGGCCCGCCCCGGCGCGAGACGATCCCGAACCGGTCGGCGAACCGGGTGAGGAAGTCCAGCCGCACCGTCTCGGCCGGGTAGCGGAGCGTGGAGTCGCGCAGGTCGGCCGGGCGCAGGCTGTCGGCGCCGGCCAGCGGATGGCGGGCGCTGAGCACGGCGTCGACCGGTTCGAGGCGCACGAGGCGGCGCACCAGGTCCCGGTCCTGGTCGGGCAGGGCGTGCACGCGTCCGAACCCGGCGTCCGCGTCGCCCCGCAGCAGCGCGTCGACGACCGACGGATAGTCGCGGCCGGCCCCGGGTTCGACGGCGCACCCCGGCGCTCCCTTGATCATGGCGGCGACCGTCCGCATCGGCGCGTAGAGGTGCCCCCACACGTCGATGCGCAGGGGCCGTGGCGGGGTGCCGCGCACGGCGTCGACGGCGGTCCGGCCCGCGTCGAGGGCGCCCCTGGCCGGTTCCAGGAACCGTGCGCCGTCGCCGCTCAGCGTGACGCCGCCCGCGCCGCGCTCGAAGAGCCGTACGCCCAGCAGGGATTCGAGGCGGGCGACACGCTTGGACAGGGCCTGCTGGGTGATGCCGAGCCGGGCCGCGGCCCGCCCGAAGTGCCGCTCGTCGGCCACGGCGGCGAAGGCGCGGACCTGTGCCAGATCGAGGTCCACATCGAGGTCCACGGCACGCTCGGGGTCGGATTCGCCGGTGCTCACCCCGGCACCCTACGGAACAACCATCGGTTGTCGTACCCGGTGACCGGTTGTTGGACCGCCCGGTGCCCGCCCCGGTCCACTGACGGCATGCGAGCTTACGTACCCACGGGCAGGGCCCACTCCGGAGAACCGCACGTCGTCCTCGCCGAGCTGCCGCAGCCTCGGCCGCGCCCCGACGAGGCGCTGATCAAGGTCGAGGCGTACTCGGTGAATCGCGGTGAGACCTTCAAGCTGGAGGAACCCGGGGCGAGTTGGCGGCCCGGCAAGGACGTGGCGGGCCTCGTCGTGCAGCAGGCGGTGGACGGCAGCGGGCCAGAGGCGGGGCGCCGCGTCGTGGGCCATCCGGCGGGCGGCGGCTGGGCCGAGTACGCGGCGGTGCCGTCGTCGGCGCTCGCCGAACTGCCCGACTCCGTGGGCGCGGTGCGGGCCGCCGCACTCCCCCTCGCCGGGCTCACGGCCCTGCGGCTGCTGCGCGCGGCGGGTCCGGTCGGCGGGCGCCGGGTGCTGCTGACCGGGGCGTCCGGCGGCGTGGGCCACTACGTCACCGAGCTCGCGGCGGCCGCGGGCGCGCACGTCACCGCCGTGTCGGCGACCCCCGAACGGGGCGTTCGGCTAAGGGATTTGGGCGCGCGGGACGTCGTCGCGGACGTGGCCGACGCGGGCGGCGACGGACCGTACGACCTGGTCCTGGAGTCCACCGGCGGGGGCGCGCTGCCCGTCGCCCTGGCGAAGTTGCGGCGCGGCGGCACGCTCGTCTGGTTCGGCCAGGCGAGCCGGACCCCGGTCACCCTGGACTTCTTCGACTTCTTCCAGGGCCCCGAGTCCGCGACCCTGCGCCACTTCCACTACGCGGACTTCCCCGAGTCGTACGCCGACGACCTCGCGGCGCTGGTCCGTCTCGTCGCCGACGGCCGGCTGCACCCGGAGCTGGGCCGTGTCACGGACTGGTCGGAGACCGCCGCGACCCTGGTCGACCTGCGGGACCGCCGTATCCGCGGCAATGCCGTCCTGACCGTTTCCTGAATCTGCACCTGAATCTGCATCTGAACCGACCTGGAGGCCCCGGCCATGCCCCACCGCTCCCCTTCCCCCTTCTTTCACACCCCCTCCGTCCTCCCGGACTTCATCGCCCAGAACCGTTCGCGGACGTACGGCGCGGGCCTCGACCCCTTCGCGTACGAGCGGGTCACCGACGGTCTCACCGACCTCCTCGACTGGCCGGCCGCGTTCATGGACGCCGCGCGCGGCCACCTCGCCGACGCCGCCCGGTACGAGTCGGCCCACGGCGCGGACCGGTCCGCAGGGGAGGCGTTCCGTACGGCCGCCCGCTGGTTCCACTGCGCCGTCCTGCTCCCGCACCCCGACCGCGCCCTGACGGCGGACGCCGCCGCGCAGGCCGACGCGGCGATGGGCCGCGCCCTGGCGCTCCTCGAACCGGACGCGGTCCGCGTCGAGGACGAGTCGTACGCGGGCTGGCTGCGCGGCGCCGGGCACGCCGCCCATGGGGTGGTCGTGGTGATCCCCGGTCTCGACTCGTCCAAGGAGGAGTTCCACGACCTCACGGAGGCGCTGCTGGCGCGCGGCACCGCCGTCTTCACGATGGACGGTCCCGGCCAGGGCGTGCGCGCCGCGACGACCACGGTCACCGCGGACTACGAGCGGGTCGTGGGCCGGGTCGTCGACGCGCTGCACGAACGGCTCGGCCCGGTGCCGGTCGGCGTCGTCGGGCTCAGCCTGGGCGGCTACTACGCGGCGTGGAGCGCGGCCCACGAGCCGCGGATCCGGGCGGCGGCCACGGTCAGCGGGCCGTACCGGATCACCGGCTGGGACGACACGGTGCCGTTCGTGCGGGAGACGCTGGCGCAGCGGGCCGGTTCGGAGGGCGCCGCGCGCGACTTCCTCGCGCGCGTCGACCTGCGCGGGGTCGCTTCGCGGATCACGGTGCCGGTGCTCGTCGTGGACGGGGCGGACGATGTGATTCCGGGGGTGTGCAACGGGGCCCGCCTCGCCGCGGATGCGCCTGCCGGCGCGTATCTGTCGGTGCCGGGCGGTGATCATCTGCTCGGTAACGTGCGGGACGCGTGGCTGGGGCGGCTTGCGGACTGGTGCGCGACCGCGCTCCGCGGGTGACCCGCCTGTTCGCCGTGGGGCCTTCGGATTCTGGGCGGGTGCGGGTCCGGTGGGGGCTGGTCGCGCAGTTCCCCGCGCCCCTGGAAGGCATGCGCTGCGCGCAGCCTTCCCCCGCCGGGGAGATGCCACCCGAAGGGCGCATCTCCACGACGAGACCCGCAGCCGCCCGGAAACGCGAACCGCCCGCGGCGGGTCGTGGAGACCCGCTGCGGGCGGCCGGAAACACCGCGGAAGCCCAGGAGCCCCGGGCAGCCGGAACCTAGATGAGGCCGAGGCCGCGAACCGCCTCGCGCTCCTCCGCCAGCTCCTTGACGGACGCGTCGATCCGCGCACGCGAGAACTCGTTGATGTCCAGGCCCTGGACGATCTCGTACTTGCCGTCCTTCGTGGTGACGGGGAAGGAGGAGATCAGGCCCTCCGGGACGCCGTAGGAGCCGTCCGACGGGATGCCCATGGAGGTCCAGTCGCCCTCGGCCGTGCCGTTGACCCAGGTGTACACGTGGTCGATCGCGGCGTTGGCGGCCGACGCGGCCGAGGACGCGCCACGGGCCTCGATGATCGCGGCGCCGCGCTTGGCGACGGTCGGGATGAACTCGTCGGCCAGCCACGCCTCGTCGCCGCCGATGGCCTCGATGGCCGGCTTGCCCGCGACGGACGCCTGGAAGATGTCCGGGTACTGGGTGGCCGAGTGGTTGCCCCAGATCGTCAGGCGCTTGATGTCGGCGACCGTGGAGCCCGTCTTCTTCGCGAGCTGCGTGAGCGCGCGGTTGTGGTCCAGACGGGTCATCGCGGTGAAGCGCTCGGCCGGTACGTCCGGCGCGGCGGCCTGGGCGATGAGGGCGTTGGTGTTGGCCGGGTTGCCGACGACGAGGATCTTGACGTCGTCCGCGGCGTTGTCGTTGATGGCCTTGCCCTGCGGCTTGAAGATGCCGCCGTTGGCCTCCAGGAGGTCACCGCGCTCCATGCCCTTGGTGCGGGGGCGGGCGCCGACGAGCAGGCCGACGTTCGTGCCGTCGAAGGCGACGTTCGGGTCGTCGGTGATGTCGATGCCCTGGAGCAGCGGGAACGCGCAGTCGTCGAGCTCCATGGCGGTGCCCTCGGCGGCCTTCAGCGCCGGGGTGATCTCCAGGAGGCGCAGCTTGACCGGCACGTCCGCGCCGAGCAGCTGGCCGGAGGCGATGCGGAAGAGCAGTGCGTAGCCGATCTGGCCGGCGGCGCCGGTGACGGTGACGTTCACGGGAGTGCGGGTCATGGCGTTCTCCGTATGACAGCAGGTCTTTTGATCGATCTCTCTACATCAAGAGATCCGCTCGTCAGGCTATCGCGCCCCGCCCGCACCGAACCCCCGGGTTCGTGTGGCTCGCCCCACAGAGCCACCCCACCGTGTCCGTGTCCGAACACGGGGGCGGCCGCCGGCCCGGGAGAGTGGGCTGCGGCGGCCGCCGTGGGGGTGCCACTGGGGTGAACACTCCCGTGGGGGTACTTCTGCGCCTTCCCCGAAGGGGCTCCCCCATGCGCACTTCTTCACCGACCGGTTACTCCATTACTCCGTGCAGCCCTTCTGACCGGACGCGAGGGTCGCGCAGGCCTTCGCCTCCGCGGCCGAACCGACGGCGAGCATCGGCGTGTACGCGTCCGTGTCGGCGTCGCCGACCAGGCCCTTCTTGGACGCCTTGGCACCGGCCTTGAGCTGCACGCTGTCGCCGGGCGTGGCGCCCTGCACGCGGGCCCAGGCCGCCTTGCACGTCTTGCTGTAGCGGACCTGCACGGTGACGGTGCCGACGGTGGTCGTGGCGGGGCTGTCCGCGAGGTCGCCGCCGCAGCCCATGGCCTCCGGGTCCTTGCCGGTGCAGTCGGCGCCCACGCACTGGACGCCCGCGGGCAGCTGGGGCGCGCTGGTCGTCGGGGCGGGCGTCGGCTCCGCCTTGTTCCCCTTGTCGTCGCCGCTGCTGGTCAGCACGTAGGCGATGAGCACGACGATCGCCGCGCCGAGGACACCGGCCAGGAACATGGTGAGCCGCCGTCTGCCACCGCCGCCCCCCTGCGGCGTGGCCGGGGCCGCGGGGGCCGCCGGTGACGCGGGCGGACCGAACTGGTCCACGCGCGGCGCCGAGCCCTGCGGCGGCACGGTCGGCGACACGCCGGCGGGCCCGGCGACGCCGGTGACCCGGGAGGCGGTCGCGCTCCCGTTCTTGCCGCCGGCCTGCTTGGTCCCGGCCGCGGGTCCGCCGAACTCTCCCAGGGCTGCCCGCGCCTGGGAGATCCGTATCGCCTCCATGGTCATGTCGTGGCGCATCTCGGAGCGGCTCCACGCGCGCTCCGCGAGCTCCCACATCGTGGTCAGGTGAACGGGATTGGTGCCGGTCACCTCGGCGAGCGCGACGATCGCGCCCTTCGGTGCCAGCAGCCGTCCGTTCAGGTACCGCTCCCACGAGGTCTTGCTGTACCCGGTGCGGTCCGCCAGAGCGGCGATCCCGAGCCCGCTGCGGTCCACCAGCCGACGCAACTGGCTGGCGAACTCCTTGACCTGCGGGTCGAGTTCGTCCGGTAGCGCCCTCCAACGAGGCATTGCCTTCCCCCTATTCCCCCCATACGTGCCTGATTCCCCCCGCGCCGCGCCAACGCTGTGGCCCCCCACTGGCTACCCAATGGGATGCGAGTAGCCAGGATGTCAGTTCCCCGGGCGGGGGCGCACGGGGGCATTCGACAGCATTCGACAAGCGCGGACCACCGAAGCGTGCCCCCTCGCACAACTCCGGGCCCGGGACGTCCAAGACCGTCCGGATTTCCCAGACTAGGTGCGTTGTCCACCTTCGTACGACAAAATCCCCGAACTTGCCCAGACATCGCCACACAGGGACGACGGGGCTCCACCACGGGAGCCCCGTCCGTCACGTGCCCCTGCTCATCTCACGGTGAAGTGCAAAGTGTCCTGGAGGAAGGGGATCTTCAGCCAGGGATCCGGCTGCGCCATCATCGCGAGCAGCACGATGGCGAGGCCGAGGATCCCGTACGTGACCAGGTCCGTGAAGCGCGAGCGCACGGCCAGCATGCCGACCGACGGCAGCACCCAGCGCAGCACGGCCCCGCCGAGCAGGGCGACCCCGACCAGGATGCAGCCGACCCGGAACAGGTCGAAGGCGGTGAGCAGCAGCCCGAGCCCGGTCACCGACAGGACGGCGATCAGCGGCCACTGCCGGGCCGGCGCCGGGGCGTCGCCCGGGGCCGCCCGGCCGCCGCCCTCGGGGCGCGCGGTGTCACGCGTCCACAGCGGGAAACGCCGGGTGCCCCGCTTCTTCTCGCCCCCGGCCGCGTCAGCCGACACCGTTCGCGTTCCGTTCGGCTGCTTCCACGACGTTCACGAGGAGCTGGGCGCGGGTCATCGGGCCGACGCCGCCCGGGTTCGGCGAGATCCAGCCGGCGACCTCGGCCACGCCCGGGTGGACGTCGCCGACGATCTTGCCGTTCGCGTCGCGCGAGACGCCGACGTCGAGCACGGCCGCGCCCGGCTTGATGTCCTCGGGCTTGATCAGGTGCGGGACGCCCGCGGCGGCCACGACGATGTCGGCGGCCCGCAGGTGGCTCGCGAGGTCACGGGTGCCGGTGTGGCACTGGGTGACCGTCGCGTTCTCGGACTTGCGGGTGAGCAGCAGCGGCATCGGCCGCCCGATGGTCACGCCACGGCCGACCACGACGACCTCGGCGCCCTTGATCTCGACGCCGTGCTGCCGGAGCAGCGTGATGATGCCGTACGGGGTGCAGGGCAGCGGCGCCGGCTCGTTCAGGACCAGGCGGCCGAGGTTCATCGGGTGCAGGCCGTCGGCGTCCTTGGCCGGATCCATCAGTTCGAGGATGCGGTTCTCGTCGATGCCCTTGGGGAGCGGCAGCTGCACGATGTAGCCGGTGCAGGCCGGGTCCTCGTTGAGCTCGCGGACGACCGCCTCGATCTCCTCCTGCGTCGCCGTGGCGGGCAGTTCGCGCTGGATCGACGCGATGCCGACCTGTGCGCAGTCACGGTGCTTTCCTGCCACGTACTTCTGGCTGCCGGGGTCCTCCCCCACGAGAATCGTGCCGAGGCCGGGCGTGACGCCCTTCTCCTTCAGCGCCGCCACGCGGGCGGTCAGTTCGGACTTGATCGCGGCTGCGGTGGCCTTGCCATCGAGAATCTGGGCGGTCATGGCACCCATTCTTTCAGGGCGGCCCTGGTTCACCCAAGTTGCACTTGCACAACAGCCCATACCCCCCACTGGACAGGGGGCCATCGGGTTGAGAACCATGATCGACGCCGCTCCCTCACATCGTCCACCACTGCCTCTCACCGTCCCCGGAGGAATCACGCCATGAGTTTCGGCGACCCCAACAACCCCTACGGACAGCAACCGCCGCAGGGCAGCCCGTACGGGCAGCAGGCCCCGCAGGGAGTGCCGCCGCAGGGCTACGGCTACCCGCAGCAGCCCGGCCAGCCCTACGGCGCCTACCCCCAGCAGGGGATGCCGCCCGGCGCGCCGCCGATCGCCTCGATGGGCCGCAGGTTCGGCGCGCGACTGATCGACGGGGTGCTGTTCTTCATCGTGTACGCGGTGATCCTGGCGCCGAAGTTCACCGACCTGGTCGACGACGTGCGCGCCTGTGACGCCGGTTCGTCGACGTACGACACGTGCATGGACAACGCCGTCTCGGACTTCCAGTCCTCGGTCCTGCCGGTCGCCGGCCTGTTCATGCTCCTCGTGCTGCTCTACGAGGTCCTGATGATCGCGTTCGCCGGCGCCACGCTGGGCAAGATGGCGGTCGGCATCCGCGTCCTGAAGGCGGAGACCGGTGAGAAGCCGGGCATCGGCGGCGGCTTCCTGCGCTGGGTCATCCCGACGGTCGGCGCGTTCGCCTGCGGCATCGGCCAGCTCCTCGTCTACCTCTCCCCGTTCTGGGACAAGTCCGGCCGCAAGCAGGGCTGGCACGACAAGGTCGCGAGCACGGTCGTCGTACAGGTGCGGTGACTCCGGACCAGCCGTGACGCAGGAGGGCCCGCCGGTCGTCGACCGGCGGGCCCTCCTGCGTGCGGTGCGGGGCGGCTCAGTGGAAGAAGTGCCGCGTGCCCGTGAAGTACATCGTGACGCCGGCCTTCTTGGCGGCCTCGACGACCTGCTCGTCACGGATCGAACCGCCGGGCTGCACGATCGCCCGCACACCGGCGTCGATCAGGATCTGCGGCCCGTCGGGGAACGGGAAGAACGCGTCCGATGCGGCGTACGAGCCGCGTGCCCGCTCCTCGCCGGCCCGCTCCACGGCGAGCTTGCAGGAGTCGACGCGGTTGACCTGGCCCATGCCGACGCCGACGGAGGCGCCGTCCTTGGCGAGCAGGATCGCGTTGGACTTCACGGCGCGGCAGGCGCGCCAGGCGAACGCCAGCTCGTCCAGCTCGCCCTGCGACAGTGCGTCGCCGGTCGCGAGGGTCCAGGTGGCCGGGTTGTCGCCGTCGGCCTGGAGGCGGTCGGTGACCTGGAGCAGCGCGCCGCCGTCGATCTGCTTCGTCTCGACCTTCGCGGCCGGGCCGTTCGGGGCGCGCAGCACGCGGATGTTCTTCTTCTTGGTGAGGGCTTCG
Source organism: Streptomyces longispororuber (assembly GCF_024448165.1). Lineage (GTDB taxonomy): Bacteria > Actinomycetota > Actinomycetes > Streptomycetales > Streptomycetaceae > Streptomyces > Streptomyces longispororuber_A. The sequence goes on from NZ_JAMOLN010000177.1 coordinate 19,509, forward strand.
AGGGCGCCGTCCTCGTAGTCGGGCGCGACGATGACCTCGGTGAAGATGTCGGCGACCTGCTCCGCCATCTCCTTGGTGACCGGCCGGTTCACGGCGATGACGCCGCCGTAGGCCGAGACCGGGTCGCAGGCGTGGGCCTTGCGGTGCGCCTCGGCGACGTTCCCGGCGACGGCGATGCCGCACGGGTTCGCGTGCTTGATGATCGCGACGCAGGGGTCCTCGTGGTCGTACGCGGCACGGCGCGCGGCGTCCGTGTCCGTGAAGTTGTTGTACGACATCTCCTTGCCGTGCAGCTGCTCGGCCTCCGCGAGACCGCCCGTGCCGTCGACGTAGAGGGCCGCGCCCTGGTGCGGGTTCTCGCCGTAGCGCAGGACGTTCTTGCGCGTGTAGGTGGCGCCCAGGAAGTCGGGGTGACCGCTGTCGTCGGCGGCGGCGTAGTCGTCCGCGAACCAGGAGGCGACCGCGACGTCGTACGAGGCCGTGTGCTGGAACGCCTCGGCGGCCAGACGCTTGCGGGCGGTCAGGTCGAAACCGCCGTCCGTGACGGCCTTCAGCACGTCGCCGTAAGCGCCCGGGTTCACGACGACCGCGACCGACGGGTGGTTCTTGGCGGCGGCGCGGACCATCGACGGACCGCCGATGTCGATCTGCTCCACGCACTCGTCGGGCGTCGCACCGGAGGCGACGGTCTCCTTGAACGGGTACAGGTTCACGACCACGAGATCGAACGGCTCGACGCCCAGGTCCTGCAGCTGCTTCTGGTGGTCCTCCAGGCGCAGGTCGGCGAGGATGCCGGCGTGGACCTTCGGGTGCAGCGTCTTCACGCGCCCGTCGAGGCACTCGGGGAACCCGGTGAGCTCCTCGACCTTGGTGACGGGAACCCCGGCACCGGCGATCTTCGCGGCGGTCGAACCGGTGGACACCAGCTCGACGCCCGCCTCGTGGAGCCCGCGCGCCAGCTCCTCCAGACCGGTCTTGTCGTAGACGCTGACCAGCGCCCGGCGAATGGGCCGCTTGTTGCTCTCGGCGGTCACGGGATAACTACCTTTCGTCCCTCAATGCTGAAGCCGTTACGGGCCAGACGCCCCACGACATCGACGAGCAGCGTGCGCTCGACTTCCTTGATGCGCTCGTGCAGAGCGCTCTCGTCGTCCTCGTCCCGGACCTCGACCACGCCCTGGGCGATGATCGGGCCGGTGTCGACGCCGTCGTCGACGAAGTGGACGGTGCATCCGGTGACCTTGGCGCCGTACGCGAGCGCGTCCCGCACACCGTGCGCACCGGGAAAACTGGGCAGCAGGGCCGGATGCGTGTTCACGAACCGCCCGCCGAACCGCGCGAGGAAGTGCTTCCCCACGATCTTCATGAAGCCCGCCGAGACCACCAGGTCCGGCTCGTACGCGGCGGTCGCCTCGGCGAGTGCCCGGTCCCAGTCGGCGCGGTCCGCGTGGTCCTTGACCCGGCACACGAAGGTGGGGAGTCCGGCGCGCTCGGCGCGCTCGAGTCCGGCGATGTCCTCGCGGTCGGCACCGACGGCCACGATCTCGGCGCCGTACGCCCCGGTCCCCTGCGCCGCGATGGCGTCGAGCAGAGCCTGCAGATTCGTACCTGATCCGGAGACCAGCACGACGAGGCGCTTGGCCTTGGCCACGGCGGGGCCCTTTCTGGAGAGCGTCATGCGTTTTTGTACGGTCGTACGAAGGCTTCGGCGTCCCCGATACGGGGAACCCTACGAAGCGGCCGACCGGCAGCAACGATACCGGCACACCGGACGGGCCCCATGGGACGGGGGCGAGGGCTGAAGGTAGCGTCAGCGTCACGGAACGCTGGACGGCCACCGGACGTTGACCTGAAGAGCGGGCCGACCCGCACCGCGAACCATGTGACCGACGACCTATGTGACCGACGACCCAAGGGAAGACGCACACCTGATGCCGGACCGAAGCCTTCGCCTCACGCTGCCCGCCGGCGCCGTCCTGCCGCGCGAAGGCCGACCCACGCCGTCGCCGGCCAAGGAGTCCGACGAACCCGGGAAGAACGCCGGGGCCTCCGGCGGACCCAGTGGTTCCGGCAGCTCCAGCGGTTCCGGTGGTTCCGGCGAGGACAACCCGTTCGCGCCGCCGCCCGAGGGCACGCCCGACCGTCCGTGGCAGCCGCGCCGTCCGGAGGGCTCGGACGAGCCGTCGGACTCCTCGCCGTGGGGCGGCCAGTGGAGCGACCGCCAGCCCGGCCGCGCCCAGGGCGGCGGCTTCGGCGAGCGCCCCCGCCTCGGCGGCGGTGGCAACGGCCAGGGCGGGCCCGAGGGCCAGGGCCCCGGTCCGGCCGGCGGCATGCGCTGGGACCCCACGGACCCGGCCCAGCGCCGCGCGCGCTACGCACTGCTCTCCGGCATGTGGGGCTTCTTCTTCGCCCTGTTCAACTGGCCGTACGTGGCACTGCTGCTCGGCGCGCTCGCCCTGTACTGGGGCATCAGCGCCCTGCGGGCGAAGCCCCGCACCCCGGACCCGGACGCCCCGGCCCCGGCGACGCCGGCCCCCGACACGTCCCGTCCGCAGACGACGGCGGCGGTCAGCGGCCTGGTCACCGGCGGTCTCGCGCTGGCGATGGTGGCGGCGATGTTCACGGCCAAGCTGGCGTACAGCGACTACTACGAGTGCCGGGCGGACGCCCTGACGAACGCGGCGAAGCAGTCCTGCGAGGACCTCCTCCCGAAGGAACTCCGTCCCCTCCTGGGCACCCGCTGACCGCTGCCGCCCCCGCCTCGGGCAATCTGCCGCCTGGGACGGCAGGGTGGGCAAGGCGGCCCCCGGTGCCGCGCAGCAGTGGTCGGGGGCCGGACCGGTACGGGTCAGGTCAGTCGTCTGCGGTGCCGCCCGCGCCGGGATGATCCGTCGGGGACGACGACGCCTCCTTGAGGGCCGCCCAGCGGGACTCGCGGGACGCCTGGTCGAAGAAGTCGTAGGGCTCGAACTCGGCGGGGCCGGAGTCAGGACCGGAGCCGGAGCCGGGC
>NZ_JAMOLN010000178.1 GCF_024448165.1 Streptomyces longispororuber
GTCCTGCCGTCCGTGTCCACGAGCGTGAACCGGCCCGGGTTCTCGGTCTGCGCGGTGCGCAGGAAGCCCCAGGCCGCGGAGACTGCGGGGTCGTGGAAAGCGTTCGTCGTGACGACGACCAGGCGTGAGTCGGCGAACCGGCCGTCGGCGAGCCAGCGTTGCGTCCACCGCAGGAGCCGGTGGAGGTTCCGCTCGGCGACGGCGGGGACGTCGGCGTCGTCGCCCGCCCCGCCGTCGCCCGTCCCGTCGGGAACCGTCCCCTCGATGCCCGCCCCTTCGAGGCCCGCGATGACGAGCGGCGGGATCTCCCCTCCGTGGGCGGCGAGTTCGTCGAGGCCGGGGAAGACCTCGGCGCCCGCCGCAAGGGGTGCGGGAACCCTGTCGGGTGAGGCGAGGACGGCGTACCGGCCGCCCGGGGCCGGGCCCGCGGGGACGGCGAGGGGGACCCAGTCGACCCGGAACAGCGCGTCCTGGTCGTCGAGGCCGGCGCTCAGCTCGGCGATTTGCTCGTCGTCCAGGGGCCGCAGGCTCAGCGACGCGACGCCGCCGACGGGGGTTCCGTGCTCGTCGGCGAGGGTCACGGACACGGTGTCCTCGCCGGTGGGTGCGAGCCGGACGCGCAGCGCGGTCCCGTCGGTGGGGCGCACGCGGATGCCCGTGCACCGGAACGGCAGCCAGGTCCGCGGCCGGGTGCCGGCGCCGGTCGGCCCGGCGTCCGCCGGTCGCAGGGCGGCGTGCAGGAGCGCCGGGTGGATCAGGAACCCGTGGCCCGGGTCCGCCGCGTCGGGCTCGGGCACGGGCAGCCGTACGTCCGCGAACAGGGTGTCGCCCTGGCGCCACACGTCCTGCGGTCCGTGCGGCGGTGGCCCGGTGGGCTCGTCGTCGGCGGGCACGGCGACCGCGCCCGCGGGCGGCCATGCGGCGAGGTCCTCGTGCGCGGGGTCCTGGTGCGCGGGGGTTTCCGCCGTGTCGGTCCCGGCGACGCCGACGGCGTTCCGCGTCCACCCGGTCTCGCCCGTGCCGCGCGAGTGCACGCTGATCTCGCGCTTGGCGTCGATCACCACGCGGATCTCGCGCTCGGCCGTCCGGGACAGCACCAGCGGTGTCTCCAGGGTGAGTTCGTCGACGACGTCGCAGCCGGCGCGGTGGGCCGCCCACACGGCCAGTTCCAGCGGCACGGCGGCCGGGACCAGGACGGCGCCGTGGACCGCGTGCGCGGCGAGCCACGGGTGGCGCTCGACCGACAGGCGGCCGGTCGCGGCCAGCGCGCCGCGCTCCGCGTCGTCGGTCAGGTCGATGACGGCGTCGAGCAGCGGGTGGTCCGCCGTGCCCGTAACGCCGCCTGCGGCCGGGTGTGCGGCGGTGCTCTCGTGGGGGGCGTCCAGCCAGTGGCGCTGCCCCTGGAAGGCGTACGTGGGCAGGTCGATCCAGCGGCCGTCGACGCCGGGGAAGGCCGCCTCCCACGTCACCGGGGCGCCCGCGACGAACGCCTCGGCCGCCGACCGGTGGAACCGGGCGAGTCCGCCCTCGCCGCGGCGCAGCGTGCCCATGACGGCGGCGGGGGTGCCCGCGCTGTCCAGGGTCTGTTCCAGGCCGGGCGTCAGGACGGGGTGCGGGGACGTCTCGACGAAGTACCGGAAGCCCTGTGCGGCCAGGGCGCGGGTGGCCTCCTCGAAGCGGACGGTGCGGCGCAGGTTGGTGTACCAGTACGTGGCGTCGAGGCCCGTCGTGTCGAGCCAGTCGGCGGTCACCGTGGAGAAGAACGGCACGTCGGCCGGGCGCGGTGCGAGTCCCGCGAGGACGCGGCGCAGTTCGTCGTGGACGGCTTCCACGTGGGCCGAGTGCGAGGCGTAGTCGACCGGGACGCGGCGGGCCCGCACGTCGTCCGCCGCGCAGGCGGCGAGCAGGGCGTCCAGTTCGGCGACGTCGCCGGAGACCACCACGGACGTGGGGCCGTTGACGGCCGCGACCGACAGTCCGTCGGTGAGGCGTGCGCGGACGTCCTCGACGGGCAGCGCGACCGACACCATGCCGCCGCGGCCGGACAGCGCCAGGATCGCCTTCGAGCGGAGCGCGACCACCTTCGCGGCGTCGTCGATGGACAGGGCGCCCGCGACGCACGCGGCGGCGATCTCGCCCTGCGAGTGGCCGACCACGGCTTCCGGCCGCACTCCGTAGGAGCGCCACAGCTCGGCGAGGGACACCATCACGGCCCACAGGACCGGCTGGACGACGTCGACGCGTTCCAGCGCCTCGGCGTCGCCGAGCACGTCGGCGAGGGACCAGTCGACGTACGGTGCCAGCGCGTCGGCGCACTCCCGCATCCGGGCCGCGAACACCGGGGAGGTGGTCCACAACTCCCGTCCCATGTCGACCCATTGGGAGCCCTGGCCCGGGAACACGAACACGGTCCTGCCGACGGGCTGGGCGACTCCGGACACCGCTTCCGCGGGGGCGTTCTCGTCGCCGGTGGCGACGGCGGTCAGTGCGGCGAGGAGTTCGTCCCGGTCGGCGCCGATCACCACTTGGCGGTGCTCGAACAGCGAGCGCGTCGTCACGAGTGCGTGTCCGACGTCCGCGGGCGGCAGGCCGGTGCCGGTGCCGGTGCCGGTGCCGGTGGCCACGGTGTCGCGCAGGCGCAGGGCCTGGTCGCGCAGGGCCTCCGCCGACCGCGCGGACAGCACCCACGGCACCGACGGCACCGACGCCGGTGCCGCCTCCCCCGGCGGCTGCGCGGAGGACCGTCCGGCGTTCTGCTGCTGGGGGGCCTGTTCCAGGATGAGGTGGGCGTTCGTGCCGCTGATCCCGAAGGCGGAGATGCCCGCGCGGCGCGGGTGATCCGGCGCGTCCGGCCACTCCCTGGCCTCGGTCAGCAGCCGCACCGCCCCGGTCGACCAGTCCACGTGCGTCGACGGGCGGTCCACGTGCAGCGTCTTCGGCAGCACGCCGTGCCGCATCGCCATGATCATCTTGATGATGCCGCCGACACCCGCGGCCGCCTGCGTATGACCGATGTTCGACTTCAACGACCCCAGCCACAAAGGCTGTTGAGGATCGCGGTCCTGCCCGTACGTCGCCAGCAGCGCTTCCGCCTCGATGGGGTCGCCGAGCCGCGTGCCGGTGCCGTGCGCCTCGACCACGTCCACGTCGGCGGACCGCAGCCCGGCGTCGGCCAGGGCCGCCCGGATGACGCTGCGCTGCGCCAGCTCGCTGGGCGCGGTCAGGCCGTTGGACGCGCCGTCCTGGTTGATGCCCGAACCGCGGATGACGGCCCAGATCCGGCGGCCGTTGCGCCGCGCGTCCGACAGCCGCTCCAGGACCAGCACGCCGACGCCCTCGGCGAAGCCCGTACCGTCCGCCGCCTCCGCGAACGCCTTGCAACGCCCGTCCTCCGACAGGCCCCGCTGCCGGGCGAGTTCGACCAGCAGGCCGGGGGTGGACAGCGCCGACACCCCGCCGGCCAGCGCCAGCGTCGTCTCCCCCGACCGCAGGGACCGTACGGCCTGGTGGATCGCGACCAGGGACGACGAGCACGCGGTGTCGGTGGAGATCGCCGGGCCCTCGAGACCCAGCGTGTACGCGACGCGGCCCGCGGCCACGCTGGTGTACGTGCCGGTGAGCGCGAAGCCCGCGACGTCGCCGGCGGCCGCGCCGCCCATCCGCGGGCCGTAGTCGACGGCGTACAGGCCGGTGAAGACCCCGGTCGCCGTGCCCCGCAGTCCGGCCGGGTCGATGCCCGCCCGTTCCAGCGCCTCCCACGTCGTCTCCAGGAGCTGGCGCTGCTGCGGGTCCATCGCCAGCGCCTCGCGCGGGCTGATGCCGAAGAACGGCGCGTCGAACCGGGCGAGTTCGGGCAGGAACCCGCCGGCGCGCGTGGTGGTCGTGCCGGGTGCCTCGGGGTCGGGGTCGCGCAGTGCCGCCAGGTCCCAGCCGCGGTCGACGGGGAAGTCGCTCATCGCGTCGACCTCGTCGGAGACGACGCCCCACAGTCCCTCGGGGGAAGTCACTCCGCCCGGGAAGCGGCACCCCACGCCCACGACCGCGATGGGTTCGCGCGCGGATTCCTCCAACTCGCGTACGCGCTCGCGCAGTTGCTGCGCGTCGCCGACGGCGCGTCGCAAGTAGGACCGGAGCTTGTCGACATCCTCCACGAGGGCCTCCCCCAACGGTTGCTCAGCAGACTGGGTGTGACGGGACGGGTGGCCGCACGGGGCCGGCGGCCGGACGGGTGCGGCTACACGTATCCGCGGTCGATCAGCGCGTACAGGTCGTCGTCGCTGTGGCTCTCCCGCAGTGCGTCGGCCGGAGGTGCCACCTCGCGCGGTGCCGGTGGCGCGGGTGCCGACGGTACGGCTACGGCCGGTTCGGGCGCCGCCGGTTCGAGGACGGAGAAGAGGTGGCGGGCGAGCCGCTGCGGGGTGGGGTGGGTGAACGCGACGGTGGCCGGGAGCCGTACGCCGGTCGCCGCGGTGAGCCGGTTGCGCAGGGCCACCGCCATCGGCGAGTCGAAGCCCAGGGTCTTGAAGGGCTCGGTCGACCGCGCGGCGAGTCCGGCGCCCGCCGGGTCCGTGTCACCCGTGCCGAGGACGGCCGCCGTCTCGGCGCACACGAGCGCGAGCACCTCCGCCTCCGATCCCAGGTCCGCCGCGGCGGTGCGTGCGTCGGGCCCGTCGGCGGGTCCGGCGCCGGTCGTGGTGCCGGTGTCGCCGGATGCGGTGAGCCAGTGCCGCTGCCGCTGGAACGGGTAGGTCGGCAGGGCGGTCCGGTGCGGCCGGTGGGCGGCGAGCGCCGCCTCCCAGTCCACGGGCACGCCGCGCACGTGCAGTTCGGCCAGCGACTCCAGGACCTCGGCCGCGCTGCCGTCGTGCTTGCTCAGGGTGCCCACGACCTTGGGCGGGTCGGCCAGCGCGTCGGCGGTCTCCGCCATCGCCACCTGGAGCACGGGGTGCGGGCTGACCTCCACGTACACGCCTCCGCGGGTCCGCATGAGCTGCTCGACGACCTCGCCGAACCGCACCGTGGAGCGCAGGTTGTCGTACCAGTACGAGGCGTCGAGGGCGCGGGTGTCGAGGGGCCCGGCGGTGACCGTGGAATGGAACTCCACGGCTGTCGGTCCCGGCGTGATGCCGTCGGCGGCCCGGAGCACCCGGTCGCGGATGCGCTCGACGTGGTGGGAGTGGGAGGCGTACTCGACCCTGACGCGGCGGGCGCGGACGCCGTCGTCGGCGGCCCGGGCGGCGAACTCGTCCAGGGCGCCGGGGTCTCCGGAGATCACCACCGAGGCCGGTCCGTTGACCGCGGCCACGGAGAGCCGTCCTGGCCAGTGGGCGATGAGTTCCTCGACCTGGCCCAGGGACGCCGCCACCGCGGTCAGTCCGCCGTGGCCGGCCAGTTCGGTCAGGGCCTGGCTGCGCAGGGCGACGACCCGTGCCGCGTCGTCGAGGGAGAGGGCGCCCGACGCGCAGGCCGCGGCGATCTCGCCCTGCGAGTGGCCGACCACCGCGTCGGGGACCACGCCGAGCGAGCGCCACAGGCGGGCCAGGGACACCATCATCGCGAACAGCGCGGGCTGGACCACGGTGTCCCCGTGGTCCGCCGCCGGTGCCGGTTCCCGGCCGGTCAGCAGCTCGGTCAGGGACCAGTCCTGCCAGGGCCGCAGGGCGCGGTCGCAGGCGTCGATCGACCGGGCGAAGACCTCCGACTCGGCGTACAACCGCCTCCCCATGCCCTGCCATTGGGAGCCCTGGCCGGGGAACACGAAGACGACCGGGCCCGCCGCTCCCCCGGCCGTGCCGCGCACCGTCCGTGCGGCCGTGCCGCCGGTCGCCAGCTGTCCGAGGCCGGTCAGCGTCTCGTCGCGGTCGCCGCTCAGCAGGACCGCCCGGTGAGCGAACGCGGTCCGCGTCGACACGAGGGAGTGGGCGGCGTCGGCGGCCGACGGTGCCGCGTCGCCCGCCATGAGGTCCCGCAGCCGTGCGGCCTGCTCGCGCAGGGCCGCCTCGGACCGCGCGGACAGCACCCAGGGCAGCACTCCGGCGGCACTCGCGACCGGCAACTCGCCTGTTTCAGAGGGGAGTTCAGACGGGTTGCTGCCGTCTCCCGGTGCCTGTTCGAGGATCAGGTGCGCGTTGGTGCCGCCGAGGCCGAACGCGGACACCCCGGCCCGGCGCGGCCGGTCGGGGCTGCCGGGCCACGGCCGTGCGGCGTCGAGGACCTCGAAGTCGCGGTGGAAGTCGGGGACGGCGGGGTTCGGGGAGCGGAAATTCAGGTGCGGGACCAGGTGCGCACGGTCCACGCAGAGCGCCGTCTTCACGAAGCCGACGATGCCCGCGGCGGGCTCCAGGTGTCCGACGTTCGTCTTCACCGAGCCGATCGTGAGGCGGCGCTCGCGGCCGGTCCGCCGGAACACCTCGCGCAGGCCGGACAGTTCGGCCGGATCGCCGACCCGGGTGCCGGTGCCGTGGGCCTCCACGTAGTCGACGTCGTCGAAGGGGAGCTCCGCGCGGTCGAGCGCGGCCAGCACGGCCGCCGCCTGGCCGCCGGGGCTGGGGTCCGGCATCCGGCTGGACGCACCGCCGCTGCCGACGCCCCAGCCACGCACCACCGCGTAGATGTGGTCGCCGTCGGCGACGGCGAGGTCGAGCCGCTTCAGGACGACGAACGCCCCGCCCTCGCCACGGACGAAGCCGCTGGCCCGCTCGTCGAAGGTGAAGCAGCGGCCGTCGGGCGAGAGGGCGCCCAGGTTCGCCAGGCCGAGGCCCGCCTCCGGGTCGGCGATCAGGTGGACGCCGCCCGCGATCGCCAGGTCGGCGGCGCCGCCCCTGATCCGGTCGCAGGCCAGGGCGAGGGAGACCAGCGAGGAGGACTGGCCGGAGTCCGTGGCCAGGCTCATGCCGCGGGCGTCGAACAGGTGGGAGATGCGGTTCGCGATCAGCGCGCCGCTGGAGCCGAGGGCGGCGTAGTGGTCGTCGCGGTCGCTGCCGGACAGCTTGCGCAGCAGTTCGTACCCGGAGGGCGCGGCGCCGACCAGGACGTCGACGGCGCGGCCCGCGAGCGCGGTCGCCGGGACGCGGGCGTCCTCGACGGCTTCCCAGGCGAGTTCGAGGCCGAGCCGCTGCACGGGGTCCATGGCGGCGGCCTCCGCCGCGCCCGTTCCGAAGAACTCCGCGTCGAAGCCGTCGATGGAGTCGAAGAACGATCCCGTGCGCACGGTGGCGGCGTCAGGATGGGACGGCTGGGACCATGGGGACGCGTGGGCGGGGTGGGTCGCGTCGGTGGCCCGCTGTCCGGGGAACGTGCCGACGGTCGACCTCCCGTCGAGGAGCAGCCGCCAGAACGCTCCCAGGTCGGGCACGCCGGGGAAGCGGCACGACATCCCGACGACGGCAACACCGGTGGCTGCGCCACTCATGCGAACCCCTTCCGGTCCTCTCGGCGTACGGCCGGCTCGGCGCGTACGGACTGCATCGCTCTCACTGCCAGGACGTCAGCACCGCGCGCAGGCCGTCCGGCGCGTCCATGAAGTCGTAGTGGCCGCCGTCGACCTGGCGGACGTCGACCGTGTCGGAGTACGGGCGCCACCCCGCGAGCTGGTCGGGTGTCACGTCGGGGTCGTCGCGCCAGTGCAGGACGACGACGGGGCACGGCACGGCGACCCGCTCCACGCGCCGGTAGGCGCCGGCGGCGGCGTGGTCGCGGAGCAGGACGGACAGGCCCATGTCGATCATGTCCGGGCGCGGTTCGATGCCCCGGCCGCGCAGGAACGTCTCCAGTTCGGTGCGGAGCTGGGGTTCGGTCATGGTCAGCATCCGGTCGCGGGCGGCGTCGTGCGGGGCGGGCTGGCCGGACACGAAGAGGCGCCGCGGTGTGGGCAGGCCGAGTCCGGCGAGGCGGAGCACGGTCTCGTAGGCGGGCAGGGCGCCCGCGCAGTGCGCGAAGAACGCGAACGGCCGGTCGAGGTGCGGTGCCAGGGCTTCGACGAGGTCGTCGGCGAGCTTCTCGTAGGTGCCGTAGTGGGGGTGGCCGAGCCGGTTCTCGCGGCCGGGGAACTGCACTGGGCAGATCTCGGCGCCGCCGATCTCGGCCGGCCAGGCGCTGAACGCCGACGCGCCGCCCCCGGAGAAGGGGAAGCAGAAGATCCGGCCGGTGGCGTCGGGGGCCGGCGGCCGGACGAACCACGGCGACGCGGTGGTGGTGGGGCCGGGGGTCATGGCGTCCGCCGTTCCTGGGCGACGATGGGCAGGTGGGTCAGGCCGGCGATGAAGTGCGAGCGCAGGTGCTCTGGTTCACCGGCGAGCTCGATCGATCCGCACCGCTGGAGCAGTTCCTCGAAGAAGATCCGCAGGGTCAGCCGGGCCAGGGGCGCGCCGATGCAGAAGTGCGGTCCGAAGCCGAACGCGACCTGGCGCTTGGCGTTGTCGCGGGTGATGTCGAACGTGTGCGGGTCGGGGAAGCGGCTCGCGTCCCGGTTGGCGGACCCGATCCAGGCGACGACGGCGCCGCGGGCCGGGATCGTGCCCCCGCCGATCTGTACGTCGTCGACCGCGTACCGCATGAAGTTGCAGGCGGCGGAGGTCCAGCGCAGTCCTTCCTCGACGAGGTTGGGGATCAGCGTGGGGTCGGCCTGCGCCTTGTCGAACTGCTCGGGCCGCTCGATGAGCGCCTGCACGGTGCCGGAGACGGTGTGCGGCGTCGTCACGTTGGCGCCCAGCAGGATGCTGTAGCCGTCGAGGGCGATCTCCTCGTCGGTCAGCGGCGCGTCGCCCGCGTGGACGCTCATGAGGTGGTCGAGGAGGCTGCCGTCCGTGTCGCCGGAGGCCCGCCGCCGCTTCACCCGGTCGGTGACGTAGGTGACGAGTTCGTGGTGGGAGATCGCGAGTGTCGCGGCTTCGCCGCCCATCTGGAAGTGCGGGTCGGAGGGGGCCGTCACCATCGCGGTCAGCTGGACGAGTTCGGCCCAGTCGCGTTCCGGGATGCCGAGGAGCGGGCCGGTGACGATCGCCGGGAGGAGCAGTGCCTGCTCGGCCAGGTCGAAGGGGGCGCCGTCCAGGGCCGGTTCGAGGAAGCGGACGACGGACTGCCGGATCCGGTCCTCCCAGGGCGCCACGGCCCGGGCGGTGAGCCGGGCGCCGATGGCCCTGCGGACCTCGGTGTGCCGGGGCGGGTCGGTGGACGTCAGGAGGGTGCCGGCCGCGACGTCGTCCTGCCCGAGGTGGGTGCAGACGGTGCCGCGCTCCGAGGTGAACTCCCGGTGGTCGCCGAGCACCCGGCAGACGTCCTCGTAGCGGGTCACGGACCAGAACTCCCGGCCGTCCGGGAGGACTTGGTGGTGCAGGGGCGCCCGCTCGCGCATCTCGTCCCAGATCGGGTGCGGGTCGCCCGCCGTGTAGAGGTCGAGGTCGAACAGGTCGACGGCGTCGAGGTCGATGGCGCGCCGGGGGCCCGGCGTCAGCCTCACGCCGCGGCCCTCGCCCGCTCGATCAGCTCGGCGACCCGGGCCGGGGTCTGGGCGAGGTAGAAGTCGCGTACGGACAGCCGGACGTCGTAGTCCTGCGCCACCCGGTCGATGATCTTGATGCCGGTCAGTGAATTGCCGCCGAGCGCGAAGAAGTCGTCGTCCACGCCGACGGTCCGGCCGTCGAGGTGCTCCCCCCACAGCTCGGCGATCTCCTGCCCCAGCGACACCGGCGCGCTCGAAGACGCGGCTTGTTGGTCCATTGCGGGTCCTTTCCTTCCTCCGGGGCTCTGTGCGCTGTCCCGCCGGCGAGACACGTTCCTTGATCGGGCGAGTCGATCGTCGCGTGGATCGGGGCCCGCTCCCACCGGGTCGGCGGGGTGCGCCCGCGCGCCGGCCGATGGGGTTGACCGGCTGATCCGCGCTCCGTGACCGTGAGGGCGAATGTGCAACGGCGGGCGAGGCCCAGTGGATTGAGGGGGCACGACGTGGGACACAGCGATACCGACGCGGACGTGGTGATCGCGGGCGCCGGGCCGACCGGCCTGATGCTCGCCTGCGAACTGCGGCTGGCGGGCGTCGACGTGACGGTGGTCGAGCGGCTCGTGGAACGGACGGGCGAGTCGCGGGCCGGAGGAATGCACGCGCGCACGCTCGAAGTGCTGGACCAGCGCGGCGTCCTGGACCGCTTCCTGGCGGCCGGCGAGCTGCAGCCGGTGGGCCACTTCTCCGGTCTCTACCTGGACTTCGACGAGTCTGAGTCCCGGCACGCGTACCCGCTGATGATCCTGCAGTCGGTCATCGAGCGGCTGCTGGAGGAGTGGGCCGCCGAGCTGGGGGTGCGGGTGCGCAGATCGGCCCCGGTGACCGGGATCCGCCAGGACGCGGAGGGCGTGACCGTCGAGCTGGGTACGGACGGAGGCGGGACCGCGGCGCTGCGCGCCCGCTATCTCGTGGGCTGCGACGGCGGGCGCAGTACGGTGCGCAAGCTGGCGGGCATCGGCTTCCCCGGTACGCCGGCGACGATGACCGCGCTGATCGGCGACGTGGAACTCCCGGATCTGACCGAGGAGTACGTCTGGGTGCGGCGCGGTCCCGGCGGCGACTACTCGGCGATCGCGTTCGAGCCGGGCTGGTTCCGGGTGATCACCTCCGACTACGACCGGGTCGCCGGGTCCGCCGAACCGGCGACGTTCGAGCAGCTCAGGGAGTCGCTGGTGCGGCTCGCGGGCACGGACTTCGGCATGCGGAAGCCGCGGTGGGTCTCCCGGTTCAACGACGCCGCGCGGCAGGCCGACCGCTACCGGCAGGGCCGGGTGCTGCTGGCGGGCGACGCGGCGCACATCCACTTCCCGGCCGGTGGGCAGGGGCTGAACATGGGCGTGCAGGACGCGGTCAACCTGGGCTGGAAGCTCGCCTCCGTGGTGCGCGGCCGGGCGCCGGAGGGCCTGCTGGACAGCTATCACGCCGAGCGCCACCCGGTCGCGGAGCGGGTGCTGCACAACACCCGGGCGCAGTCGGCGCTGGCCCGGCCAGGACCGCAGACGGAGGCGCTGCGCGAGGTGTTCGGCGAGTTGCTGGTGTTCGACGACGTGAACCGTCACCTGCGCGCGATGCTCACCGCGCTGGACGTCCGGTACCCGGCGGACTGCGACCATCCGCTGGCGGGGCGCCGGGTGCCGGACGCGGACCTCAAGACGGCCGACGGTGCCACCCGGGTCCACGAACTGCTGTGTGCGGGGCGTCCTGTGCTGCTCGATCTGCGCGGCGGGGGTGCGTCGGCGGCGGTCGCCGCGGGCTGGGCCGACCGCGTGGACGTCGTCGAGGCGCGCAGCGAGGCCGACCACTGGTCCGTTCCGGTCATCGGCGAGGTGCCCGCTCCGGCGGCGCTGCTCGTGCGCCCCGACGGTCACGTCGCCTGGGCGGCGGCCCCCGACGGCCCGCCCGGCCGCGCCGCCCTGCGCACCGCCCTCACCACCTGGTTCGGTCCACCGGCCCGGCGGTGAGCGGCTGATCCGCCCACGACCGCGGCGGCCGCCGGAACCCTTCCGGGTTCCGGCGGCCGCCGTTTCGTGCGGGCGGGCCGGGTCAGTGCGCCGCGATCGCGTCCAGGACGTCCGGGCCGCTGTCGACGAGGTACATGTGGTCGCCGGGGAACTCCGTGTAGCTGAACTCCGCCGTGGTCGCGGCCTGCCACTGGCGGGCCTCGTCCGCGGTGACCAGGCCGTCGGAACTGCCCCGCAGCGAGCGGATCGGCACCGACACCGGTGTGTCGGTGCTCGGCAGGTAACTCTCGTGCATCTCGCAGTCGGCCTGGAGGACGGGCAGGATCAGTTCCCGCATCTCCGGGTGGTCGAGCGCTTCGTGCCGGAATCCCGCGAACTCCTCGACCCTGGCGAGGAACTCGTCGTCGGGGAGCCCGGCCGCGCGCCGCTCGCGCTGCGTCCACGGCCCCGGCGACCCGCTGACGACCAGCTGGTCGACGTGGACGCCGCGGGTGCCGAGCAGATGCACCAGTTCGTACGCGAGGACGGCGCCCAGGCTGTGGCCGAAGAGCACGCACCGGTTTCCTTCGCCGATGTCGTCGACGACGTCGTCCACGGAGCCCTTGGCCGCCTCGACGACGTTGCGGTACGGCGTCTCCAGGATCCGCCGTTCCCTGCCGGGCAGTTCGACCGAGGTCACGCGCCACCGATCGGCGGCCAGCGCCTGCCAGGGGTGGAAGAACGACGGTCCCGCTCCGGCGAACGGCACGCACAGCAGCGTGGTCCGGTCCCCGTGGTCCGCCGACGTACCGGCCTGTGTCACTTCGACCCACTCCCCTCGTCCTGGGCCGCCAGCTTGCGGTGGACGACCTCGAAGAATTCGGCCACGGGCGCGGGCATGTGCATCTCGTGGTGCGTGGCCTGCACCTCGTGCACCTCCAGGGAGCCGCCGACGTACGGCCGCCACAGGTGCGCGTACGACGGCTCCTCCAGCGCCGCGTTGAAATACAGCACGTCGCCCCGGTAGACCGGCGATTCGAAAGCGCTCATCAGGGACGTGTTGTTGGCGAGGACCTTCGACATGGTGTCGAGGAAGCCCTGCCGGTTGCCGGTGCGGATGTACTGGCTGAAGTCGTCCTCCAGTTCCGCCCGGTAGTCCGTCGCGTCCTTGCCGGCGTGGACGTCGGCGAAGCCGTGGCCGCCCGGCTGGGCGTCCAGGATCGCGACGAGGGCGATCTCGTGGCCGCGCCGGTCGAGCGCCTCCGCGACGGCCTGCACGACGGTGCCGCCGTAGGACCAGCCGACCAGGTGGAAGGGTCCTTCCGGCTGGATCCGCAGCATCTCGGTGACGTAGTCGTCGATCATCTCCGGCACGGAGGCGGCCAGGGCCTCCACGCCGTCGGAGCCGCGGGACTGCAGGGCGTAGGCGGCGCGGTCCTGCAGGTGCAGGACGAAGCTGTAGTACGCCCAGCCGAGACCGCCGCCGCCGTGGAAGAACCACATGGGCGGCTTGCCGGTGCCGGGGTCTGCGTTCAGGGGCAGCACGACCGCGAACGAGTCGGCGTCGTCGTCGGGGACGCCGCCGGCCAGCATCAGCGCGGCGAGCTCGGCCACCGTGGGGTAGCGGATGATCGTCCTGATGGGGATGTCGATGTCGAACTGCTTGCGGATGCGGACGCTGAGCCGGGTGGCGAGGAGCGAGTGCCCGCCCAGGGCGAAGAAGCCGTCGTCGATGCCGACGTGGTCCACGCCGAGCAACTCGGCGAACAGGGCGCAGAGTTGCTCCTCGTAGGCGTTGCGCGGCCGCGCGCCCACCGGTGTGCGGGGGGTGTCCTGCTCGGGCAGGGCGCGGCGGTCGAGCTTGCCGTTCGAGGTGAGCGGGACGTCCGCCAGTACCTGGACGGCGGAGGGCACCATGTAGTCCGGGAGCCGCTCCCGCAGGTAGGCGGTGAGCTCGTCGGGGTCGACGGCCGCGGCGTCGGGCTCGCGCACCGCGTACCCCACGAGCCGCTTGTCGCCCTCCTGGTTCTCGCGCACCACGACCACGGCCTGCGCCACACCGGGGTGTCCCGCCATGGCCTGCTCGATCTCGCCCAGTTCGATGCGGAAGCCGCGGATCTTCACCTGGGAGTCGGCCCGGCCCGCGTACTCCAGGCCGCCGTCCGGGCCCCGGCGGACCAGGTCGCCGCTGCGGTACATCCGCTCGCCGGGCGCGCCGAAGGGGCAGGCGACGAACCGTCCTGCGGTCAGTCCCGGCCGGGCGTGGTAGCCGCGGGCCAGGCCGTAGCCCGCCACGTAGAGCTCGCCGGTGACGCCGGGCGGCGTCGGCTTGAGGTGGGTGTCCAGGACGTAGGCGCGCAGTCCGGGGACGGCCTCGCCGATCGTGCCGGCCGGGTGCCGGGCCGCGGAGCGCTCGTCCAGGTCGATGCGGGTCACGTGCACGGTGGTCTCGGTGATGCCGTACATGTTGACCAGCACCGGCGCGTCGGGGGCGTGGCGCTCGTACCAGTCGGTGAGGCGGTTGAGGTCGAGGGCCTCGCCGCCGAACACGACGTAGCGCAGGGCCAGTTCGTCGCCGGGGTCCTGGGCGTCGGTCTGGGCGTCGGCCTGGACGAGCTGGTAGAAGGCGGAGGGCGTCTGGTTGAGGACGGTGACCCGCTCGCGGGCGAGGAGCCGGCGGAAGTCGGCCGGCGACCGGGAGACGTCGTGGGGGACGACGACGAGGCGGCCGCCGTGCAGCAGCGGCCCCCACAGTTCCCACACCGAGAAGTCGAAGGCGTAGGAGTGGAAGAGGGTCCACACGTCGTCCGCGCCGAAGGCGAAGTCCTGGGTGGCGTGGAAGAGTCCGACCACGTTGCGGTGCGGGATCAGCACGCCCTTGGGGCGGCCGGTGGAGCCGGAGGTGTAGATGACGTACGCCGGGTGGTCGGGGCGCAGGGGCGAGCGGCGCTCGGCGTCGGTGAGGTCGGTGCCGGGCTGTCCTGCGTGGGTTTCGGTGCGGTCGAGGAGGATCTGCGGGAGGTCCTGGGCCAGGTCGTGCGCGGCGCCGGTGGTGCTCGTGGTGACCAGCAGGACGGGCCGGGCGTCCTCGACCAGGTAGGCCATGCGGTCGGCCGGGGAGCCGGGGTCGATGGGCAGGTAGGCGCCGCCCGCCTTGAGGACCGCGAGGAGGGCGACGACGAGGTCGGCGGAGCGCTCCAGGCAGATCCCGACGAGGGACTCGGGGCCCACGCCGCGGGTGACGAGGTGCCGGGCGAGCCGGTTGGCGCGGGCGTTGAGTTCGCCGTAGGTGTGGCCGGTGCCTTCGTGGACCAGGGCGACGGCGTCGGCCCGCCGCGCCGCCTGCCGCTCGAACAGCTCGACCAGGGTGACGTCGGGGATGCCGGCGGCGGTGGCGTCGGCCCCGGGCACGAGGCGGTCCCGCTCGCCGTCGATCAGCACGTCGACGTCGCCGACGCGCAGGCCGGGATCGGCGGCGAGCTGTTCGAGGACGCGGACGAGCCGGGCGACGATCGTCTGCGCCGACGCGCGGTCGAAGAGCTTCGTCGCGTACTGGAGGTCGCCGCGCAGCGTCCCCGAGTCGTCGACGGCCATGAAGAAGGTCAGGTCGACCATGGCGGTGGACGGGACGGCCTGCTCGAACGCGACGTCGAGGCCGGGGAGCGCGAGGTCCGGCTTCGTGTAGCTCTGCCAGGCGAAGATGACCTGGAACAGCGGCTGGTAGGCCGCGGAGCGCTCGGGGTTGATCGCCTCCACGATGACGTCGAACGGCACGTCCTGGTGCTCGTAGGCGGCGAGGGACTTGTCCCTGACCTGTGCGAGCAGGGAGGTGAACGACGGGTTCCCGGCGAGGTCGGCGCGGAGCACCTGGGTGTTGACGAAGCATCCGATCAGGTCGGTGAGCGCTTCGTCGGTGCGGCCGGCGATCGGGGAGCCGATCGTCACGTCGTCGCCGCCGCCGATCTTGCTCAGCAGCACGGCGAGCGCGGCCTGCATGAGCATCGACATGCTGGTGCCGCGTTCGGTGGCGAGCTTCTGCAGGGCGGTCACCACGCCGGGGGCCACCTCGATGCCGACCGTGTCGCCGTCCGAGCTCGCCTCGGCGGGCCGGGGCCGGTCCAGCGGCAGGTTCAGCGGCTGCGGCACCCCGGAGAGTTCCTTGCGCCAGTACTCGACCTGCGCGGCGGCGAGGCTGCCGGGGTCGGCCACGTCGCCGAGCACCTCGCGCTGCCACACCGCGTAGTCCTTGTACTGGATGGGCAGCGGTTCCCACGCCGGTGCGCGGCCGTCCCTGCGGGCGGTGTAGGCGGCGAACAGGTCGCCCATCATCGGGGCGCTTGAGCTGCCGTCGGAGGCGATGTGGTGGACGACGAGGACGAGCACGTGCTCCTCGTCGGAGCAGCGCAACAGGCTGGCCCGGAAGGGGAGTTCGGCCGCCAGGTCGAAGCGGTGCGCGACGGCCTCGTCGAGCACGGCGGGCACGTCGGCGGGCGCCACGTCGACGACCCGCACCTCGGGCGCCGCCTCGGCCGCGGGCAGGGTCCGCGGGTGCGGCTCGCCGGCGTCGTCGGTCGCGTAGACGGTGCGCAGGATCTCGTGCCGGGCGACGACGTCGTGGAGCGCGGCGACGAGGGCGTCCCGGTCGAGGGCGCCGGTCAGCCGGAACGCCGCCGAGATGTTGTAGGTCGCCGCCCCGCGCTCCAGCTGGTGCAGGAGCCACATGCGGCGTTGGGCAAAGGACAGCGGAATCATCGCTTCACTCCTTGACGATCATCTGGCGCAGGCTGGGGCGGCGGGGAGCGGCCGATTCCTCCGACCACGCGGCGAGCGCGGCCACTGTCGGCAGGTCGAAGATCTTGCGGATGGGTATCTCGATGCCCAGTTCGGCGCGGGCGCGGCTGATGAGCCGGGTGGCGAGCAGGGAGTGCCCGCCGAGGTCGAAGAAGCCGTCGTCGATGCCGACGCGGTCGATGCCGAGCACTTCGGCGCACAGGGCGGCCAGGACTTCCTCGCGGGGGGTGCGGGGCGCCCGGTAGGCGGTGCCGGCGTACTCGGGTTCGGGCAGCGCGGCCCGGTCCAGTTTGCCGTTCGGGGCGAGCGGCAGCCGGTCGAGGACCGTGACGGCGGAGGGCACCATGAAGTCCGGCAGGCGCCGCGCGACGAAGTCGTGGAGCTCCTTCGTGTCCAGGGTTCCGGTGGGCACGACGTACGCGACGAGCCGGGTGCCGGTGCCGCTGCCGGGCCGGTCGTGGGCGAGGACGGCGGCCTGTGCGACGCCGGGGTGCGCGGTGAGCGCGGCCTCGACCTCGCCGGGCTCGACGCGGAAGCCGCGCACCTTGACCTGGGCGTCCGAGCGGCCCGCGTAGGCGAGGCGGCCCGCGCCGTCGAGGCGGGCCAGGTCCCCGGTGCGGTACATGCGGGCGCCGGGCGGGCCGAACGGGTCGGCGACGAAGCGTTCCGCGGTGAGTGCGGCGCGGCCGTGGTAGCCGCGGCCCACGTTCCCGCCGACGTACAGCTCGCCGACGGTGCCCTGCGGCACCGGGGCGAGGCCCGGGCCGAGGACGTAGGTGCGCATGTTGCCGAGCGGGGTGCCGACGGGCACGCTGCCCGCGGCGTCGTCCGGGTCGCCGGTGAGGGTGCAGGTGGTGGCGTAGAACGACTCGCTCTGCCCGTACGCGTTGACGATCCGGACGCCGGGGAAGGCGTTGCGGGTCTTCGCGACGAGCGAGGCGGGCAGGGCCTCGCCGGCGAAGACGACGGTCTCGACGTCGGTGCGGCCGGCGATCTCGTCGACGAGTTCGGCGAACGCGGACGGCACGGTGGAGATGACGCTGCCGCGCCAGCCGTCCCGTTCGCCGAGGACCAGGACGTCCCTGACCACTTCGACGACGCCGCCGGTGGCGAGGGTCGTGAAGATCTCGAACACCGAGACGTCGAAGTTGACCGAGGTGCCCGCGAGGAGCCGCTTGCCGGGGGCCAGGCCGACACGGGAGGCGAGCCGCAGCACGCCGTTGACCACGTTGCGGTGGGTGATGGCGACGCCCTTGGGCTTGCCGGTGGAGCCGGAGGTGTACATCACGTACGCCAACTGCTCGGTGTGGCAAGGCAGTTCAGGACCAGTGGTGTCGGTGGCGGGCAGGTCGAGGGTGTCGAGGAGGACGTCCCCGGCGTCGTGCGGCGGCAGCACCGCGACGGTCTCGGAGTCGGTCAGGACGAGGCACGGGCGTGCCTCGTCGAAGACGGCCGCCAGCCTGTGGCTGGGGTACTTGGGGTCGACCGGCAGGTAGGCGGCGCCGGTCTTCAGGACGGCGAGCAGGGCGACCACGAGGTCCGCCGACCGCGGCAGCGACACGGCCACCACCGACTCGGGTCCGGCTCCGCGCCCGGCCAGCGCGCGGGCCAGCCGGTCGGCGCGGGCGTTCACCTCGCGGTAGGTGAGCGACGCGTCCCCGGCGACGACGGCGACCTCGTCCGGGGTGCGGGCCGTCTGGGCCTCGACGAGGCCGTGGACCGTGACGTCCGGGGTGGGGGCGGCCGTGTCGTTGAACTCGGTGAGCAGCCGGTCGCGTTCGGCCGGGTCCAGGAGGTCGACGCGCGCGGCCGTCGGCCCGGCGGGGTCCGCCAGTTGCCGCAGGACGCGCACGAGGCGGGCCGCGAACCCCTGGACCGTGTCCCGGTCGAAGACTCCTTGCGCGTACTGGAGGACGAGCTGGAGGTGGGGGTCGACCGCCGCCATCAGGGTCAGCGGGTAGTTGGTGGCCGTCGACGGGCGCAGTCCGGTGAAGGTGATCCCGTCGGCGGCGTCGGCTGCGGCGCCCAGGCCCTCCTTGTCGACGGGGTACGACTCGAAGACGACCAGGGTGTCGAAGAGCGACGGCAGGCCGACGGTCTGCTGGATCTCGGTGAGCCCGTAGTAGTGGTGCTCCATGAGACCGGCCTGGCGGCTCTGGAGCCGGGTGAGGATCTCGGTGAGGGTGTCGCCGGGAGCGTATTCGACGCGTACGGGCAGGGTGTTGATGAACATGCCGACCATCGCGTCGACGTCGGGCACGGCGGCGGGGCGGCCGGAGACGGTGGCGCCGAACACCACGTCCTGGCGGCCGGTGAGACCGCCGAGCAGCAGCGCCCAGGCGCCCTGGACCAGGGTGTTGACGGTGATGCCCCACTCGGCGGCGCGCCGGGTGAGCTCGCGCGCCTCGTCGGGCGGCAGCGGGATCTCGATCTGGTCGACGCCGTCGGCGCCCACGCCGTCGGCGCCGGGCGCGAGCAGCGTCGGCTCCTCGACCCCGGCGAGCTCGGCGGCCCACACCCGGGCGGACTCGGCCTCGTCCTGCCGGGCGCGCCAGGCCAGGAAGGAGCCGAAGTCGCGGGTCGCGGGCAGGTCCGCCGGATCGCCGTCGGAGGCGTAGAGCAGCAGCAGGTCGCGCATCAGCAGGGGCGTGGACCAGCCGTCGAGCAGGACGTGGTGGGCGGTCAGGACGAGTTCGGCACCGCCGGGTTCGAGGACGGCGAGGGCGAGGCGGATCAGGGGCGGGGCGCCCACGTCGAAGTGGGTGGCCCGGTCCTCGGCGAGGAACCGCTCGAACGTGGCGGTGCGTTCGGGCTCGTCGGTCGCGGTGAGGTCGAGGTGCCGCCAGGGCAGGGCCACCGTGTCCGGCACCACCTGGACGACGCCGCCGTCCGCCCGGTCGGCGAACGCGGCGCGCAGGCCGGCGTGCCGGTCCAGCAGGGCCTGGGCGGCCCGGTGCATGCGCTCCGGGTCGACGTCGCCGGACAGCTGGAAGACGAGCTGCATGTGGTAGGCGTCGAAGGACGATCCGGCGAGCTGGGTGTGGAACAGCATCCCGGACTGCACGGGCGTCGTCGGCCACAGTTCGGCCAGCGTGCCGAACCGGTCCTCCCAGGTGTCGATCTCCTGCTGGCCCACCGCGACCAGCGGCGCGTCGCTCGGGGTCAGTCCGCCGGCGCCGGGGGTGGTGGCGTGCCGGGCCAGGGCGGTCAGTGCCTCGACCCACAGGCCGGCCAGTCCGGTCACCTCGTCGCGGGTGAGCACGCCGGTGGGGAAGCCGAAGTAGGCGGTGAGTTCGTCGCCGTCGGGGGTACCGGTGGCGACCGCGTTGATCTCCAGGGCCGACAGGACGGGCAGGTTCGCGTCGGGTGCGGCGATCAGGTCGCGGTGCGTGGTGTCGGGGGTCCAGCCGAGGCCGCGCAGTTCCTCGGGGAGGTCGGCGCGGGAGGACCGGCCCAGGTAGTTGAAGCCGATCTGCGGTTGCCGCAGCCCGGCGAGGGCGCCGGCGGTCTCCGGGTTGAGGTGGCGCAGCAGGCCGTAGCCCATGCCGTTGTCGGGCACGGCCCGCAGCTGTTCCTTGACGGCCTTGACCGCCTGGCCGGCGGCCGCGCCGCCGGCGAACGCCTCGTCGACGTCGATGCCCGCCAGATCGAGGCGTACGGGGTACATGGCGGTGAACCAGCCGAGCGTGCCCGACAGGTCGGCGCCGGGCACCAGGTGTTCCTCCCTGCCGTGCCCCTCCAGCCTGACGAGCGTCGCGGAGCCGGTGGTGCCGCGGTCGCGGCGGCGGCGGGCCAGGGCCAGGGCGAGCCCGGCGAGGAGTCCGTCGTCGACGCCGCCGTGGAAGAGCGCGGGCAGGGTGTCGAGCAGGGTGCGGGTGACGTCGGCCGGGACCTGGACGCGCACGGTGTCCACGGTGGCGGTGACGTCGCGTGCCGGGTCCACCTCGCGTGCGCCCAGCGGGGGTTCGTCCGTGCGCAGGATCTCCTGCCAGCCGGGCAGTTCCGCCGTCCGCTCCGGGGTCGCCGCCTCGTCGGCGAGGGCGTGCGCCCATCGGCGCAGCGAGGTTCCGGTGCCGGCCGGTCCGGGGGCGAGGCCGTCGCGGACCCGCTGCCAGGCGGCCGCCAGGTCCGGCAGCAGGATCCGCCACGACACTCCGTCGACGACCAGGTGGTGCAGGACGATCAGCAGCCGGTCGGGGCCGGTGTTCGGGCCGGTGGCCGGGTCGGTGGTGAACCGGACGAACTGCGCCATGACGCCCGCGTCCGGGTCGAGGCGGTCCGCCGCCGCGTCGAGTTCGGCCTGCAGGTCGGCGCCGCCGTACGGGACTTCGCGCAGCAGCGCTTCCACGTCCACGCCGCCGGCCGGGTCGATCCACAGGGCCTGCTCCGCCCGGTCGAGCCGGGAGCGCAGCACGTCGTGCCGGTCGAGGACGGCCCGGAGCGTGCCGAGCAGTCCGGCGCGGTCGATGTCGTCGGGCAGGGTGAGCAGCGCGGACATGCAGAACCGGCCGATGCCGCCGCCCAGGGCGAGCACATGGGCGGCGGCCGGGGGCAGCGGGGACCGGCCGACGGCGCCGCCCGGCAGTTCGGGCAGCCGCACGCGCTCCTGGTCGCCCCGGCCCTCGACGAGTTCCGCGAGCCGGGCGACGGTGCGGTGCTCGAAGACCTCCCGGGTGCTGATCAGCACGCCGCGGGTCCTGGCGCGCGCGACGACCTGGATGGACCGGATGCTGTCGCCGCCGCTGGTGAAGAAGTCGTCGTCGACGCCCACCCGCCCGGCGTCGAGGACGTCCGCGTACACCTCGGCGAGAACGCGCTCGGCGTCGCTGCGCGGCGCCCGGTACCCGGCGCGGGCGAACTCGGGCTCGGGCAGCGCGGCCCGGTCCAGTTTGCCGTTCGCGTTCA
The DNA here is from genome assembly GCF_024448165.1 of Streptomyces longispororuber. Lineage (GTDB taxonomy): Bacteria > Actinomycetota > Actinomycetes > Streptomycetales > Streptomycetaceae > Streptomyces > Streptomyces longispororuber_A. The sequence continues at coordinate 21,136 of NZ_JAMOLN010000178.1, forward strand.
GCGGCAGCCGGTCGAGGACCACGAACAGGGCGGGCACCATGTAGTCGGGCAGCCGGTCGGCGACGAACCGCCGCAGGTCGGCGTCGAGGACGGGGGTGCCGGTGGTGCCGGTGGTGTCGGGGGCGGCCGGTGTCACGTAGCCGACGAGCCGGGCGGTGCCGGTGGGGTCCTCGCGGACGGTGACCACGGCCCGGCCGATCGCGGGGTGCCGGGCGAGGACCGTCTCGATCTCGGTCGGCTCGACGCGGATGCCGTTCACCTTCGTCTGGGTGTCGGCCCGGCCCGCGTACACGAGGTGGCCGTCGGCGTCCCACCGGGCCAGGTCGCCGGTGCGGTACATGCGGGCGCCCGCGGGGCCGAAGGGGCAGGCGACGAACCGCTGCGCCGTCGCCCCGCCGCTGCGGTGGTAGCCGCGGGCGATCGGGCCGCCGACGTACAGTTCGCCGGTCACGCCGGGCGGTACGGGGGTGAGTTCGGGTCCCAGGACGTAGGCGCGCATGTTGGCGAGGGGCCGGCCGACGGGGACCGCGCCGGTCGTGGCCGCCTGCTCCTGCGGGACCGTGTGGGTGGTGGCGTAGAAGCTCTCGGTCTGTCCGTAGGCGTTGACGACGCGGACGTCGGGCAGGGCGCGGCGCACCTTGCGGACCAGTTCGGTGGAGAGTGCCTCGCCGGCGAGGACGACGGTGTCCACGTCGAGGCGGGGGCTGCCGGGGGCGTCGGTGCCGAGCTGGTCGAGGAGTGCGGAGAGCACGGCGGGCACGGCGCTCAGGGTGGTTCCCGACCAGCCGCCGCGTTCCGCGAGTTCGAGGACGTCGCGGACGACGTGGACGCTCGCGCCCGTGGTCAGCGCGGTGAAGATCTCGAACACGGAGACGTCGAAGTTCACGGAGGTCGCGGCGAGCATCCGGGACCCCTCCCCCACGTGCACGACCCGGCGCAGGTCCTGGACGCCGTTGACGACGTCGGCGTGGGTGACGGCGACGCCCTTGGGGGTTCCGG
>NZ_JAMOLN010000179.1 GCF_024448165.1 Streptomyces longispororuber
CTCCGACTTCTCGGCCCGGGCCGGGGCTTCCGCGGCCGGGGCCAGGGTCTCGGGCTCCGGTTCGGTCGCCTGGGCCGGGACCTCGGTGGCGAGCGGCGTCTCGGGCTCGGGCTCCTGCGCCGGGGTTTCGGCGGCGGGCTCGTCGGCCTGGGCCGGAGGTTCGGTCTCGGCCTCCGGCTCACCGGCCTGGGCGGGGACCTCTGCGGTCGGCTCCGGTTCGGTGGCCTGGGCGGGGACCTCTGCGGTCGGCTCCGGTTCGGTGGCCTGGGCGGGGACCTCTGCGGTCGGCTCCTGGGCCGGGACCTCTGCGGTCGGCTCCGGTTCCGTCGCCTGGGCCGGGACCTCGGGGGTCGTGGGCTCGGGTGCGGTGGATTCGGCGGCAGCCGGGGTGCGGGGCTCCGGGATCGGGTCCGGTGTGCTGCGGGACGGCTTGGGGACCGTCACGTTGTCGAAGGCCGCCGCGACCAGGTCGTCCGCGGCCTCGTCGTCCTTCGGTGCCGGATCGGCCGGTGCCTCGCCCTTCGCGGGAGCGGGTACCTTCGGCTGTTCCGCGGATGCGGACGCGGCCGGCGTCGGCTCCTGCTCGGTGACGGCCGGTGCGGTCTCGTCCCGTTTGCGGGACCGCCCGAACGCGTTCCGCAGCAGATCCAGAATGCCCATGTGCGCAACCTTCCGCATGAGTTGTCCCCACGTCCCTGGAACCCCTGGCCAGGGCGGACACGTAAGGTTAGCCGCCGCCGACCGTGATCTTGGGAAGGGTCGGCCCGATCGGGGGAGCGCGCAACTGCCGCCCGCCCCGCACAGGTTCACCCCGCGTTCATCCGACGTCCCCCTCGCCGCACCTCTACGCGCCTAGCGTCACGCCGACACGTATCGCAAAGGGGAGGAAAAGCGTGCGCAAAATGCTGCCGATGGTCGAGGTCAACGGCGGGCATCCCGGGGGGCGTTCGGCGATGACCTGTCGGTTCCGGTGCGGTGACGCCTGCTTCGGCGAGGTGCCCAACACCAGTGACAACGAATACGTCGGCGACGTCATCGCCGGAGCCCTCAGCAGGCGCTCCCTGATGCGCACGGCCGCCGTGGTGACTGTGGCCGCCGCGGCGGGTTCGGCCGTCGTCGGCACGGGCGCCGCCCCCGCGCAGGCCGCCACCCCGGCCGCGTACGGGCACGGCAGTGGTGAACGCGGAGCGCGCGGCCTGCGGTTCACGCCCGTCGCGCCGAACACCGCCGACACCGTGACCGTCCCGGCGGGCCACGCGCAGAACGTCGTGATCCGGTGGGGCGAGCCCATCCTGCGCGGCGCGCCCGCGTTCGACCCGGAGAAGCAGACGGCCAGGGCGCAGGCCGGGCAGTTCGGTTACAACAACGACTTCCTGAGCCTGCTGCCGCTGCGCGGGGAGCGCGGCCGGCAGGTACTCGTCGCCAACCACGAGTACACCGACGAAGTGCTGATGTTCCGCGGCTACGACCCGGCCGCCCCGACCCGTGAGCAGGTCGAGGTGGCGTGGGCCGCGCACGGTCTTTCCGTCGTCGTGGTCGAGGAGAGCCGCAGGAGCGGTGCGCTGACCGCCGTCACCCGGCACCACCTCAACCGCCGGCTCACCGCCACCAGCCCCTTCCGGCTGTCCGGGCCGGTCGCGGGCAGCGCGCTCGTCCGCACGAAGGCCGACCCGCGCGGCACCACCGTCCTCGGCACGCTCAACAACTGCTCGGGCGGCACCACCCCGTGGGGCACCACGCTGCACGGCGAGGAGAACTTCAACCAGTACTTCGCCAACGCCCAGGACGTGACCGACCCGACGACCGCCGCCCGCCTCAAGCGGTACGGCGTCTCCGGCGGCGCCTCCGAGCGCAAGTGGGAGCGGTTCGACGAGCGCTTCGACCTCACCAAGGAGCCGAACGAGGTCAACCGGTTCGGGTGGGTCGTGGAGCTCGACCCGTACGACCCGGAGTCCACGCCCCGCAAGCGGACGGCGCTGGGCCGGTTCAAGCACGAGGCGGCGCAGCCCCGGCTGACCGACGACGGGCGGCCCGTCGTCTACATGGGCGACGACGAGCGCTTCGACTACTTCTACAAGTTCGTCAGCAGCAAGCGCGTCGCCAAGGGCACCTCGCGCGCCGCGCACGAGCACAACCTGTCGCTGCTCGACGAGGGCACCCTGTACGTCGCCAGGCTCAGCGGGAACTCGCCCGCGAGCGAGATCGACGGCAGCGGGGCCCTTCCCTCCGACGGGGAGTTCGACGGCTCCGGTACGTGGATTCCGCTCGCCACCGCCTACGCGGGCGGCCGGGCCGTCTCGCACGTCGACGGCATGACCGCCGACGAGGTCTACCTCTTCACGCGGCTCGCCGGTGACAAGGCGGGCGCCACGAAGATGGACCGGCCCGAGGACATCGAGCCGTCGCCGCGCACCGGCAAGGTGTACGTCGCGCTCACCAACAACACCGACCGCGGCAAGGCGGGCAAGGCCGGTGCCGACGAGGCCAATCCGCGCAACCTCAACAAGCACGGGCAGGTCCTCGAACTCACCGAGCACCGGGGCCGCGCCGAGGCGCTGTCCTTCGGCTGGTCGCTGTTCCTGGTCGCGGGTGACCCGGAGGACCCGGCGACGTACTTCGCCGGGTTCCCGAAGGAGAAGGTCAGCCCCATCTCCTGCCCGGACAACGTCGCCTTCGACCCGCACGGCAACCTGTGGATCTCCACGGACGGCAACCAGCTCGGCTCCCACGACGGCCTGTTCGGCGTCGCCACCCGCGGCGAGCGGCGCGGTGAGCTGAAGCAGTTCCTGACCATGCCGAACGGTGCCGAGACCTGCGGCCCGCTCGTGCAGGACCGGCGCGTGATCGTCGCCGTGCAGCACCCGGGCGAGGTCGACGGCGCCTCCGTCGAGAAGCCCGCGAGCGCCTGGCCGGACGGGCCGGGCCGGATCGTGCGGCCCTCGGTGGTGTCCGTGTGGCGCGAGGACGGCCGCGACATCGGCGTCTGAGCGGGCACGGCTGTTGGGGCGCTCCCCCATGGGCGCCCCAACAGCCGGTCCGGGTCCGCGAGTTACGTCAGTTGTGGTTCTTGCGGCGGTACATCGCGAAGCCCAGGCCGGCCGCACCGACCGCCGCCGCACCGGCTCCCGCCGCGATCAGCGGGGTGCTGTCGGTGCCGCCGGAGGTGTGCGCCGAGACGTTCTCCGCGCCCGCCTTCACTCCGCCCTGGGGGAGGGTGCGGGTGCCGGTGCCGGTTCCGGTGCCGGTGTTGCTGCCGGTGCCGCTGCCGGAGTGCGGCTGCGGGGCCGGCTTGGTGTGCTGGGTCTTCTTGTGGGCGGCGTCCAGCCACGACGTGACGTTGCCGTTCGGCTTCAGGGCGACGTGCAGGCCGTTGTTCTGGCCGTACGCCGTCCTGTTGTTCGCGTCGAGGGTGTCGAGCCGCTGACCGTGGGCGTAGACGTCGGCCTGGTAGTGGCAGGTGTCCAGCTTGTAGACCTTGGCGACGGAGACGCCGTCGGCGAGCCGGACCGTCTTCACGTACTGGCGCCTGTGGTCCGGGGCGGGCTTCGCGTCCTTCTTCGCGGTGACGGTGCCGTCGCTGGTCAGCGTGAAGGTGTAGCCGTCGATCTTCTTCGTGGCGTCGTCGACGTACGCCGTGAGGTGGCCCTTGGCCGTGCCGTTCTGCGCGATGTCGGCCTTGGCGGTGCGCGCCGACGCGTTGACCTTCACGTCCGCGGTCCAGCCGTGGCCGAGGTCCGTGGTGCCCTTGGACTCCCAGCCGCCCGGGACCGGGGGCTGCGTCCGGTCGCCGCTGGAGTCCTGGTCGGCGGTGAGCTGCCCGTCAGGGGTGAGCTGGAAGACGTAGCCGCCGGTGGTGGTCGTGGCCGTCGAGCCGTTGGCCTTGAGGGTGGTGACCAGGGCGCCTGCCTTGAATATGTCGGCCTCCGCGCCGTTGCCGCCGACGCTGTAGACCTTGGCGGAGAAGCCCTCGGCCAGGTCGGTCGACTTGATCAGCTGCCGCGCGTTCTGGTCCGTGTGGTCCGTGCCGTTCTGGTCCGGGGTGGCCTGGTCCTGGCCGTCGGTGCCGTTCTGGTCCTGGTTCTGGTCCTGGTTCTGCGACTGGTCGTCGGAGGCGACCGGCTGGGGCGTGGTGTCCGCGAACGCGGCCGTGGCGGGGACGGCCAGTGCGGCGATGGCACCGGTGGCGATGGCGGCGGTGCGGAAGGTGCGTCGGGTGGCGCGCATGGGTGCTTCCCTCGTGGCTCGTGCCGGCCTTGCGGCCAGTGACTCAATGTCCGTGTCTGCGCCTTTTGCGGCGTCGACGGATATGAAGTTAGAGCCGCCACATGTGCGTGGTCCGTCGGTCGTGTAACAGCCGTGCCGACACTCGCCCGCGCTCCGGTAACTGGGGCGAAACCGCAGGTCAGGCCGGGTCCTGGACCTTGGGCCCGATTGTGCTGGGACCAAGGTCGGTGCCCAGGTGCGCGAGGCGTTCCCGGTAGGCGGGGGACTGCCGCGCCGCTTCCCAGTACGCGGCCCGCAGCTGCGGGTGGACCGCGTCGAGCACGGCCTCGGTGCGGGCCGCGAGCAGCAGGCGTACGCCGACGGGGTCGCCGTGCAGCGGACGGACCGCCATGTCGGGGCGGGAGCGCGAGGTGGGCTGGCAGAGCGTGACCACCTCGCCGGTGGCGACGAGGGAGGCCGCGGTGAGGTAATCGCCTTGCAGGACACGGGGGTTGAGGCCGGCCGCGCGCAGGGCCCGCAGCAGCCCGTCCCACTCGCCGTCCACCGTCGGGTCGACCATCCACCGGTCGTCGGCCAGGTCGCTGAGGCGGACGACCGGCTGGCGGGCGGCGGGATGGTCGGTGGCGAGGGAGACGAACTGGGGCTCGCGCTCCACCAGGACCCGGCAGACCAGCCCGGCCGGGATCCGCAGCGGATGGCCCTCGACCTCGTGCACGAACGCCACGTCGAGGCGGTCCTCGTCGACCATGCGCAGCAGGGCGTGCGCGGACACGTCCATGCGCAGCGTCGGCTCGTCCGTGTCGCCGGGCGGGCCGGTGCGCAGGCGGCGCAGCCAGCCGGGCAGGGCGCGGCTCGCGGTGGAGCCGATCCGCAGCCGGCCCGCTCCCTCGGCGGCCGCGGCCGCCGCCGCGCGGGTCTCGTCGACCAGGCCGCGCAGCCCCTCGACGAGTGGGCGGGCGCGGGTGAGCAGGACGCGGCCGAGCGGGGTGGGGCGGCAGCCGGTACGTTCCCGGCTGAACAGCCGGCCGCCCAGGAATTCCTCCACGCGGCGCAGCTGTGTGCTCAACGCGGGCTGGGTCATGCCCAGTTGGCGGGCCGCCTTGTGCAGGCTGCCGGTGTCCTCGATCACGCACAGGACGCGCAGGTGGCGCACCTCCAGCTCCATGGAGGTCGAGGGTAGGGCGGGTGTCGCGGCCACGCCAGGCGGCAACTGGCCGCTCCCGGAACGGGATCGGGGGTGATAACCCCGTGTTATCGCCAAGTGCCATCATTCCCACGGGCCCCGCGCGCCCCCACACTCTCTTGCATGACCATGACACCACCCCCCACGTCCAAGGTCGTCCGTCTCCTCGCGTGCGCGTTCGGCGCGGGGCTCACCGTCACCGCGCTCGCGGCCGGGCCCGCGACCGCATCCCCCCAGGCCACCGCCCCCGCACAGGCCCGCTACGCCGGGTCCGCGGAGGACGCCGCCGCCAACAAGGCGTTCTTCGAGGCGGTCGTGAAGTCCGTCGCGGAAAAGCGCGCCGCGCACCCCGGTGCCGCGGCCGTCACCGTCACGTACGACGCGTCCGGCGCACCCAGCTTCCGGCAGCAGATAGCGAACAGCGCGTCCATCTGGAACGCGTCCGTGTCGAACGTGAAGCTCCAGGCGTCGTCCGGCGGAGGTGACTTCGCCTACTACGAGGGCAACGACGCGCGCGGGTCGTACGCCTCCACGGACGGGCACGGCGGCGGCTACATCTTCCTGGACTACGCGCAGAACCAGCAGTACGACTCCACGCGCGTGACGGCGCACGAGACCGGGCACGTGCTGGGGCTGCCGGACCACTACGAGGGTCCGTGCAGCGAGCTCATGTCCGGGGGCGGGCCCGGGCCGTCCTGCACGAACCCGAACCCGGACGCGAACGAGCGGGCCCGGGTGAATTCGCTCTGGGCCAACGGCCTGGCGAAGGCCCTTCGGGGGGCGGGGGTGACGATCGGGTAGGTCCGCCACGTCGCCCGAACTGCGCGGCCGGCCGCACTCAGCCCGAGGTCGGCAGCTCGGCGGTGGGCCCTCCGCGGACGCCGATCGCTCGGGCCGCCGCGACCTCCTGGCGGACGTGCTCCAGGACTCCGTCCCGGGGGCCGGCCGGGCCGAACTCGGCGCGGACCTCCTCCAGGGTCACCGAGGACCGGATCCCGTCCGCCAGCTCCCGCAGCTGCACGGCTACTTCGGCGACCTCCCCGGACCCCGGAGGCGCCGAACCGTGCCGCACCCGGACCCGCGCCGCGGTGGTCGCGTCCACGATGCGCTCCACCGCGACGACGAGGGGCCACCAGGCCGCCGCCCGCCTCCCCGTGGGCGGCGGCTCGGTGAGTGCCCGCTGGAACTCGGCGCGGACGACGGAGAGGTCCCGGTACAGGCGGCGCCGCATCCGCGCCCGGTCGGCCGCGTCCACGTCCGCGGCGGAGCCGAACGCGCACTCCACGTACGCCGCCGTGTCCGCGACCGCGTCCGCGAGCCGGTCGCCGATCCGGGTGTGCCAGCTCTCCGGCCACAGCAGATAGCCCGCCACGAGCGCGATCGCGCACCCCATCAGGCTGTCCAGGAGACGCGGCCACAGCAGGGCCGTGCCCTGGTGGTTGAGGATGTCCGACAGGAGCAGGATCACCGGGGTGATGGCCGCCGTCTGGAAGCCGTAACCACGTGGTGTGAGCGCCGGGATCAGCGGCGCGAGCAGCACCATCGCGGGCACGTCCCACCAGCCGAGCGGCACCTCCGAGAGCACGGCCGCCGCCACGACCAGGCCGACCGCCGTGCCGAGCGCGCGCAGCACGGCCCGCGAGAACACCGACCCGAAGTCCGGCTTCATGACGAACGTGATCGTCAGCGCCACCCAGTACGAGCGGGGGACCGGGACGATCGAGACGAGCGCCTGCGCGATGCCGATGCACAGGGCCAGGCGCAGCCCGTACCGCCAGGAGGCGCCGGACAGCAGGACGTTGCGGACGCCGCGACGCAGCCGCACCCGCAGCGCCGCCGGGCGGCCGAGCCGGTCGTCGACGTTGGTGAAGTCGGCGTCGCCGCGCCGGGAGGCGACCTCGGCGGCGTGCCGCAGCGCGTGGTCGACGGCGCGCGACGCGGGCCCCTCCGGCTCGGGCAGGCCGAGCGGCTCCGGTCCGACGGGCCGCCCGGCGGCGATGGCGTCGGCGATCCTGCGGACCGCGGCGGGCACGGCGGGCGGCAGCGGGATCCCGCACTGGTGGGCGGCGGGCGCGGCCTCCACGACGGGGGTCACCGCGTTCAACTGGCTGACCAGGCGCACCAGTTCCGGATTGCGGCCGTGCGCGAGCGTGCGCCGGGAGAGTACGAGGTCGTAGGCCTGGTTGAGGGACTGGGTGACAGCGATCCGGGTCTCCGCGTACGGGAGGGGGTCGCCGGCGGCGGCCTCCAGGAGGTTCGCCACACCGCGGTACGTCGCCGCGACCGCGGCCCGCTCCGGCACACCGCCGCGCAGTGGCCACGCGAGCAGGGTGAGCAGCAGGACGAGCAGGCCGCCGCTCGTCATCAGGAGGGGCGCGAGCCACCACTCGCCGGGCATCGGCAGGCCCGCGCCCACCACGCAGTTGAGCAGCAGGAGCAGTCCGGAGACGGAGGCGACCGCGCCGATCGTGGAGATCATCCCGGACACCAGGGCGACCGCCGTGACCACCACGACCGCGAGCCAGCCCTGGCCGAAGACCAGCGAGCCGACCGTCACGCCGAGCGCGCCGAACAGCTGCGGCACGGCGATGTTGAAGATGCGCATCCGGTACGCGTCGGCGGTGTCGCCGATGACGCCGGACAGGGCGCCCATCGAGGCGAGGGCACCGTAGGCGAACCGGTCCGTGGCCAGGCCCACCGCCAGCGGTGCGGCCATCGCCACGGCCGCCCTCGCCACGGCGGCCCACGGGACGGGCGCGCGCTGCGGCTTCAGGGTTCTGGCCAGCCAGTCCGGGGGCGTGAGGTGGGGCGGCATGCGGTCATTATGCGATCTTTCGGCCGTTCCACAGGGTGCTGCCCCTGACCCCGCTGGTCAGTCGCCGGAGGTGCTCGGCGGTGTGTGCAGCGTCAGGTCGGCCAGGACCGCCCGGTGGTCGGTGTCCGCCAGTTCCAGGAAGCGCACGTCCTCCGCCGAGAAGTCGGGTCCCACCAGGACGTGGTCGATCTGGGTGCCGAGCGGGGCGGGGGCCGAGGACGGCCAGCTCGGGGTGCGGGAGGCACCGGCCAGCCGGCTCGCGTCGCGCAGCGAACCCGCGGCGAGGATCCGGCGGAACGCCGCGTGGTCCTGCGTCGCGTTGAAGTCCCCGGCGACGACGGTCGGTTCGTCCGCGCCGTGCGCCGCGAAGTCCGCGAGCCGGCCCAGCTCGCGCCGCCACGCCCCGGTCTGCCCCGGCAGCGGCGGCATCGGGTGGGCCAGCTGCAGCCGTACGGAGTGCCCCCGCACGTCGGCCGTCGCGCCCGGCATGCCCATCGTCCCGGCCACCCCGGGCGCCGCCTTCAGCGGGAACACGCTGAGGATCACGGAGCCCTCGGAGCCGCCCGCCCGCACGGCCTGCCGGTAGGGGTAGGCGGTCTCCAGGGAGTCGCGGGCCAGCGAGTCCTGACATTCGTAGTCGCACTCCTCGACGAAGACGATGCCGGGCCTGTGCCGGGTGATCGCGTCGATCAGCGCGTCGGTGCCGCGGCCGAACTGCACGTTCGAGGCCAGCACCCGGATGCCGGAGACGGGCGCGCTGCTCGGCTCGGAGTCCGACCCGTACGGCTCCATGAACCAGGCGAGCGAGCCGAGCACGACGACGCCCCACACCATGCCGGTGCGCCACCGGGAGAGCAGGGCGATGAGCAGCGCGGCCACCGTGGGCACCGTCAGCCAGGGCAGGAACGCCAGGAGCTGCGGCACGGGCGTGATGCCGTCGGTGTCCGCGGCGCGGCAGCCGACGACCGCGCTGACCCCGGCCAGCAGCAGCCCGGCCGCCCACGCGCCGGCCCTGCCCACGCGGCGGCGCCCGGCGTCCTGGGGTGCGTACCCCAGGGCGTCGGGCGCTTCGTCGGTGATGTGGCCCTGGTCCAAGGTCCGGCCTTCCGTCGGGAGTTCAGCTGGGGATGTCAGCTGGATCCTCCCGGTAAGACGGCCGGGCGGGCCAGAAGGTTCTCAGGCGGTCCGGCGGCTGCCGCCGGTGTCGGTGGCCAGCGCCCAGATGACGAAGACGCCGATGCCGATGGAGACGACCGACCAGATGGGCGCGTAGGGCAGGAACATGAAGTACTCGACGATGTAGAGCGCGGCGAGGCCGATGCCCGCGCCGCGCGCCCAGTCGGAGCCCTTGAGGATGCCCCAGCCGGTGACCGCCACGAGGATGCCGACGACCAGGTGGATCCAGCCCCACGTGGTGAGGTCGAAGGAGTAGAGGTAGTCGCCGACGCGGCCGTAGACGTCGTCCCTGGCGATGCCCGAGATGCCGTTGAGGATGCCGAGGGCGCCGCTGACCAGCATGAGGACGCCGGCGAACACCATGCCGCCGGTGGCCCAGCCGCTGCCCGCGCCGTCGCCGCGGGTGGGGTCGGGGGTGCGCTTGCGGTGGTCGGTGGACCAGGCGGCGGGGTCGGGGCCCGGGTCAGGTGTTGCGTTGGGGGTGGTCTGGCTCATGGTGGGTGCCTCCTCGCGTCACCGGAATGTTCGCTCCGGGGTCGTCCGACGGCATGTCAGGAGCGGCCGAACGGGTGCCGGGCAGCCCGTACCTGCCGGTCAGCCACGCGGCGAGCGCCACCGCCGCGGCCACCCCGACGATCACCCACGAGGCGGTCCGCATCGACGACGTCAGCGCGTCGTAGACGGCGCCCGCGGCGGCCTTGTCGGAGGCCGTGGACAGGTCGTCGAGGGTGAGCGAGCGGGCGATCGTCAGGGCGACGAGGAGGGCGGCCGCGCCCAGCGCCGCGCCGAGCGCCGTCCAGGTCACCGCGGTGCGCCGGCGGACGGCGAGCGCCAGGCCGGCGACGGCGAACACGACGGCGGCCAGCGGCAGCCACAGACCGGCGACCTGGAGCATCCGGATCCCCTTGCGCAGCGTGTCGAGGTCACCGGCGGACATGAGGGTGATCTCGGTGTGGGTGACCGGGATCTGCGCCGCGAACGGCACGCCGTCGGCCTCCAGTTGCCGTTTGACCTGCTCGGTGACGGGGGCCAGGTCGATCGTGACGGCGTCGGTGCTGCCGTCGTCGAGGGCCTGCTGCACCGCGTCGTGGGCGGCCCGGTTCGCGGTGTTCCACGCCGTGCGGAACGCGGCGGTGCCGGTGAACGAGACGACCGCGTCGTGCAGGTACTGCTCCAGCGTCGACTGGAGCGGGCCGACGTCGATGTTCTTGAGGATCCCGGTGGTCACCGCGTCCGCGACCGCGCTCTGCACCGCCGGGTCCTCGGCGAGCGGCGCCATCGCGGCGACGTACCGGTCGCCGTCGCCGATCTCGTACTTCGCCCAGGTGGACAGCGTGCCCAGCGGCACCAGGAGGCAGGCGAGGACGAGGAGGACGGTCGAGGTGGTTCGTCGGATCACCGTTCCAGGCAAGGCCCCGGCCGCGCCGGACGCGACCGGGGACGGGCATACGGCCTACCGGCCGCCGCCCGGCGCGGTCACTTGCGGTTGTAGAGCCGCATCGTCACCGGCCCGAACACGGCCACGAGCAGCGCCGCCCAGCCCAGCGACCAGAGCACCTCGGACGTGGGCCAGTCGCCCTCCATGAGGCCGCGCACGGCGGACGCGACGTGGGTCACCGGGTTGTTGTTCACGAACGCCTGCAGCCAGCCCGGCATCGTCTCGGGCTTCACGAAGATGTCGCTCAGGAACGTCAGCGGGAAGATCACCATCATGCTGACGCCCATCACGGACTTCTCGGTGCGCAGCAGCAGCCCGAACATCGTCCAGATCCAGGAGAACGCGAACGAGAAGACGAGCAGCAGCGCCACGCCCGCCAGCACGCCGGGCACCCCGCCGTCCGGCCGGAAGCCCATGACCAGGCCGACCACGAGCAGCACGACGGACGCGATCGTGTAGCGCAGGGCGTCGCCGAGCAGATAGCCGACCATGACCGCGGGCCGCCAGATCGGCAGCGTACGGAACCGGTCGAAGACGCCCTTCTCGATGTCGGTGTTGACCGAGACGCCGGTGTACATCGTGATCATGACGACCGACATCACGAGGATGCCGGGGAGCAGGTACTGGATGTACTCGCTGGGGGAGCCGGCCAGGGCGCCGCCGAACAGGTACGTGTACATCAGCACCATCATGATCGGGAACGCCGTGACGTCGAAGAGCTGCTCCGGCACGTGCTTGATCTTCAGGATCGCCCGCCAGCCGAAGGTGAGCGACGCGGACAGGGCGCTCGGCCGCGGCGGGCGCTCGGTGGCGACGAGCAGCGCGGCGAGGGACTCGGCGCTGACCGGCGCGAGTTCCTGCGCCTCGACGGTGGGGGTGGTGGTGCTCATGCTGTCGCCTCCTCGGGCGTCCGGTCGGTCAGGGCGAGGAACACCTCGTCGAGGCTGGGCTGGCCGAGGGAGAAGTTGTCGACGGTGATGCCGGCCGCGGCCAGCTCGGCGAGGGCGCGCGAGGCCTGCTCGGCGGCGCCGCGGTCGCTGTCGGAGACGCGCGCGGTGAGCGCCACCGGGTCCGGCTCCAGCTGCACGTGCGCGTCCAGGGCCGTGCTCAGCAGGCGCTCCGCCTCCGGGCGTCGGTGCGCGTCGCGCAGCCGGACGTGGACGGAGCCCGCGCCGACCGACGACTTCAGCTCGCCCTTGGTGCCCTCGGCGATCACCCGGCCCCGGTCGATCACGGCGATCCGGGCCGCCAGCTGGTCGGCCTCGTCCAGGTACTGGGTGGTCAGCAGGACGGTCGTGCCCTGGGCGACGACCGCGCGGACGATCTCCCACACCTGGTTGCGGCTGCGCGGGTCGAGTCCGGTGGTCGGCTCGTCGAGGAAGAGCAGATCGGGGGTGTTCAGGATGGACGCGGCGATGTCGATGCGCCGCCGCATGCCGCCCGAGTAGTTCTTCACCTGGCGTCCCGCGGCCTCCAACAGGCCGAAGGCGCTGAGGAGTTGGTCGGCGCGGGCCGCCGCGGGCCGGCGGCCGTGACCGGTCAGCCGGGCCAGCAGCACCAGGTTCTCGTGGCCGGTCAGGTCCTCGTCCACCGACGCGTACTGCCCGGTCAGGCTGACCCGGGAGCGGACCGCGTCGGCCTCGCGCGTCACGTCGTGCCCGAAGACGTGGGCCTCGCCCGCATCCGGCCGCAGCAGTGTGGCGAGCATCTTGACGGTGGTGGTCTTGCCCGCGCCGTTCGGCCCGAGCACGCCGTAGACCGTACCGGCCGGGACGGTGAGGTCGACGCCGTCGACGGCGCGGGTGTCTCCGAAGACCTTCACCAGGCCCGCGGTCTCGATGGCGATGGTGCTCGTGCTCATGTCGGGTGCCCCTCTCGGTCACGTCACAGAGGAAGACCCGCGGCGCCGCCAGAACTCATCGCTCCGGTGGAGCACTGGGCCGAACGGGTGTTTCCTGGACGTGGGGAGCTAGGAGGCCGATCATGCGCCGAACGACTCCGGCCGCTCTTGCCGCGGCGACCCTGCTGACGGGCGGCGTGCTCGCCGTCACCGCGGCGGTCCCGGCCAGTGCGAACAGTGGTGGCGACGACGTCGTCTGGGGGACCGTCGTCTCCCGGTCCGACCTCAACCTCCGCTCGGGACCGAGCACTTCGGACGCCGTCGTCTACCGGATGGCGCCGGGCAGCGTGGACCGCATCGAGTGCGCGACCGGCGGCTCGACCGTGCACGGGAACTCCACCTGGTACTGGTTCACCGGCGCCCACGGCTGGGCCAGCGCCGCCTACGTGGACACCGGCGGACGCTCCGTGCCCAGCTGCGACGGCTCCTCGGTGCCGTGCCCGCCCGACGGACAGCAGCAGGGCGGCAGCCCGAGCGGCTGGTGGTTCCGCTCGGACTACCGCGTCGAGTTCGGGGTCACGTACTAGGGCACCGTCACACGTACTCGCTCGCCGAGTAGTAGCGGTAGTACGTCGCCGTGAACGTGGCGGCCGCGATCATCGCGCCGAACACCACCGACCACAGGATCGCCGGGTTCGAGAGGCTGTGCAGGAAGCCGACGGCGACGCCCGCGAAGACCGCCCAGGCACCGGCCCGCGCGACGAAGTGCCGGCCCGCCTGCTGCTTCGACCAGTGGTGGATGCCGAAGCAGAGCGCCGCGACGAGGATGCCGGTGACGAAGCCCAGCGCGATGTTGCCGCCGGTGACCTCGCCGCCGAACCGCTGGATGCTCGCCGCCCAGAAGCCGTACGCGATGCCGGCGAGAACCGGCAGGACGACGGCGGCACTGGTCGGGGAGAGGGCCGCGCCGCCGGTGCTGCGCCGGGGTGCGGGTGCCGCGTGCTGAGCCATGACTGGCTCCTTTCTGCGTGCCCCCCTGGTACCCCCCGTCCCGTCTTCCATTGACCGCCGGTGGCGTACGTTCCGCAACATGCGGGAGCCGGGCCGCCGTGTTTCGCTGAGGCCATGAACATCCTGCTGCTCGGCGCCACCGGCATGGTCGGCAGCCGCATCGCCGCCGAGGCCGTCGGCCGGGGCCACCGGGTCACCGCCGTCAGCCGCTCCGGCGGCTCCCCCGTGCCCGGCGTCACGGCGGCCGCCGCCGACGTCACCGACCCGCTGAAGGTGGGCGAGCTGGCCGCCGGACACGACGCCGTGGGCTCCGCGATCGCCCCGCCGCGCGACGGCTCCGACCCGCAGGCGCCGTTCCTCGCGCTCAACCAGATCCTGGTCGACGGGGTGCGCAGGTCCGGGGTGTCCCGGCTGGTCGTCGTGGGCGGCGCGGGCAGCCTGGAGGTCGCTCCCGGGCAGGCGCTGGCCGAGCAGCCCGGCTTCCCGGACGCCTACCTCGGCGAGGCGCTCGCCCACCGCGACGTCCTCGCCTATCTGCGCACGGTCGACGACCTCGACTGGACGTACATCTCCCCGGCCGCCGAGATCGGGCCGGGCGAGCGCACCGGCGAGTTCCGGATCGGCGGCGACCGGCTCATGACGGACCCGGCGGGCAACAGCCGGATCAGCGCCGAGGACTACGCCGTCGCCTTCGTCGACGAGATCGAGCGGGACGCCCACTCCAGGGGCCGGATGTCGGTCGCGTACTGACTCCGGCCGCCGTACAGGGCGGCGTCCTCGGCGCTGGCGAAGGCGCTCGTGTGCGTCGCCGTCCGCCGGATCACGGTGACCGCCGCGTCGTCGGACGGCGGGCCGTGCCGGTGCGCGTGCAGGTCCTCGGCGAGCAGCCGCAGCAGCGCGCCGGGCGGCGCCTGGGCGATCTCCGGGGTGATCAGGCGGGCCATCCGCTCCCGTACGGGATAGAACGTGCCGGACGCGTCCCGGCACTCGGTGACGCCGTCGGTGAAGAGCACGAGCGTGTCGCCGGGGCGCAGCGGCAGCCGCACCGTCTCCGGGGCGTCGCCGCCCAGCGGGCCCATGCCCAGCGGCAGGCCGGGCGGCAGCTCGGGGGTGCGCACCGAGCCGTCGGGGGAGACGAGCAGCGGCGGCTCGTGGCCGAAGTCGACGACGTCGACGTACTCCGCGGCGGGGTCGGGCGGGAAGTGCAGCAGCAGCGCGGTGGAGAAGGCGTCGGCGCGCTCGCTGTCCTGGGTGACGCGGGTCCACGCGTTGTAGCGCTGCATGGCGATCTCCAGGCGGTGGGCCACCTCCGCGAGCGGCTCCTCGTGGTAGGCCGCCTCCCGGAACGCGCCGAGCAGCGCCGCCGACGCGGACACGGCGGGCAGGCCCTTGCCGCTGACGTCGCCGAGCACCGCGCGCAGCCCGTACGGCGAGGGCTGGAAGTCGTACCAGTCGCCGCCGACCCGGGCCGAGCGGGCGGCCGGCTGGTAGAAGTCGGCGATGTGCACGTTCTCGACCCGGTCGGGCAGCACGCGCATCACCGCGCGCTGGGTGGCCTCCGCGATGTCCGTGAGGGCTTGCAGCCGGCTCTGCTGGGCCTCCCTGCGGCGTGCGATGAGCACGCCGAGCAGTCCGCCGGTGCCGATCATCAGCGGACCGAGCACGGCGATGCCCCCGGACGGCGAGGGCGAGAGGGTCTGCAGCCCCAGGTAGGTGAGCAGCAGCGCCCCGCTGACGACGGCGGTGGCCATGACGGGTGCGAGCAGCGCCACGACGACGGGCACGAGGCCGAACAGGGCGCGCGAGCGGAAGTCGGTGGGCGTGGCCAGGTCGAGGACGACGATCCCGGTGACCAGCACCGCGACGAGCCCCACGAGCGCACTCCAGCCGCCCGTGGGACGGTCGGCGCCGAGCCGGGTCTCACGGTGCGGTGGCGGGCAGTAGCTGCTGGAGCTGCGGAAGGGCATGGCAGGGTCCAGGTTGCGGGGATTTCGTCGTCGGGAGTAGGGCCCAAAGTCCGTGCCGGCGGTGAGATTCCCGTCTCACTGCTCAGTGCGCGGGTACGGACACGAACCGCGACGTGACGTGCAGGTCGGCCGCGATCCGCGCGGCCGTCTCGTGCAGTGCCGCCGCCCAGGCGTCCGGCTCGCCGCGCCGGCGGTGCGCGGTGACGTCGAGCGCGGAGACGACCCGTCCGGCCCGGTCGAGGATTGGTACGGCGACCGACCGCAGCCCGTCCTCGGGACCGTCCGTGACGGCCGGGTCGGCGCCGTCGGCCAGGACGCGTCCGGCGGCCGTGGCGTCGGCGGGCAGCCGGGTGCCGACGCCGATGTCGACGCTCATGACGCGGCGCGGCGCGACCCGCGCCGTGCAGCGCACGGACTCCCCGTCGGGCACGGAGAGCCCCACCGACTCGCCGATCCGCTCGGAGAGAGCGGCCAGGTGCGGGGCGGCGATGCGCGGCAGCGTCGTCCGGGACAGCGGGGCGCAGCCGAGGGCGAGGACGCGGGGCGTGAGCCGGTAGCCGCGGCCGTCCCGGACCACGTGGCCGAGGTGCTCGTACGTGATGAGGGCGCGGCGGGCCGTGGCCCGCGCCAGGCCGGTCGCCTCGGCGATCTGGGCGAGGGTGAGGACGGGGCGGGCGGCGTCGAAGGCGGTCAGGATGCGCAGGCCGCGGGCGAGCGACCGCACGACCGCGGGGGGCTCCTCCTCGGCCGCGGGAACCCGCCGGGGCGGCTCGGCGGCGGGCGGGACGGCCTCGGCCAGCACCGACTCCATGGCCCGGACGGACGCGACCAGCGGCTCCGCGACCGCGCCGGCGAGGTCCGCCGCCGTGTGCCGGCTCGTGTGGCTGACCACGCTCACGGCGCACACCACCCGCCCGGCCGGGTCGCGGACCGGGACGGCCACCGCGACGAGCCCCGGCTCGACCAGCTGGTCGTCCACGGCGAGCGGCAGCCCGCGCCCGAAGACCAGGCCGGGCGCCGATCCCTCGCCCGGCAGCAGGTCGCCGACCCGGAAGCTGATGGACAGGGCGCGGCGGCGCAGCACCTGGTGGACGAAGCGGATGTCGGGGCCGTCCGGGACGGCGAGGGAGACCGATTCGTCGAGGTCGTCGGCGAGCCGGTCGGCGAGCGGTCCGAGGAGCCCGGGCAGCCGCAGCGCGTCGAGGCAGGCGTTGGCGACGGCCATCAGCGGCGGGGCGAGCGTCGCGTCCCGCCCGTCCAGGCGTACGTGGCCGAGCCGGTCCAGGGTCGCGCAGATCCGGTCGACCGTGGCGCGGGCGAGGCCGCTGACCCGGGCGAGTTCGGCGAGGGCGAGCGTGCCGTCCGCGTCCGTGAGGTGCCGCAGCACGTCGAGGCCGCGGATCAGCGGGGCGACGGCCTCGGCGGGCGGATCGGTCACGGACGGGGACGGCGCGGTCGGCGCGGTCGGCACGGTCGGCACTTCGAGCACGCGCCCACCGTAAGCGACCCGGGCGGCGCTATCTGCTGAGCAGGGCCACCACGCGGTCGAGGGCGGCCGGCGCGAGGTGGCGGCGCAGGGCGTCCACCACGTCCTCGGGGGTGCCCCGGCTGTCGATCGTGATTACGCCGTAATCGCGGCCGCGCTTCTCCTTGCGGGCGGCGGGGACCGTCGGACCCTCCTCCTCGCCGGGCAGTGCCTGGTCGTCCTTCGGGAGGCGGGCGATGCGGCGGGCGTCCTCGATGGAGACGCGGCCGTCGGCGAGGGCTTCCTGGATGTCGTCGCGCAGTTTCATCAGGGACAGGCGCTGCGAGATGAATCCCTGGGTCTTGCCGATCCGGGCGGCGACCTGGCGCTGCGAGTAGCCGTACGCGGTGATGAGGCCCTGGATGGCCTGGGCCTGCTCCAGTTCGGTGAGGTCGTCGCGCTGGACGTTCTCGATGAGCGCGTCCTCGTCGGAGCGGCTGGCGTCCTCCCTGACCAGCACCGGAACCTCGTCCAGGCCCGCCATCCTCGCGGCGGCCAGGCGGCGGTGGCCGTGCAGGACGACGTAGGGGGCGGTGCCGACGGCCTCTTTGTGGTGCGGGTGGGCGGCGAGGAAGACGGCGGCCGGGACGACGCCGAGGGCCTGGAGGACGCCGCGTTCGCGGACCGTCTCGGCGAGGCCGTCGAGGTCGCGCAGTTCGTGGCGGGGGTTGTCGGGGTTCTCGGTGAGGTCGGTGACCGCGACCGTGAGGGGCTTGCTGTCGCGCGCCCTGCGCGGGGCGGGCGCCGTGTCCTTGGCGTCGGTGGCCAGCAGGGACGACAGGTCGGTGCGGCGGCCCATCAGGCGGTCACCTTCTTCTTCGCGTTCTTCGCGTTCTTCGTGCGGGGCTTGCGGGCGGGCTTGGGGATCGCGGCGAGGCCGACCTCCAGGGCGAGGCGGAAGAAGTCCTCGCGGGCCTGGAGGGCGACGCGGTTGGCGCCGTACTGGGTGACGACGAGGCCGTCGGCGCTGGCGCGGGTGTGCAGCTTGTAGTGGCGCACGACGGTGCGGGCCAGCGGCCAGCCCTGGCCCTCGACGAAGGCGCGGGTCTGCTCCAGGTCGGCCTTGCCGTCGCGCGGGTCCCAGTTGTTGATGACGACGCGGAAGGGCAGGCCGCGCGGCTTCACGACGCGTTCGACGGTGCGCTGGGTGGGCTGGAAGCCGAGCGGTTCGGGCTCGACGGGGACGATGACGTCGGTGGCGTTGGAGAGGACCGCGCGCAGGGCGTCGGCGGCGGCGCCCTTGCCGAGCGGGTCCGCGCCGTCGTCCTCGGCGAGGTCGAGCCAGCCGGGGGTGTCGACGAAGACGTGCTGGGCGGACGGGATCCGGGACAGGGCGGCGAGCCCGGCCAGGTCGTCGTGGGCCTGCACGAAGTCGAAGGGCAGGCCGTCGCCGACGCGCTCGGACCACCACACGGCGGAGCCCTGCGGGTCGATGGAGACGGCGACGACCGGGGGCTGTCCCGCGTCGGGGGCGCCTCCGAGGACGTCCGCCGTCACGGCGGCGAGGTTCACGGCGAGCGTGGACTTTCCGACGCCGCCCTTCTGGTTGAGGATCACGTGTACGTGGGCCACGAATGCTCCCTAAAAGGGTTATTTGGGGCGGGTGTTCGTGGTCACTGTGGCAGCGCGGCCGTCCCCGGGCCGGTGTACACGCCGTCAGGCGCTCGGGTTGATGCCCCAGATGTCCGGCGGGACCAGCCGCTCGCGCAGCCCGTCGGGGGAGAACACGTGGCCGCCGAGCTTGTGCAGGCGCAGCGAGAGCACGGTGTCCGCGACGCGCAGCCCGGAGACCTTGCGGGTCAGTTTCTGCGTGTACTCGGGCAGCTGCTCGACGCGGTTCAGCCAGGCGCAGACGAACAGGTTGTGCGGTCCGGTGACCGCCGTGACGGTGCGGGTCTCGCGCAGCCGGGACACCGAGGAGGCGGCGGTGGAGAGCTGGTCGGGCGGCACGTCGGCACAGATCAGGCACCAGACGGGGAAGCCCGAGTGACGCGGGGTCACCTCGGTCCGGTACAGCACGGCGCCGGTCGTCTCCAGCCGGCTGAGCCGGCGGCGCACGGTCGACTCGCTGGTGCCCACCCGCTGGGCGAGCGCCGCGACGCCGGCGCGGCCGTCGTCGGCGAGGGCGAGCAGCAGCCGCCGGTCGACCTGGTCGGGCGGCCCCGGGCGGGCCGAGGCGCGGGCGGTGCGGACCAGGCGGCCGGTCAACTCCCTTACGTGGCGCAGCTGTTGGGGCGAGAGCTGGTTGAGGCGGGGCGGGATGGCCGGGCCGTACATCCCGGTGATGACGTGTGTACGGGTGGCGCGCACGCCCGGCAGCCGGTGCAGCCGCTCCACGAGGTAGCGGTCGAGGGCCGCCACGTCCGGGCGGGCGACGTACAGGACGAGGTCGGCGCGGCCGGCGACCTGGTGCACGGTCAGGGTGCCGGGGTCCTCGGTGAGTTCGGCGGCCGTGGCCGGGACGGTGCCGGCCGCGCACTCGACCAGGATCCACGCGGCGCACAGTGCGGGGCTGCCGGTGACGAGCGCCCCCGGCAGCACGCCCGACCAGGCGTGACCGCGCGCGGTGAGCCGGGCCCAGCGCCGCGCGAGGGTGTCGGCGGCGGGCCCCAGCGCGGCCGAGAGCTGGGTCCAGCCGGCCCGTGGGGCGATCTGCAATGCGTGGATCAGGGTGAGGTCGACCTCGGAAACGGCGGATTCCCGTGTACCCACGAACTCTCCTCGGCGGTAATCCCGACAACCCCGGGACGGTTCGCCGCACGGTACGAACATGGGCCTCAGGCATATGCATTCAATCGGGCACGCAGTACCCATGACCATCAAGCGTGCCTTAATCGCGGAATCTGGGGGCACGGATCCATGGCACTGGACGACTCGGATCAGCGACGTCCTGGGCGCGGCGGCGGCCATCTCGTGGGGCGCGGCAAGGAACTGGCGGCCCTGCTCGCCCGTCTGGCCACGGCCCGCCTGGTGTCCCTGACCGGCCTGCCCGGGGCGGGCCGCAGCCGGCTCGCCCGCGAGGCCGCCGCCCAGACGCGCCGCGAACTCGTCTGGGAGACCGGCACCGCCTACGAGCCGGAACAGCTCGACGGCGTCGCCGCCCGGCTGCGCCACCGGCTCGGCGGGCGCCGGGGCGCGCTGCTCGTGCTCGACGACTGGGAGGCGCTCGGCGGGGCGGGCACCGCCTTCGTCGCCTCGCTCCTGATCGACCTGCCGGGTCTGACGGTCCTGGTCGTCGCGGACCGCCCCCGCCACCTGCGCGGCGAGTCCGTGGTCGTGCTGCCGCCCCTGACGGTGCCGCCCGCCGGCTGCGCCCCCGCGGACGTCGTCCGGTACGAGGCCGTGGAACTGCTCGCCGACGTGTTCGGCGAGGCGGCCGTGGCCCGGGACCCGCAGGGGGCGGCGGAGCTGTGCCGACGGTTCGGCGGGGTGCCGGGGCCGCTGCTCGAAGCGGCGGCGGAGTGGCTGGCGGGCGGCCGGGCCGTGGCCGGGATCCCGCCCGGCAAGGGCCAGCTGGAGTCGGCCGAGCGTTCCTACGCGCACTGCTCCCGGGTCGAACGCCTGCTGTGGCGCCGACTCGGCGTCTTCGAGGGCGACTTCGAGCGCGACACCGTCCGCGCGGTCTGCGGATCCGGGGCGCTGCCCTCGGCCGAGGTGCTCGGCATCCTCGACCGCATCGCGCCGCATGTCCTCCTGCGCGACCCGGACACCGGCCGCTACCGGCTGCCGCCCGCCCAGCGGACGGTGGCCACCCGCGCGTCGGACCTGGAGGGCGAACGCTGGTCCGCCGTCCTGCACCACCGGCGGTGGGCCGCCGGGGTCGCCCGGCAGGCCGCCGAGTGGTGGAGCGCGGGCCGCCAGGGCGAGGCCCGCGCCCTCGCGCTGCGCGAACTCCCCGATCTGCGGGCGGCCATGGACCCGGCGACCGGACCGCTCTCCCCGCACGTCGAATCGGGCACCGCCCTCGACGTGATCGTCGGCCTCTGGTTCCTGTGGACGGCGTGCGGCCGCACCGCCGAGGGCCGTGAACGGCTCCGGCACGCCCTCGCCCTGCACCAGGCCCCGGCGCCGCCCCGGGCGCTGTGGCTGGCGGCCTGGCTGGAGCTCGACCTCGGCTCGCCCGAGGCCGCCGATCCGCTGCTCGCGACGGCCTGGGCGGCGGCCGTCCGGGAGGGCGACGACCACTGCCTCGGCCTCCTCGCGCACCTGCGCGGGTCGGTGGCGCTCTGGCAGGGCCGCCCCGACGCGGCCGCCGCCGAGTACCGCGACGCCCTCGAACTCCTCGGCGACATCCCGGACTTCGGGCCGGGACCGGACGGCTGCCGCGCCTCACTCGCGCTCGCCCTGGCCCGTACGGACCCGGAGGCAGCGCTCGACGCGGCGCTGGGCGGGTCGGGCGGGCCCGGGCTCGTGCGGGACGCGTGGGCGGAGGCGTGGGTGCGGTACGCGCGGGCCGAGGTGTTGCGCTGGGAGGGCGACGCCGGGGCCGCGCGGCTCGCGCTCTCCGCCCTCCGTACGTTCCTGGACTACGGGAACGTGGTCGGGGCGGTGTGCGCGGGGGAGTTGCTGGCCGACGCGGCGGTGCTGCGCGGCGACGTCCTGGAGGCCGCGCAACTCCTCGGCGCGGTCGACGCGCTGTGCCGCACCACGCCTCCGGCGCCCTACCGGGTGCCGGTGCGGCGCCGGATCGAGGCGGCGTTGACGGGATCC
>NZ_JAMOLN010000018.1 GCF_024448165.1 Streptomyces longispororuber
CGCGACCGGTGCCGTCGTGTCCAACACGGGCACCTGGATGGCCCGCATCACCCAGGACTGGCTGGTCCTGTCCATCACCGGCTCGTCGGCCGCCGTCGGCATCACCACGGCGATGCAGTTCCTGCCGATGCTGCTCTTCGGTCTGTACGGCGGAGTGATCGCCGACCGGTTCGACAAGCGCAAGCTGCTCTTCTGCACCCAGGGTGCGATGAGCCTGTCCGGTCTGTTCCTCGCCGCGCTGACCCTGTCCGGCAACGTCCAGGTCTGGCACGTCTACCTCGCCGCCTTCTTCACGGGTCTCGTCACGGTCGTCGACAACCCGACGCGGCAGTCCTTCGTGTCCGAGATGGTCGGTCCCGACCAGGTCCGCAACGCGGTCTCGCTGAACTCGGCGAACTTCCAGTCCGCCCGCCTCATCGGCCCGGCCGTCGCCTCCGCGCTGACCGCCGCCGTCGGTCCCGGCTGGGCGTTCCTCGCCAACGGCCTGTCCTTCCTCGCGCCGCTCACCGGACTCGCGCTGATGCGCACCGCCGAGCTGCACGAGAACCCGCGCGCACCGCGCGGCAAGGGCCAGCTGCGCGAGGGCCTACGCTACGTCTCCGGTCACCCGGAGCTGATCTGGCCGATCGTGCTCGTCGGCTTCGTCGGCACCTTCGGGTTCAACTTCCCGATCTGGCTGAGCGCCTACGCCGACGACGTCTTCCACGGCGGCGTCGGCCAGTACGGCCTGTTCAACACGCTCATGGCGATCGGCTCGCTGGCCGGCGCCCTGCTCGCGGCCCGGCGGCGCTCGACCCGCCTGCGGGTCCTGGTCGGCGCCGCGATCGGCTTCGGTGTCCTGGAGGTCCTGGCGGCGTGGGCGCCGGGCGTCTGGGCGTTCGCCCCGCTGATCGTGCTGCTCGGCATCCTCGGCCTGACGGTCAACGTGACCGCCAACTCCACGGTCCAGATGGGCACGGACCCCGAGATGCGCGGCCGGGTGATGTCGCTGTTCATGATGGTGTTCACCGGCGGCACGCCGCTGGGCGGGCCGCTCTTCGGCTGGCTCGCCGACCAGTACGGGGTCCGCGTCAGCTTCACGCTGGGCGGTGTGATCTGCGCCGCGGCGGCGGCCGGTGTCGGCCTGATGCTGGCCCGTGCCGCGAACCTGCGGCTCAAGGTCGACCTGCGGCGCGGCGAGCGGCACCTGCAGTTCGTACCGCGCGAACCGCAGCCACTGGCGGCGGCGGCCTGACCGGGACACGTCCGCCGGGCCCTGTCCACTGCCGGGCCCGGCGCCGTCGTGGCTGACCGCGCAGTTCCCCGCGCCTCCAGGGGCGCGGGGCCGTGTCACTGGTGGCTCCGCCGCGGGGCGCGACCGGCCCCCACCGGCGGTCAGCCTCCGACGGCACACGGAAAATGAACCCCATGAGACTCTTCGCCGCCGTGCTGCCTCCGGAGGACGTACTCGCCGAACTCGCCCACGCCGTCGACCGGCTGACCGACCGGGACGGGCTGCGCTGGACCAGCAGACCCGGCTGGCACCTCACCCTCGCCTTCTACGGCGACGTACCGGACGAGACCGTGCCCGAGCTGGCGGAGCGGCTCGCACGGGCCGCCGGGCACACACCGGAGTTCGGGCTGGCGCTGCGCGGGGTCGGGCAGTTCGGCGGCCGGTCGCTGTGGACCGGCGTCGAGGGGGACGTGGCGACGCTGCGCCGGCTCGCCGAGCGGGCCGAGGCGGCGGGCCGCAGGGCCGGGCTGCCGGGGGAGCACCGGCGCTACCGGCCGCACCTGACGCTGGCGCGCAGCCGGGAGACGGCCGATCTCGGGCCGTACGTGGCACAGCTCGACGCGTTCGCGGGCACCCCCTGGACCGTGCGGGAGCTGGCGCTCGTCCGCAGCAACCTGCCGGTGTCCGGGGTGCCGGGCGAGCGGCCCCGGTACGAGAAGGTCGAAGGTCGGCCCCTCTCGGGCACGCGTTAGTCTCGATGACGTGGACCCGAAAACCCGTAACCGGATCATGGCCGGTGTGCTCGTGCTGATGTTCGTCGTCGTGGCGGTGGCGGCGGCCGTCGGTCAGTGAGCGCTGCCCGGCGGCCGCCGTACCCGCTGACGGCGACTACCAGGCGAACGCCTCGGGCGACGGACCGGGACCCGGGAAGATCTCGTCGAGCCCGGACAGGACCTCGTCGCCGAGCTCCAGCTCGACCGCACGGAGCGCCGAGTCCAGCTGCTCCTGGGTGCGCGGGCCGACGATGGGCCCGGTGACGCCGGGCCGGGTCAGCAGCCAGGCGAGGGCCGCCTCGCCGGGGGCGATGCCGTGCTTGTCCAGCAGGTCCTCGTAGCGCTGGACCTGCTCGCGCACCGTGGTGTTCTCCAGGGCGCTCGCGCTGCGGCCGTCCTTGCGGCGCTTGCCCTCGGACTCCTTCTTGAGCACGCCGCCGAGCAGCCCGCCGTGCAGCGGGGACCACGGGATGACCCCGAGGCCGTACTCCTGCGCGGCCGGGATGACCTCCATCTCGGCGCGGCGCTCGGCGAGGTTGTAGAGGCACTGCTCGCTGACCAGGCCGACCCGGCCGTGCGCCTTCGCCGTCTCGTTGGCCTGGGCGATCTTGTAGCCGGGGAAGTTCGAGGAGCCCGCGTAGAGGATCTTGCCCTGCTGGATCAGGACGTCGATCGCCTGCCAGATCTCCTCGAAGGGGGTGCGGCGGTCGATGTGGTGGAACTGGTAGATGTCGATGTAGTCGGTCTGGAGCCGCTTCAGGCTCGCCTCGACGGCCCGCCGGATGTTCACCGCGGAGAGCCGGTCGTGGTTGGGCCAGACGTCCCCGTCGCCCGTCATGTTCCCGTACACCTTGGTGGCGAGGACGGTCTTGTCCCGGCGTCCGCCGCCGTTCGCGAACCAGGTGCCGATGATCTCCTCGGTACGGCCCTTGTTCTCGCCCCAGCCGTACACGTTCGCGGTGTCGAAGTAGTTGATGCCACTGGCCAGCGCCGCGTCCATGATGGCGTGGCTGTCGCCCTCGTCGGTCTGCGGGCCGAAGTTCATGGTGCCGAGGACGAGCCGGCTGACCTTGAGTCCTGTGCGTCCGAGCTGCGTGTACTTCATGGCTCCACAGCCAAGGGCGTGGAGTGCGCTCTAGGCAAGCGAGTTCGTGCGATAGCGGCCGGGTGTCACCCCGAACTCCCGGCGGAACGCGTGCGAGAGGGCGTACGGCGAGGCGTAGCCCACCTGGCGGGCCACCGACTCCAGGGGCGCGTCCGCGGTGCGCAGGAGCGTCGCCGCGCGGGTCATCCGCCACCACGTCAGGTACGTCATCGGGGGACGGCCCACCAGGGCGGTGAAGCGGCGGTTCAGGGTGGCGCGGGAGACGCCCGCGTGGGCCGCGAGGCGGTCGGCGGTCCAGGTGCGGGCCGGGTCGGTGTGCAGCAGGCGGAGGGCCTCGGTGACCACCGGGTCGGCGAGCGCGGCGGGCCAGCGGGCGGTGCCGCGGCCCGCCGGGTCCGTGGTCCAGGCCCGGATCATGTAGACGAGCAGCAGGTCGAGGAGGCTCGGTACGGCCGCGCACGAGCCGGGCCCGGCGGCCGCCACCTCCCGGCTCAACAGGCCGATCGCCGCCCGGAGTTCGGGGTGGCGGGCGTCGTCGTGCGGGAGGTGGACGACGTCCGGCAGTTCGGTCAGGAGCGGATGGGTGTGGCTGCGGTCGAGGCGGTACTTGCCGCAGAGCAGCTCCACGGCGTCCGGTCCCGCGGCCGGCGGCAGGGTGCCGGGGAGCGTCTCGAAGGGGATCGCACGGGCCACCACGGCGGCGGGCGCGGGCGAGTCGGCCAGGACGTGGCCCGCGCCGTGCGGCAGCAGGACCGCGTCGCCCGCGCGCAGGGTGAGCGGCGGGCCGCTGTCGGGCAGCAGCCAGCAGCTGCCGGTCAGCGCCACGTGGAAGCCGGCGCCCTCGTACGGGGCGAGGCGGACGCACCAGCTCCCGCCGACCCTGAGGCGGTCGGTGGACGGGCTGCCCGTCCGTACGGCGGCAATCGCGTCGCTCACCACGTCCATGGGGCCAGCGTAGCCGGTGGGGACGGCACCGGTGAGCCGCTCGCGTATCAGAGGGAGCCTGTCGAGCATTGAGGCGCTCGCCGGCCCGTCCCTACCGTGGCCGTCATGGACACCGACTTCGAACGCATCACGCTGGGCGGCATCGAGATCCTCAAGGTCGTGGAGGTGCGCGGACCCTTCGGGCCGCCCGCCGACCTGTTCCCCGGCATCGACGACGTCTGGCAGGCCCACGAGAAGTGGCTCGCCCCCGACTTCCAGGACCCCGACAGCGGGCAGGTGCTGGCCGCCGTGCAGGCCTGGGTGGTGCGCAGCGAGGGCCGCACGATCGTCGTCGACCCGGGCGTCGGCAACGGCCGCGAGCGCCCCGGCACCCCGCACTTCTCCGGCCTCGACACGGACTTCCTCGACCGGCTGACGCGGGCGGGCGTGCGGCCCGAGGACGTCGACGTCGTCGTCAACACCCACATCCACGGCGACCACGTCGGCTGGAACACCCGCGACGAGAAAGGCAGTTGGGTGCCCACATTCCCCCACGCCACCTACCTGATCCCGCGGGCCGACCACGACTTCTTCTCCCCGGACGGGCCCGCCCGCACCGCGCACGACAACCACCGCTTCCTCTTCGCCGACAGCATCGCGCCGGTCGTCGCCGCCGGGCAGGCCGTGCTCTGGGAGGACTCCCACCGCATCGACGCCCACCTCACCCTCGAACCGGCGCCCGGCCACACCCCCGGCTCCTCGGTGCTGCGCCTCACCGCCGGCGCGGACCGGGCCGTCTTCGTCGGCGACCTCCTGCACAGCCCCGCCCAGTTCCTCGCCCCCACGTGCAGCAGCGCGATGTGCGTGAACCCGGCGGAGTCGGCGGCCAGCCGGGTACGCGTGCTCCAACGAGCCGCCGACGAACACGAGTTGGTGATCCCGGCCCACTTTCCCGGGCCCGGGGCGGCGGAGATCCGGCGGGAGGGGAGCGGGTTCTCGGTCAGTCGGTGGCGAGGGTGACTCCGTCGGACCCGGCCGTGGTTCAGGTGGGCCCGTCGTCCGGGCCGGCCGGGTCGTCGGTCGGCTGGGAGCGGCCCGTCTCGATCAGGAGCAGGGCCAGGTCGACGAGGGCCTCGGGGTGGCCGCCCCGGTGCGCGAGTTCGTAGCAGTGCTCGGCCTCCTCGGTGCGGCCCGTGGTCGTCAGCAGCCTGGCCAGCCGGTAGGTGGCGTCGACGTATCCCTGTGCGTGGGCCTCCCGGTAGAGCTTCTCGGCCAGGTCCAGGCGGCCGGTGGTCTCGGCCAGGTCCGCGTAGCCGAGCGTGGCCCGTGGATGTCCGGCGGCACTGGCCCTGCGGTAGTAACGATCGGCCTCCTCCGGGTGCCCGGTCTCCTGCATCAGGACGGCCAGGTTGTACACGGCGTTCGGGTTGTGCTGGTTGTGCGGGTGCTTGAAGAACGCCTCGGCCTCCTCGGCGCGGCCCTGGCGCGCCAGCAACAGAGCGAGGTTGTACGTGGCGTGCTTGTAGCCGCGGGCGTGCGCGACCCGGTACAGCTCCTCGGCCTCGGCCGTACGGTCCGTGCCGGCGAGCAGCAGCGCCAGGTTGTAGGTGGCCTTCACGACACCGTCCTCGTGCGCGAGCCGGTACAGCGTCTCCGCCTCATCCAGCGCACCGGCCTGCTTGCGCAGATTGGCCAGGTTGTTCGTGGCGATCCGGAATCCCTGGTCGTGCATGTGTCTGAAGAGTGGCTCGGCCTCCTCGGTGCGGCCCAGTTCCTCCAGCAGGACGCCGAGGTTGTACGCCGCCTTCGTGTATCCCCGCGCGGCGGCCTGGCGGTAGAGGGCCTCGGCCTCGGCCGCCTTGCCCTGTCCGCGCAGCAGCAGCGCCAGGTTGTTCGTCGCCCGCGGGTACTCCTTCTCGTGCGCCTGGCGGTAGAGCGCCTCGGCCTCGTCGGTGTGTCCGGCATCGGCGAGCAGCACGGCCAGGTTGTAGGTGCCCAGCAGGTGGCCGTGGTCGTGGACCTGGCGCCAGGCGGTCTCGGCCGCCTGCGGACGGACCCCGTAGGCGTGCAGGCCGATGACGAAGCGGTCGGTGTCGTCGCGGGCGTGGGTGAGCGCCGCGTCCCACAACCAGTCGGGGACGCCGGGCCCCGCATGGTCGACGAGGTAGTCGAAGGGCTCCCACAGGCCGTCGTCCGCGGGCAGCAGCATGCTGGTGACCCCGTGCCGGACGCGGGTGGCCCAGTCGAACGCGGCCGCCAGGGGCTCCGGCCGCAGATAGCTGCCGTTCGCGTCCCGCAGGTGACGCTCGTGGACCTCCGTGAGCAGCTCCGTGGAGTACGGGCCCGGCAGTCCGCACCGGCTGAGGTCGACCGCGGCGGCGACCAGGGCGGCACCCCGGGCGTGCCCGTCGGCGGACCACGCCTGCCGCCACTCCCTCAGCAGCGCGGGACCCGCGGCCAGGTACTCGGCCACTCCGTAGAGGTCGTGGTGGGCGAGCGCGTCGGCGATCCGCGGATCGGGGCACTCCGCCGCGCGGGACAACTCGCTCTCGCTCCACAGCCGCCCCAGATCGACGATCTCGGCGACGTTGAGCACCTGCTGGCTGGGGCCGGTGCGCAGGTTCTGGAAGGGCTTGCTGCGCATGGTCGCGAGCACGGGCACCTTGGAACGCCCGAGTTCCTCCAGGACGACGGGCTCCAGGCCGTCGGGGCCGAGGTAGCGCTCCAGGTCGTCCAGCCACAGGACGCAGGGCTGCCCGCCGCCGTGGGCCGCCTCCGCGACCTGCCACAGCTTTCCGCCGCCCGCGGGCGGGGCGAGCACCCGGTGGTGCGGGAACACCGCCCGCAGCGCCTCGAACGCGGTCCGCGTCTTGCCGGCCGTGGAGTCCCCGACCAGCAGGGTCATGCCTCCCCATGCCGCCGCCGTCCTGAGGTGGTGCCGTACCTGCCCGTCCGCGTCGCGCGGCACATAGGGCGGCAGTCCGGAGCCGTCCTCGCCGGGGCGGGCACGGTGGACCCCGGCGGGCAGGGCCTGCCACTCGCGGGCCACGGGCCAGGACTCCGGATGCCGCAGATAGCGCAGGAACGGGGAGTCCGCCGTCCCGGGTTCCGGCGACGAGGCGGGCGGGGTGATCGTCAGGTTCTCGATGTCGCGGGCCTGCACGACGTGCCCCTGTTGTCCTCCGGAGACATTCTGTTCCCCCATGACCACCAAGGTAACGCCCCTCAGGTCAACTATCCCTGAACCAGGGCGACTTGATAGCCATCGGTGCTCCGAACGGCGCGTCGGCGTGGACTAGGCCGGTATCCGGTACGGGCCGCCGATGCCCCACGCCTGGTGCAGCGCGTCGGCGAAGGCGGACGCCAGCTTGTGCTCGCCGGACGCGTTCGGATGCGTACCGTCGTACGTGTCGTGCCGGATGTCGTACGACTCGGGGACGGACGCCAGCAGGAGCGGCGAGCGGGGCTCGGACAGGTCCGCGACCGCCTTGGCGAGCAGCGTGTTGAAGTGGGCGACCTGCGCGGCGAAGGGTGCGTCCGTGTCGGCCCTGACGTTCGGGATCACCGGCAGCAGGGCGATCCGGACGGCCGGGTTCGCGGCGCGGGCGGCGGTGACGAAGCGGCGCATGTTCTCCGCGGTCTGTTCGGCGTTCGTGTAGAAGCCGAGGTCGATCAGGCCGAGGGAGACGAGGAGGACGTCCGCGCGGGCGGCGGTGACCGCGTCCGCGATGACCGGCGCCATGTGCTGCCAGCCCTCGCCCCAGCCGGCCAGGTGGTGCTGCGGGAAGTCCGGTTCGGCGTAGTCGTGGCCGCCGCCGTACAGGGCGGTGCGCGGGCCGACCACGGCACAGTCGGTGCCGGTGGCGCGCAGGTGCTGCCACATGCGCAGGCGCCAGGTGTGCTCGCCCGCGCTGCCAATCGTCATCGAGTCGCCGACGAACATGAACCTGAGCATCCGCTCATCATGGTCGATGCCGGGGAGATCACCCCGGCCGCGTGCATGTGAGACCGAACACGCCTGGCAAGCTTGGGGCATGCGTTCGTACAAGGCGTTGTCTGCCCGGATGCCGTCCCGGGTGTCGTCGCGCGTGGCCGGGGTCGCGGCGGCCGCCGCCCTGCTGCTCGGCGCCACCGCGCTGCCCGCGGCCGCCGGCGAGCCGTCCCCCGGGTCCGACGGATTCACCATCGAGGACCCCCGGATCACCGAGTCCAGCGGCCTCGCCGCCTCGCGCGCCCACCCCGGCGTCTACTGGACGCACAACGACAGCGACGACGGCGCCTACCTGTACGCGGTCGACGGCCGGACGGGAAAGACCGTCGCCACGCTCACCATGACCGGCGTCGGCGCCCCGCGCGACGTCGAGGCGATCTCGGTCGGCCCCGACGGGAACCTCTACGTCGCCGACATCGGCGACAACCTCGGCGGCAAGTGGGACCACGTGTGGATCTACAAACTGCCCGAGCCGAAGGACCTGCGCGACCGGACGGTGCGCGCGACGCAGTACGTCGTGAAGTACGCGGACGGTCCGCGCAACGCCGAGGCGATGATGGTCCACCCCAAGACCGGCCGGGTCTACATCGTCGAGAAGGGCGAGGACGGCGGCGGCCTCTACGAGGGCCCCGACCCGCTGGACCCGTCCGCCACGAACACGTTCAAGCGGATCGCCGACATCGACCTGTGGGTGACCGACGGAGCGTTCTCGCCCGACGGGAAGCAGCTCGCCCTGCGCGGCTACTTCGGCGGCATCGCGTACAAGTGGAACGACGGGAAGCCGGAGCGCCAGGGCCAGTTGAGCGTGCCGATGCAGCCGCAGGGCGAGTCCGTCACGTACACCCTGGACGGCAGGACCCTCCTCTACGGGAGCGAGGGGCGGGGCAGTTCGGTGGAGCCCGTGGAGGTCGAGGGCGCGGGCGGCGGCTCGGACGGCGCCGGGAGTTCGGGGTCCGGCGGCGGTTCGGGGAACGACGACGGCGGATTCACCGGGAAGGCCGGCGCCGTGGGGGCCGCCGTCGTGCTCATCGTCGCCATCGGGATCGGACGACTGCTGCGGCGCCCCAAGGAACGCTGAAGGCTACTCGCCGAGCACGCGCACTTCGTAGTGGAGCGTCTTGTCCCGCTTGACCCGGTGGGCGAGCGGCACCCCGACGCCGTGCATGATCGGGTGCTTGTGGCGCAGGAGCTTCGCCGCGTG
This sequence comes from Streptomyces longispororuber, assembly GCF_024448165.1. Classification (GTDB taxonomy): domain Bacteria; phylum Actinomycetota; class Actinomycetes; order Streptomycetales; family Streptomycetaceae; genus Streptomyces; species Streptomyces longispororuber_A. The sequence goes on from NZ_JAMOLN010000018.1 coordinate 9,208, forward strand.
CCGGGCCTCGTCGCTGCCCTCGTCGAGCAGCCGGACCCGGGCCCTGAGGGCGGGGCCGGTGGGGGCGCCGCGCAGCGTGGAGGGGGCGATCTCCACTTCCGGGTTGTTGCGCATGCGCTTGGCCTTCCACGCCTTTCCGTAGGTGCGGATGTACGCGTGGTCGCCCTCGACGGCGATGCTCACGGGCGTGCCGACGCCGGTGCCGTCCTTCTTGTGCGTGGTGAGCAGCACGGCGTACTGCTTCACGAGGGGCGCGAGGGCGGGGCTGGGCGCGGGCCGGTCCTGAGGCTTCTCCGGTCGGTTCGTCATACGTCCATGGATGCACCGGAGGGCCGTCCTGTCACCTGCTGCGGTCCGTGCCGCGCGCCGTGACGAGGACGTCGAGGCCGTCCAGGATGCGCTGCAGACCGAACTCGAAGTGGTCGAAGCCGGGCCCGAAGGTGTCCTCCGACAGGGACGCCATCACCGGATAGTCGCCGCTCGCCATGGCGGCCTCCAGGGTGGGCTGCTGCGCGCCCCAGAAGGCGGCGTCCGTCAGGCCCGTGGTCTTCTCCGCCTCCTCCTCGTAGACGCGGGTGCGCGCGACCCCGGAGACGTACCCCTCGACCATGACCAGGACCGAGAGCAGCTCGGGATCGGTCAGGCCCATGGGCCTGATGCGGGCCATCATCTTCTCCATGCCGGCCAGCGCGCCGGGGCCGAGCACCGGGCGGGCCTGGTTGACCTGGAGCAGCCAGGGGTGGCGGTGGTAGAGGGCGAGCGTCTCGCGGGCCATCGTCGCGACGGCGTCCCGCCAGCTCCCGTCGCCGAGCGCGGCCGGGTCCTCGTACGGGGTCTGCACCCGGTCCAGCATCAGGTCGAGCAGCTCGGCCTTGCCCGGCACGTACCGGTACAGCGACATCGTGCCGGTGCCCAGGTCGGTGGCGAGGCGGCGCATCGAGACGGCGGCGATCCCCTCGGCGTCCGCGACCTCGATCGCGACGGCGACGATCCGCTCCAGGGAGAGCGCCGGCTTCGGGCCCCGGCTCGGCCGGGCCCCCGTGCCCCACAGCAGCTCCAGGCTGCGCCGGATGTCGCCGCTGCCGCTCGTCTCGGTGCTGCCGTTCGTGCCCCTGGTGCCGCTGCTCATGGGCTCAGCGTAAACCTCTGCCGCGAAACTGGGTACGGTGTACTCTCATTTGGGTACGGTGTACTCAGTTGGTGGACGACGAAGGAGGGGCCGTGGCCGACGGGGACCACGCGGTGCGGGCCGAGGGGCTCGTGAAGAAGTACGGGGACAAGCGCGCGCTGGACGGGTTCGACCTGACCGTGCGGCGCGGCACGGTGCACGGCCTGCTCGGGCCGAACGGGGCGGGGAAGACGACCGCGGTGCGGGTGCTCGGCACGCTGCTGCGGTTCGACGGGGGCCGGGCGGAGGTCGGCGGTGCGGACGTGGCGTCCCGGCCGCGGGAGGTACGCCGCCGCATCGGTCTCACGGGTCAGTACGCGGCGCTGGACGAGGTGCTCACGGGCCGGCAGAACCTGGAGATGTTCGGCCGTCTCTTCCACCTCGGCGGGCGCCGGGCGAAGGCGCGGGCGACGGAGCTCCTCGACCAGTTCGGGCTCACGGACGCGGGCGACAAGGGCGTGGGCAAGTACAGCGGCGGCATGCGGCGCCGCCTCGATCTCGCGGCGTCCATGATCCTCACTCCGGACGTGCTGTTCCTGGACGAGCCGACGACCGGCCTCGACCCGCGCGGCCGGGGCGAAGTCTGGGAGAGCGTGCGGGAGTTGGTGGCGGCGGGCACGACCGTGCTGCTGACCACGCAGTATCTGGAGGAGGCCGACAAGCTGGCCGGCCGGATCACCGTCATCGACCAGGGGCGGGCCATCGCCGACGACACCCCCGAGGGCCTCAAGCGGTCCGTCGGCGGGGACCGCATCGAGGTCGTCGTCACCGATGCCGCCGACCTCTCCCGCGCCGCGAAGATCGTCGCGCGGGGCGGCGCCGAGCCGGTCGTCGACGAGGAGGCCCTGCGGGTGCACGCGCCGGTCGCCGACCGGGTCGCCGCGCTCACGGACGCCGCGCGCACGCTCCAGGACGAGGGCGTCGCGGTCGAGGACATCGGACTGCGCAGGCCGAGCCTCGACGACGTGTTCCTGCGCCTGACGGGGAGGGCGGCCTGATGGGGACGACGCTGTACTGGGCGGTGGCCGACTGCTGGAACGTGGTCCGCCGCGGTCTCACCCACTACCAGCGCCAGCCGGTCAACATCGCCTGGCAGCTGGGCTTCCCGATCCTGTCCGTGCTGCTGTACGGGTACGTGTTCGGCAGCGCGATGGTGGTGCCGGGCGGCGGCGACTACCGGGACTTCCTGATGCCGGGCATGTTCGCGATGACGATGGCGTTCGGCTTCATCAACACGGCGACGCTCGTCGTCCACGACGCCACGAAGGGGGTCATCGACCGGTTCCGCTCGATGCCGATGGCGCCGTCGGCGGTGGTGTCGGGGCGCGGCGTCACCGATCTGCTGGTCGCCTGCGCCGAGCTGGCGATCCTGATGCTGACGGCGCTGGCGATCGGCTGGCGCCCGGACGGCGGGATCGTGGGCGGCCTGGCCGCGTTCGCCCTGCTGCTGTGGCTGCGCTTCGCGCTGATCTGGCTGGGCGTGTGGCTGGGCCTGCTGGTGCCGAACCCGGAGGCGGCGGGCGGGCTGTTCGCGGTCGCCTTCCCGCTGACGATGATCTCCAGCATCTTCGTCGCGCCGCAGCTGATGCCGGACTGGCTGGGGGCGGTGGCGGCGTGGAACCCGATCTCGTCGACGGTCGCGGCGACCCGCGATCTCTTCGGGACGCCGGTCGGGGCGGGCGACTCGTGGGTGGAGCAGCACGCGCTGCTCATGGCGGGGGTGTGGCCCGCGGTGCTCACGCTGGTGTTCTTCCCGCTGGCGGCACGGAAGTTCGCGGCGCTGGGACGGTAGGGAAGGCTGCGCGTCAGCGCATGCCTTCAGGGGCGCGGGGAACTGCGCGACCAGCCACAGCCGGTGCGCAGTTCCCCGCGATGCCTGAAGGCCTACGGCGAGGAGAGGCAGGTGTCAGAGCTGGCCGATGACGTAGTCGATGCAGGCGGTCAGCGCGGAGACGTCCGCCGGGTCGATCGCCGGGAACATGGCGATGCGCAGCTGGTTGCGGCCGAGCTTGCGGTACGGCTCCGTGTCCACGATCCCGTTCGCGCGCAGCACCTTCGCCACCGCGGCCGCGTCGATCTCGTCCGCGAAGTCGATCGTGCCGATGACCTGCGACCGCTTTGCCGCGTCCGTCACGAACGGCGTCGCGTACTTCGACTCCTCCGCCCACGTGTACAGGCGCGACGAGCTGTCCTTGGTGCGGCCCGTCGACCAGGCGAGCCCGCCCTGGCCGTTGATCCAGTCCAGCTGCTCGGCGAGCAGGAAGAGCGTGGAGAGCGCCGGGGTGTTGTACGTCTGGTTCTTGCGGGAGTTGTCGATCGCCGTCGGCAGCGAGAAGAACTCCGGGACGTGCCGGCCGGACGCGTGGACGCGCTCGGCGCGCTCGATCGCGGCCGGGGAGAAGACGCCGATCCACAGGCCGCCGTCGGAGGCGAAGGACTTCTGCGGGGCGAAGTAGTAGACGTCCGTCTCGGTGATGTCGACGGGCAGGCCGCCCGCGCCGGACGTGGCGTCGACCAGGACGAGGGAGCCCTCGTCGGCACCGGCGACGCGCTTGATCGGGGCGGCGACACCGGTGGAGGTCTCGTTGTGGGTCAGGCCGTACACGTCGACGCCGGCCTCGGCCTGCGCCTCCGGGTGCGTGCCCGGGTCCGAGCTGATCACGGTCGGCTCGGCCAGCCAGGGAGCGAGCTTGGCCGCCTTCGCGAACTTCGACGAGAACTCGCCGAAGTTCAGGTGCTGCGACTTGTTCTCGATCAGGCCGTGCGTCGCCACGTCCCAGAAGGCCGTGGAGCCGCCGTTGCCCAGGATCACCTCGTAGCCCTCGGGGAGGGAGAACAGGTCGCGCACGCCCTCGCGGACGCGGCCGACCAGGTTCTTGACCGGTGCCTGGCGGTGGGAGGTGCCCAGGAGGGACGTGCCGGTGGCGGCCAGGGCGTCCAGCGCCTCCGTGCGCACCTTGGAGGGGCCCGCGCCGAAACGTCCGTCGGCGGGCTTGATGTCAGCGGGAATCTGGATCTCAGCCACGAGGTGGAGGGTAGCGGGTGGGCCAAACCGGTCTGCGACGTGTCCGCCGGGTGAGATGCGGGATCTCGTCTGCCGAGGGCTGCGGATTCCGGGTGCGGGTCTCGTCGTGGCTGGTCGCGCCCGGGGGCGGACGCCACACCCGCAGCACCACCCCATTGAGTGCGCGCTCACCGGGCATGCTGAACCGCATGGCTGACGACATCGGTAGGGCCCTACGGGACGTCGTCCGGGGCGACGTCGAGTTCACCACCACGGCACGCGCGCTCACCACCATGGACGCCTCCAACTACCGGAGAGTCCCCCTGGGCGTCGTCGCACCGAAGGACGCGGACGACGTCAGAGCCGTCCTGGCGGCCTGCGCCGAACGCGGCGTCCCCGTCGTGGGCCGCGGCGGCGGCACCTCCATCGCCGGCCAGGCGACCGGCACCGGAGTCGTCGTCGACTTCACCCGCCACATGAACCGGATCCTCGACGTCGACCCGGCCACCCGAACCGCCCGCGTGCAACCGGGAGTCGTGCTGGACCGGCTCCAGGAGAGGGCCGCCCCGCACGGGCTGCGGTTCGGCCCCGACCCGTCCACGCACGGCCGCTGCACCCTCGGCGGCATGATCGGCAACAACTCGTGCGGCTCGCACTCCGTGGCCTGGGGCACCACCGCCGACAACGTCGCGGCGCTCGCCGTGGCGGGCGCGGACGGCGGCACGTACCGGCTCGGCCGGGGCTGGGACGGCGCCCCGGCCGGTCTGCGGGCGCTGGTGGAGGGCGAGTTGGGGCTGGTGCGGACCGGGTTCGCGCCGTACGCCGGGCTGCCGCGGCGGATCTCCGGGTACGCCGTGGACGCGCTGCTGCCCGAGCACGGCACCGACCTCGCCCGTTTCTTCTGCGGCACCGAGGGCACGCTCGGCCTGGTCACCGAGGCCACCGTGAAGCTGGTCGAGGCGCCGCCCGCGAAGGCCCTCGCGGTCCTGGCGTACACCGACGAGAGCGCGGCGGCGGAGGCGGCCGCCGGCCTGCTGCCGTACGGGCCGCTGACGGTCGAGGGCATGGCCGCCGACCTCGTACCGCCGGACTCGGGACTGCCCCGGGGCGGGGCCTGGCTGTTCGTGGAGACCGGGGGCGCGACGCCCGCAGAGGCGAAGACCGCCGCCGACCGGATCGTGCGATCCGCCGACGGGTCTGCCGTCCTGGACGCGCTCGTCGTCGACGACCCGGCCGGGCAGCGCGCGCTGTGGCGGATCCGGGAGGACGCGAGCGGCACGGCGACCCGGATGCCGGACGGCAGCGAGGCCTGGCCCGGCTGGGAGGACTGCGCGGTGCCGCCCGCCCGGCTCGGCACGTACCTGCGGGACTTCCGGGGACTCCTCGGCGAGCACGGGCTGCGGGGCACGCCGTACGGGCACTTCGGCGACGGCTGCATCCACGTCAGGATCGACTTCGACCTGCTGACGGAGAAGGGGATCGGGCGGTTCCGCCGCTTCTCCGAGGAGCTGGCCGCCCTCGTCGTCGCGCACGGCGGATCGCTGTCGGGGGAGCACGGGGACGGGCAGGCGCGGGCCGAGCTGCTGCCGAAGATGTACGGGTCGGAGCTGGTCGGGCTCTTCGAGCGGGTCAAGGGCGTGTGGGACCCGGCGGACGTGCTCAACCCCGGGATGCTGGTGCGGCCCGCACGGCTCGACGAGAACCTGCGGTTCGCGGTGCTGCCACGCGAGCCGGTGGACGTCGTCTTCGGCTATCCGCACGACGGCGGCGACTTCTCGGCCGCTGTGCGCCGCTGCGTCGGGGTCGCCAAGTGCCGTACCGAGACGATGACGTCGGGCAGCGGCGTGATGTGTCCTTCGTTCCGGGCCACCGGCGGCGACGAGACGCACTCCACGCGGGGCCGGGCCCGGCTGCTGCACGAGATGCTCGCCGGTGAGGTCGTCACGGACGGATGGCGCTCCGAGGAGGTGCGGGACGCGCTCGATCTCTGCCTGTCCTGCAAGGGGTGCAGGAGCGACTGTCCGGTCGGCGTCGACATGGCCACGTACAAGGCGGAGTTCCTCCACCACCACTACGAGGGCCGCCGGCGGCCCGCCGCCCACTATGCGATGGGGTGGCTGCCGCGGTGGCTGCGGCTGGTGGAGCGGACGCGGTCGGCGCGGCTGGTCAACTCCCTCGGCCGGGTGGGCGTGCTGGCGTCGGTGGGCAAGCGGCTCGCGGGGGTCGCCGCGGAACGGGAGCTGCCGGTGGTGGCCCCGGAGACGTTCAGCGCCGGGTGGCACAGGCGGCCGGGCGTGCAGGGCAGGGCGGGGCGGCGCGGTGGGCCGGAGGTGGTGCTGTGGCCGGACACGTTCACGGACCATCTGGCGCCGGAGGTGGCCGGGGCGGCCCGGCGGGTCCTGGAGGCGGCGGGGCTGGGCGTGGTCCTCCCGCCGACGCGGACGTTCCCGCGGCCCGGGGTGCGGGGGCGGGTCTGCTGCGGGCTCACGTACGTCTCGACCGGGCAGCTCGACCGGGCCCGCGCGGTGCAGCGCCGCACGCTCGACCTGATGGAGCCGGTGCTGGTCGACGACGGTCCGCCGGTGGTCGTCCTGGAACCGTCCTGCGCCGCCGCGCTCCGCTCCGACCTGCCGGAACTGCTGCCGGACGATCCGCGGGCGCGGCGCCTCGCCGACCGGGTGGTCACGTTCGCCGAGGCGCTGGAGCGGCTCGCCCCCGACTGGGAGCCACCGCGGATCGGCCGCCCGGTGGTGGGACAGACGCACTGTCACCAGCACGCGGTGCTCGGCGACACGGCCGACCGTCGGCTACGTGAACGGGCCGGTCTGGAGGGCGAGTTGAGCGGCGGTTGCTGCGGGCTCGCGGGCAACTTCGGCTTCGAGAAGGGGCATTACGAGGTCTCGGTGGCCTGCGCGGAGGAGCAGCTGCTGCCGAGCGTGCGCGCCGCGGGGGAGGGCTCCGTGGTGCTGGCGGACGGGTTCTCCTGCCGGACCCAGCTGGGGCAGCTGGCCGGGGTGCGGGGGAGGCATCTGGCGGAGGTGCTGGCGGAGGGGCTCGACGCCGCCGACGACAGGCGTTAGGGCGTGTGGTCCCGCGTCGTTCCGGTCACGTCGAGGGCCAGGGCGATCAGGTCCGGCACCGACGGGTGGGTGGGGATCCGGTGGTGGGCCAGGAGCACCGGGAGGTCGGGGGCGTCGGTGAGCGGGACGTAGCTGACGCCGGGGTGCGGGTGCATGTCGACCGTCGCGGTCGACGTCACCCCGACCGCCCGGTCCGCGGCGATCGCGGCGAGCCAGTCGTCGGTGTTGGCGACGGTCAGCGTCGCGGCCGGCCGGGCGGCGGGCGGCCACAGGTCGAGGCCGGTGGTGCCGGAGACCGTGTTCAGGGCGATGACCTCGCCCTGGAGGTCGGCCAGGGTGAGGTGCGGGCGCCGGGCGAGCGGACTGTCGGAGGGGAGTGCGGCGACCCGCGCCTCCCGGTGCAGGAGCCGGGTGACCAGGCCGGGCGCGTCGACCGGGCCGCGCAGCAGCGCGATGTCGACGGTGCCGCGGGTCAGCCCGGCCGTACGGTCGTCGATGCGCAGCAGCTCCAGCGGGACGTCCGGGTGGTCCTGGCGCCAGCGGCGCAGCAGCGGGGTCGTGTACGCGCCCGCCGCCGACCAGGCGTGGCCCAGGCGCAGGGGGCGGTGCGGGGCGCGGGGCGCGGCGAGCGCGTCCTCGAACGCGGCGACGGCCACGGCGGCCTTGCCCCGGAAGGCGCGGCCCTCCGGGGTGAGCGCCAGATGGTGCGTGGAGCGGTCGACGAGGCGCACCCCGAGCGCGGTCTCCAGGGCGGCGAGGGTGCGGGAGACGGCGGGCTGGGTGAGGTTCAGGCGGGCGGCGGCGCGGGTGACGCTGCCCTCGTCGGCGATGGCGAGGAAGCAGCGCAGGTGACGGACTTCGACGGCGTGGGCGTGGTCCCGGCTCATGTTTGCGGAGCATAACCGGAGCGCAACAGGCATTTCACACGCCGTGCCCGGGAGTTCTAGCGTGGAGGTTCACCCCCGGCGCGCAGTGCAGTACCGTGGACGGGTAAGTTCAAGATATTGCACTCACCCTGAACCGGTGTCGACCGGTCACCGCATCGGCGGGTGATCGACGGGTGAAGGACCAGGAGAGGAACGAGGCCTTGTGAACGGCTCGCGCACCGACCAGCCGCAGGCGTCCGCGCCCGCGCCCGACGCCGCCCTCGCGGGACACGACGGGGCCGGACCGGCCACCTCCCGCCGGGCCGCGCTCGGACCGGTCGGCCTGGTGCTCGCGGGCTGTGTCTCGGTGCAGTTCGGCGGCGCGCTCGCGGTGACCCTGATGCCGCGCGCGGGCGCGGTCGGCGTGGTGACGCTGCGCCTGGTGGTGGCGGCGCTCGTGCTGCTCGTCGTCTGCCGCCCGCGGCTGCGCGGCCACTCCCGTACGGACTGGGGCACGGTCGTCGCCTTCGGCATCGCCATGGGCGGCATGAACCTGCTCTTCTACCAGGCCGCGGCCCGCATCCCGCTCGGCCTCGCGGTCACCTTCGAGGTCCTCGGCCCGCTCACGCTCTCCGTCCTGGCCTCGCGCCGCGCGATCAACTTCCTCTGGGCGGGCCTGGCCCTGTGCGGCGTCTTCCTGCTGGGCGGCGCGGGCGACGGGCTCGGCGGCCTCGACCTCGTCGGTGTCGGCTTCGCGGTCGGCGCGGGCGTCATGTGGGCGACGTACATCGTCTTCAGTGCGCGCACCGGCCGCCGCTTCCCGCAGGCCGACGGGCTCGCGCTCGCCATGGCGGTGGCGGCGGTGCTCTGCCTGCCGCTGGGCATCGCGTCGTCGGGCAGCCGGCTCCTCGACCCGGTGACGATCGGCCTCGGCGCGGCGATCGCGATCCTCTCCTCGGTCCTGCCGTACACCCTGGAACTGATGGCCCTGCGCCGCCTCCCCGCGTCGACGTTCGCCGTGATGATGAGCCTGGAGCCGGCCATCGCGGCCCTGGCCGGCTTCCTCATCCTGAGCCAGGCCCTGTCGTGGCTGGAGGCCCTGGCGATCGCCCTGGTCATCGCGGCGAGCATGGGCGCCGTCCGCACCCAGGTGGGCCCCCGGGACCGCACGGTCCCACGGGACTGAGCCGGCTTCCTTCCGCTTCCTTCCTCATTCTTCCGCTGCCTTCCGCTTCCTTCCGCGCGGGCGCGCCCCGCTCAGTTCCCGCGCGCCGCCCGGTACGCCAGCCCCTGCGTCAGGGCCGCGCGCACGCTCGGCACCAGGTGGTGGGCCCAGGGCGGGTGGGGCTCCGAGCGCAGGAGGGTCCAGCACGTGAGGGCGTAGCCGTGCTCGGCCGGGGTCAAGTAGCCCAGGCGGCGTGGCGGTTCGTCCCTGCGGCCGGTCAGCATCCAGTCGGTGAGCCCGCCCAGCGGCGTCACCGAGTACCCGGCCGTCCGCGTGTAGTTGTCTGCGGCGTTGGCCGTCAGGACGCCCAGGCCGAGGTGCACGGCCACCAGGTCCGTGAGCCGCTCCTCCTCGGCGCCGCTCAGGTCCAGCCCGTCGAGGCGGCCCTCCCCGGACAGCCGGGCGTGCGCCAGTTCGTGGGCGATCAGGGCCGCGAAGGTGTCCGGCCGGGCCGCCACGGTCCTGTCCAGGTCGACCACCGGACCCTCGGGCTCCTCGCGGTACTCGCCCACCTGGTGCCAGGTGCGCGGGGGCGCGGCCGGGGTGGGGTCCACCAGCCGGACCCGGAGCGCCGACACGTCGGCGCCCATCACCGCGGCGACCCGCCGCACCAGGTCCTCGGCCCGCTCCTGCGCCGGCCCGGCGGCGTCGCGCGGCGCGAACCCGGGGAGCGCGGGCGTCCTGGGCGGCGGCCCGAACTGCTCCGCGCACCACGCCGCCCGCCGCTCGATCCAGACCCGGTCCCGCTCGTGCACGGGACACGTCCCGCGCTCCGGTACCTGCCGCCACCGTCTGTCCTCGGCCACCGCCACCCCCGTGCGTCGGATCCAGGAGGAGCACCGTACCGGGCCCCGGGACCGGCCTCGGTGATTTTCATGCAAGCACGCTTGATTGTTTATTGCCGCGCTGCCATGCTCCAACCACGCCGCACGCCGCCGTGCCCCAAGAGGAGCGCACCGTGTCCGAACTGCCGTCAGTCTTCGATGACTTGCGCGAGGAGAGCGACGAGCTGGATGCCCTGGTGGCCCGGCTGGACGGGGCGCGGTGGGCCGCGTCCACCCCCGCGCCGCGCTGGACCGTCGCCCACCAGATCGCCCATCTCGCCTGGACCGACCGTGCCGCGCTGCTCGCCATGGGCGACGCCGACGCGTTCGCGAAGGAAGTGGAGAAGGCGATCGCCGCTCCGGATTCGTTCGTCGACGACGGGGCCGACGAGGGCGCCGCGCAACAGCCCGACGTCCTGCTCGCCCGGTGGCGGGCCGGGCGGGAGGAGCTGCAGAAGGTGCTGCGGGACGCGGCGACCAGCCGCACCAGGTTCCCCTGGTACGGGCCGCCCATGTCCGCCGCGTCGATGGCCACGGGCCGGCTGATGGAGACCTGGGCGCACGGCCAGGACGTTGCCGACGCGCTGGGCGTCGTGCGGGCGCCCACCGACCGGCTGTGGCACGTCGCCCGGATCGGCGTCCGCGCCCGGAACTTCGCCTTCGCCGTGCACGGGATCGAGGCGCCCGCCGAGGAGTTCCGGGTCGAACTCCGGTCGCCGAGTGGTGAGTTGTGGACGTTCGGGCCGCAGGACGCGCCGCAGCGCGTGACCGGTCCCGCCCTCGACTTCTGTCTCCTCGTCACCCAGCGCGCCCACCGCGACGACCTCGCCGTACGCGCCGACGGCCCCGACGCCGACCGCTGGCTCGGCATCGCGCAGGCCTTCGCCGGGCCGCCGGGACCGGGCCGCACCGCCCAGGGGCAGGCCCGGTGACCGGGCGGGAACCGCTGCGCGTTGGCAACGCCTCCGGGTTCTACGGCGACCGGTTCGCCGCCATGAAGGAGATGCTCGACGGCGGTGAGCTGGACGTGCTCACCGGGGACTACCTCGCCGAGCTGACCATGCTGATCCTGGGCCGGGACCGGCTCAAGGACCCCGGCCGCGGCTACGCCCGCACCTTCCTGCGGCAGGTGGAGGAGTGCCTCGGGCTCGCCGTCGAGCGCGGCACCCGGATCGTGGCCAACGCGGGCGGCCTGAACCCGGCCGGACTCGCCTACGCAGTACGGGAGTTGGCGGCGCGGCTGGGCATCCCGGCGCGCGTCGCCCACGTCGAGGGCGACGACCTGCTCGGCACGGGACGCTTCCCCGGCGCGCTCACCGCCAACGCCTACCTGGGCGGCGCCGGCATCACCGCCTGCCTGGGCGCCGGGGCCGACGTCGTGGTCACCGGACGCGTCACCGACGCCGCCCTCGTCAGCGGGTCCGCGGCCTGGCACTTCGGCTGGGCCCCCGACGCCCACGACCGGCTCGCCGGGGCCGTCGTCGCCGGGCACGTCCTGGAGTGCGGGACGCAGGCGACCGGCGGGAACTACGCGCACTTCGCCGCCCACGCGGGGCGGTTGACGCGGCCCGGCTTCCCGCTCGCGGAGATCCACGAGGACGGGTCCGCCGTCATCACCAAGCACCCCGGCACCGGCGGCCTCGTCGATGTCGGGACCGTCACCGCGCAGCTCCTCTACGAGACCGGCGGCGCCCGCTACGCGGGACCCGACGTCACCGCCCGCCTCGACACCGTCCGGCTCCACCAGGAGGGCCCCGACCGGGTGCGGATCCACGGAGTGCGCGGCGAGGCGCCGCCGCCCACCCTCAAGGTCGGCCTCAACCGGCTCGGCGGATTCCGCAACGAGGTCGTGTTCGTCCTGACCGGACTCGACGTCGACGCCAAGGCCGACCTCGTACGACGGCAGATGGAGGAGGCGTTCGACCGTGCCACGTCACGTCCCGCGTCGGTCCGTTGGGAGCTGGCCAGGACCGATCGCGTCGACGCCGGCACCGAGGAGACCGCCAGCGCCCTGCTGCGTCTCGTCGTCCGGGACCAGGACCAGGACGCCGTCGGGCGGACGCTCAGCGGGGCCGCGGTGGAGCTGGCCCTCGGGTCCTACCCCGGGTTCCACGTGACCGCGCCGCCGGGCAAGGGCGCTCCGTACGGAGTCTTCGAGGCCGCGTACGCCGACCGCCGCGACGTCCCGCACGTCGCCGTGCTGCCCGGCGGTGAGCGGCGGGACGTGTCCGCGTACGACGGGCCCACGCTGGCCCTCGAACCCGTCGGCGACCCCGGCCTGCCCGAGCCGCTGCCACCAGGACCCACCCGCCGCGCCCCCCTCGGCCTGGTCGCCGGTGCCCGCAGCGGCGACAAGGGCGGTGACGCCAACATCGGGGTGTGGGCGGCGTCCGACGACGCGTGGCGGTGGCTGGCCCACACCCTCACCGTCGACCTGGTGCGTCAACTCCTGCCCGAAACGGCCGACTTGACCGTCACGCGGCACGTCCTGCCCGACCTGCGCGCCCTGAACTTCACCGTCGAGGGCATCCTCGGCGAGGGCGTCGCCGCGCAGGCCCGCTTCGACCCGCAGGCCAAGGGCCTGGGCGAATGGCTGCGCTCCCGCCACCTCGACATACCGGAGGCACTGCTGTGACCGTCCTGGCCAGCGCCCTGGACACCCGGTCCGACGAGTACGGCGCCCACCGCGCCGCCCTGCTCGACAAGCTCACCGCACTCGACGCCGAGCACGCGAAGGCCCTCGCGGGCGGCGGCCCCAAGTACGTCGACCGGCACCGGAAGCGCGGCAAGCTGCTCGCCCGGGAGCGGATCGAGCTGCTGCTCGACCCCGACACCCCGTTCCTGGAGCTGTCGCCGCTCGCCGCCTGGGGCAGCGACTACGCCGTCGGCGCCTCCCTCGTCACCGGCATCGGGGTCGTCGAGGGCGTCGAGTGCCTCATCACCGCCAACGACCCGACCGTGCGCGGCGGCGCCAGCAATCCCTGGTCGCTGAAGAAGGCGCTGCGCGCGAACGAGATCGCGTACGCCAACCGGCTGCCCTGCATCTCGCTCGTCGAGTCCGGCGGCGCCGATCTGCCGTCGCAGAAGGAGATCTTCATCCCCGGCGGCGGGATCTTCCGCGACATCACCCGGCTGTCGGCCGCCGGTATCCCCACCGTCGCCGTCGTCTTCGGCAACTCCACCGCCGGCGGCGCGTACGTCCCCGGCATGTCCGACCACGTCATCATGGTCAAGGACCGCGCCAAGGTGTTCCTCGGCGGGCCGCCGCTGGTCAAGATGGCGACCGGCGAGGAGAGCGACGACGAGTCGCTGGGCGGCGCCGAGATGCACGCCCGCACCTCCGGGCTCGCCGACCACTTCGCCGTCGACGAGCAGGACGCGATCCGGCAGGCGCGGCGCGTCGTCGCCCGCCTCAACCACCGCAAGGCGTACGCCGATCCGCAGGTCGTGCAGCCGCCCAAGTACGACCCGGAGGAACTGCTCGGCATCGTGCCCGACGACCTCAAGGTCCCCTTCGACCCGCGCGAGGTCATCGCCCGCGTCGTCGACGGCTCCGACTTCGACGAGTTCAAGCCCCTGTACGGGACGTCGCTGGTCACCGGATGGGCCCGGCTGCACGGGTATCCGGTCGGCATCCTCGCCAACGCCCAGGGCGTCCTGTTCAGCGCGGAGTCGCAGAAGGCCGCCCAGTTCATCCAGCTCGCCAACCAGCGCGACATCCCGCTCCTCTTCCTGCACAACACCACCGGCTACATGGTCGGCAAGGAGTACGAGCAGGGCGGCATCATCAAGCACGGCGCGATGATGATCAACGCGGTGTCGAACTCGCGGGTGCCGCACCTGTCCGTGCTGATGGGCGCCTCGTACGGGGCCGGGCACTACGGCATGTGCGGGCGGGCCTACGACCCCCGCTTCCTGTTCGCCTGGCCCAGCGCCAAGTCGGCCGTCATGGGACCGCAGCAGCTCGCGGGCGTCCTCTCGATCGTCGCCCGCCAGTCCGCCGCCGCGAAGGGCCAGCCCTACGACGAGGAGGCCGACGCCGGGCTGCGCGCCATGGTCGAGCAGCAGATCGAGACCGAGTCGCTGCCGATGTTCCTGTCCGGGCGGCTCTACGACGACGGGGTCATCGATCCGCGCGACACCCGCACCGTCCTCGGCATCTGCCTGTCCGCCATCCACACCGCACCGTACGAGGGCGCCCGCGGCGGCTTCGGCGTCTTCCGCATGTGAGGGCCCACTCCATGACTGCCATGATCACTTCCGTGCTCGTCGCCAACCGCGGCGAGATCGCCTGCCGCGTCTTCCGCACCTGCCGCGAGCTGGGCATCCGTACGGTCGCCGTGCACTCGGACCCGGACGCCGACGCTCTGCACGTCCGCGAGGCCGACCTCGCCGTCCGGCTGCCGGGCGCCACCCCCGCCGAGACCTATCTGCGCGCCGACCTCGTCGTGAAGGCCGCCCTGGACGCGGGCGCCGACGCCGTGCACCCGGGGTACGGGTTCCTGTCCGAGAACCCGGAGTTCGCGCGCGCCGTGACCGACGCCGGACTCGTGTGGATCGGCCCGCCGCCCGCCGCGATCGAGGCGATGGCGTCCAAGACGCGCGCCAAGGAACTGATGGGCATCGCGCCGCTGGGCGAGGTGACCGAGGCGGATCTGCCCGTGCTGGTGAAGGCCGCCGCGGGCGGTGGCGGGCGCGGCATGCGAGTCGTACGGGAACTGGCCGAGCTGGACGGGGAGCTGGCGGCGGCCCGGGCCGAGGCGCTGTCGGCGTTCGGGGACGGCGAGGTGTTCGTCGAGCCTTATGTCGAGGGAGGGCGGCACGTCGAGGTGCAGGTGCTGGCCGACGCGCACGGCACCGTCTGGGTCCTGGGGACGCGCGACTGCTCGCTGCAGCGGCGCCACCAGAAGGTCGTCGAGGAGGCGCCCGCACCGGGCCTCGCCCCCGGACTCGTCGCGGAACTCCACGCGTCGGCCGAGCGTGCCGTGCGCGCCACCGCGTACGTCGGGGCCGGCACCGTCGAGTTCCTGGTCGCCGACGGCACCGCCCACTTCCTGGAGATGAACACCCGCCTCCAGGTCGAACACCCCGTCACCGAGGCCGTGTTCGGTCTCGACCTCGTCGCGCTGCAACTGCGCGTCGCCGAGGGCGAACCGCTCGACCCCGCACCCCCGGCCCCGCACGGCCACGCCGTCGAGGCCCGCCTGTACGCCGAGGACCCGGCCGCCGCCTTCGCCCCGCAGACCGGCACCCTGCACCGGCTGCGCGTACCGCAGGGCGTCCGGCTCGACACCGGCTACGCCGACGGCGACACGATCGGCGTGCACTACGACGCGATGCTCGCCAAGGTCGTCGCCCACGCGCCCACCCGCGCCGCCGCCGTCCGCGCCCTCGCCGGCGCCCTGGAGCGGGCCGAGGTGCACGGCCCCGCCACCAACCGGGACCTGCTCGTCCGCTCCCTGCGCCACCCCGAGTTCACCGGCGCCCGCATGGACACCGGGTTCTACGAGCGGCACCTCACCGACCTCACCGCCCCCGACGGCGACCCCTGCGCGCCGCTCGCCGCCGCGCTCGCCGCCGCCCACGGCCGGCACCGCTTCGGCGGCTTCCGCAACGTCCCCTCCCAGCCGCAGACCAGGCGCTACCGCACCGAGCCGGGCGGCGCCGAGCACGAGGTCCGCTACCGGCACACCCGCACCGGACCCGAGGCCGACGGCGTGCGCGTCGTGCACGCGTCGGCCGAGCTCGTCGTGCTCGAAGTCGGCGGTGTGCGCAGGAAGTTCAGGGTCGCGGCGTACGGGGACCGGGTGTACGTCGACGGGGTCGCGCTCACCGCGCTGCCCCGGTTCACCGACCCGAGCGAGCAGCGTGCGCCCGGGTCCCTGCTGGCCCCGATGCCCGGCACCGTCGTCCGCGTCGCCGACGGGCTCGCCGAGGGGTCCGCGGTCACCGCAGGGCAGCCCCTGATCTGGCTGGAGGCGATGAAGATGGAACACCGGATCTCCGCCCCGGCCGCCGGAACGCTCACCGCACTGCACGCCACCGTCGGCCGCCAGGTCGAGGTGGGCGCCCTACTGGCCGTCGTACAGGAGGAAACCCCCGCATGAGCACCAGCACCGTCCTGGAGACCGAGGAGCACCAGGCCCTGCGCGCCGCCGTCGCCGCGCTCGGCAAGCGGTTCGGCCGCGACTACATGACCCGGGTCACCGCCGCCGACGGCCACCCCGAGGAGCTGTGGGCGGAGGCCGCGAAGCTCGGCTACCTCGGGGTCAACCTGCCGGAGGAGCACGGGGGCGGAGGCTGCGGGATCTCCGAACTCTCCATCGTCCTGGAGGAGTTGGGTGCCGCCGGGTCGCCGCTGCTGATGATGGTGGTGTCGCCCGCGATCTGCGGCACCGTGATCTCCCGGTTCGGCACCGAGGAGCAGAAGCGGGCCTGGCTGCCCGGCCTCGCCGACGGCAGCCGCACCATGGCGTTCGGCATCACCGAGCCCGACGCCGGATCGAACTCGCACCGGATCACCACCACCGCCGCCAAGGCCGACGACGGGTCCTGGGTGCTGACCGGCCGCAAGGTGTTCATCTCCGGCGTCGACATCGCCGACGCCACCCTCATCGTCGGCCGCACCTCCGACGCCCGCACGGGCAGGCTCAAGCCGTGCCTCTTCATCGTGCCGCGCGACACCCCCGGCTTCGAGCGCCGCCAGATCGACATGGAACTCCAGGCTCCGGAGAAGCAGTTCGAGCTGACCCTTGACGACGTACGGCTGCCCGCAGAAGCTCTGGTGGGTGACGAGGACGCGGGCCTGCTGCAGCTGTTCGCCGGACTCAACCCGGAGCGCATCATGACGGCCGCCTTCGCGATCGGCATGGGCCGCTACGCACTGGGCCGGGCCGTCGAGTACGCCCGCGACCGCACCGTGTGGCAGGCCCCCATCGGCGCCCACCAGGCCATCGCCCACCCGCTCGCCCAGGTCCACATCGAGCTGGAACTGGCCCGCCTGATGATGCAGAAGGCCGCCCGACTCTACGACGCGGGCGACGACATCGGCGCGGGCGAGGCCGCCAACATGGCCAAGTACGCGGCCGCCGAGGCGTGCGTGCGCGCCGTCGACCAGGCCGTGCACACGCTCGGCGGCAACGGCCTGACCCGCGAGTTCGGCCTCGCCTCCCTGATCACCGGCTCACGGGTGGCGCGCATCGCCCCGGTCAGCCGGGAGATGATCCTCAACTACGTGTCCCACCAGAGCCTGGGACTGCCCAAGTCGTACTGAGCACAACTCCATCCGCAGCCAGGGGAGTTCAGCATGGTGTTCTTGAGTGAGTACGAAGACGTGAGCGTCGTCGACGAGCCCATCCACGACGCCGTGCTCGGGGGCGCGGCCGCCCGCGGCGACGCCCCCGCCCTCGTCGACGGCGTGTCCGGCACGACCGTCAGCTACGCCCAGCTCGACCAGTTCCACCGCAAGGTGGCCGCCGGGCTCGCCGAGGCCGGCGTCCGCAAGGGCGACGTGGTGGCGCTGCACAGCCCGAACACGGTCGCCTACCCGGTCGCGTTCTACGGCACCACGCGGGCCGGCGCCGCCGTGACGACGGTGCATCCGCTCGCGACGCCCGAGGAGTTCGCGAAGCAGCTGCGCGACTCCGCGGCGAGCTGGATCATCACCGTCACCCCGCTCGTCGAGTCCGCCCGCGCCGCGGCCGAACTCGCGGGCGGCGTACGGGAGATATTCGTCTGCGACCCGGCCGGGGACAGCGGTCACCGCTCGCTCCTCGACATGCTCGGCACGACCGCGCCCGAGCCCCGGATCGCCCTCGACCCGGCCGAGGACGTGGCCGCCCTCCCGTACTCGTCGGGCACCACCGGCGTCCCCAAGGGCGTCATGCTCACCCACCGCAACATCGCCACGAACCTCGCCCAGCTCGAACCCCTCATCCCGACGGGTCCCGGCGACCGCATCCTCGCCGTCCTCCCGTTCTTCCACATCTACGGCCTCACCGCCCTCATGAACGCCCCGCTCAGACGCGGCGCGACCGTCGTCGTCCTGCCCCGCTTCGAGCTGGACGCCTTCCTCGCGGCGATCGAGAAGCACCGCATCACCGCCCTGTACGTGGCGCCGCCGATCGTCCTCGCCCTCGCCAAGCACCCGGCGGTGGCGGGCTACGACCTGTCCTCCCTGAAGTACCTGATCAGCGCGGCGGCACCGCTCGACGCCGACCTCGCACGGGCCTGCTCCGACCGTCTCGGCCTGCCGCCCGTCGGCCAGGCGTACGGCATGACGGAGCTCTCGCCCGGCACCCACGTCGTCCCCCTGAACGCGGAGAACCCGCCGCCGGGCACCGTCGGCAAGCTCATCGCCTCCACGCAGATGCGGATCCTCTCGCTCGACGACCCCGGCAAGGACGCGGCGCCCGGCGAACCCGGCGAGGTCCTCATCCGTGGCCCGCAGGTCATGAAGGGCTACCTCGGCCGCCCCCAGGCGACCGTCGAGATGATCGACCGGGACGGCTGGGTGCACACCGGCGACGTCGGCCGGGTCGACGACGACGGCTGGCTGTTCGTCGTCGACCGGGTGAAGGAACTCATCAAGTACAAGGGCTTCCAGGTCGCCCCCGCGGACCTTGAGGCCCTGCTGCTCACCCACGAAGGCATCGCCGACGCGGCCGTCATCGGCGTCCTCGACGACGACGGCAACGAGATCCCCAAGGCGTTCGTCGTCCGCTCCGACGAACGGCTCACCGCCGACGACGTCATGGCGTACGTCGCCGAACGCGTCGCCCCGTACAAGAAGATCCGCCGCGTGGCCTTCATCGACGGCGTCCCGCGCGCCGCCACCGGGAAGATCCTGCGGCGTCAACTGAGGGAGAACTGAGGGCACTTCATGGCCGGAGACAACCTGATCCACTACGCCCACACGCGCGGCGTCACCACCCTCACCCTCGACTCGCCCGCCAACCGCAACGCCCTGTCGTCGGCGCTCGTCGGCGAACTCGCCGAGCGGCTGACCCGCGCCGAGAAGGACCGGGACGTCCGCGCCGTCCTCCTCACCCACACCGGCGGCACCTTCTGCGCGGGCGCCGACCTGCGCAGCCCGCCGCACCCCGACGCGCTGGTCGCTCTGCTCCGGCAGATCGTGGAACTGCGCAAGCCGGTGGTGGCGCGGGTGGACGGACACGTACGGGCGGGCGGACTCGGCCTGCTGGGCGCCTGCGACGTCTCGGCCGTCTCGAACCGGTCCACGTTCGCCTTCACGGAGGTGCGCATCGGCGTCGCGCCCGCCGTGATCTCGCTGCCGCTGCTGCCCCGCATGGACCCCAGAGCGGTGGCCCGGTACTACCTCACGGGCGAGAAGTTCGACGCGGCGGAGGCGGCCAGGACCGGCCTCGTGACGGCGGCGGGGGAGGACGTCGACGAGACCCTCGCCCCGGTCGTCGACGGCCTGCGGCGCTCCTCCCCGCAGGCCCTGACGGAGACGAAACGGCTGCTCACGGTTAAGGTCCTGGAAGCCTTCGACCGGGACGCGGAGGCGCTGACGGCGCTGTCGGCGCGGCTGTTCGCCTCCGATCCGGCCCGCGAAGGGATGACGGCCTTCCTCGAACGACGGGACCCCGCATGGGTGCTGTGACCCTGCCCAAGCAGGACCGCTCGCGCGTGACGCGCCAGAAGCTGCTGGAGTCGGCGGTGGCGTGCCTGGCCGAGCGCGGCTGGTCCGGCTCCACGGTCTCCGTCGTCGCCGAGCACGCCGGGGTCTCGCGGGGCGCGGCCCAGCACCACTTCCCGACCCGCGAGGACCTGTTCACGGCGGCCGTCGAGTACGTCGCCGAGGAACGGTCCACGGCCCTGCGGGGGCTGCGTCCGCAGGGGCGCGCGGAGGCGGTCGCGGCCCTCGTCGACCTCTACACGGGGCCGCTGTTCCGGGCGGCGCTGCACCTGTGGGTCGCGGCGTCCCACGAGCCCCAGCTCGGCGGCAGGGTCTCCGAACTGGAGGCCCGGGTCGGCCGTGAGACCCACCGCATCGCCGTGGAACTCCTCGGCGCGGACGAGGCCGTCCCGGGGGTGCGGGAGGTGGTCCAGGGCCTGCTGGACATGGCCCGCGGCCTCGGCCTCGCCAACCTCCTCACGGACGACGGCGTCCGCCGGGACCGGGTCGTGGCGGAGTGGGGCGGGATCGTGGAGCGGTTGCTGGGGTAGGGCGGGTGCCTCCGGCGGTGGGTCGTCTGCGGGCCGGTGGGGCTTCTCGCGCAGTTCCCCGCGCGACCAGCCCCCACCGGCCCGCGCCCGCGAACCGTCGGATCGGACCGGGCTAGTGGGCGATGTCCGCGTAGCCGTCGATGTCCCGCGGGGGCCGAGTCCCCGGCCCTACGTACCGCGCGGAGGGCCGCACCAGCCGCCCCGTCCGCTTCTGCTCGAGAATGTGCGCGCTCCAACCAGCGGTCCGCGCACACGTGAACATCGACGTGAACATGTGCGCCGGCACCTCGGCGAAGTCCAGCACGATGGCCGCCCAGAACTCCACGTTCGTGGCGAGCACCCGATCCGGCCGCCGCGCGTGCAACTCCGCGAGCGCGGCCTTCTCCAACGCCTCGGCCACCTCGAACCGCGGAGCCCCCAGCTCCCGCGCGGTACGCCGCAGCACCCGCGCCCGCGGGTCCTCGGCCCGGTACACCCGGTGCCCGAACCCCATCAGCCGCTCACCCTTGTCGAGCGCCCGCTTCACGAACGCCTCCGCGTCCCCGGTCCGCTCGATCTCCTCGATCATGCCGAGCACCCGCGACGGCGCACCGCCGTGCAGCGGCCCGGACATGGCCCCGACCGCACCGGACAGCGCGGCGGCCACGTCCGCGCCGGTGGAGGCGATGACCCGGGCCGTGAACGTGGAGGCGTTCATGCCGTGCTCGGCGGCGCTCGTCCAGTACGCGTCGACGGCCGCGACGTGCTTCGGGTCCGGCTCACCGCGCCAGCGGATCATGAACCGCTCGACGATGGACTCGGCCTTGTCGATCTCGCTCTGCGGCACCATCGGACGGCCCTGCCCGCGCGCGGACTGCGCGACGTAGGACAGGGCCATGACGGCGGCGCGGGCCAGGTCGTCACGGGCCCGCTTCTCGTCGATGTCGAGCAGCGGTTTGAGGCCCCACACGGGGGCGAGCATGGCGAGCGCGGACTGCACGTCGACCCGGATGTCGCCGGAGTGGACGGGGATCGGGAACGGTTCGGCGGGCGGCAGGCCCGGGTTGAAGGCGCCGTCGACCAGCAGCCCCCACACGTTCCCGAACGACACGTGGCCGACGAGGTCCTCGATGTCGACACCCCGGTAGCGGAGGGCGCCGCCCTCCTTGTCCGGTTCGGCGATCTCCGTCTCGAACGCGACGACTCCTTCGAGACCAGGTACGAAGTCGGACATCAGGCGGCTCCTCTTGATGCGTGGACTGCGGTGGCGGGGCGATCGGATGCGCGGTCACTCACGACTCGCGCTCCGGGTCGGTCACACCCGTGATGCCCCGAACGGGATGTGGCTCAACCGTTCCAGCTCTTGGAAGATAGCCCTCGGTGCCACAGTTGGCGAGACTTCGCGGCACTCAGTGCCATGTTTCACTCCATGTGCGGCCGTGCAGGACCGTCCGGCAGGATGACGCCGTGAACGACACACCCGACCCCGCCGCCATGCGGGAGCAGTACCGCACGCACGACGGCGGCCTGCTCGAGTCCGACCTCGCCGCGCACCCCATGGAACAGTTCACGCACTGGTTCAAACAGGCGGCGGCGCCCGGCTCCCCGCTGACCGAGCCGAACGCCATGGTCGTCTCCACCGTCGACGCCGAGGGCCGCCCGAGTTCCCGCACGGTGCTCCTCAAGTCGTACGACGAGGCGGGCTTCGTCTTCTACACCAACTACGGCTCCCGCAAGGCGGCCGACCTCGCCGGCAACCCGCACGTGGCACTGCTCTTCCCCTGGCACCCGATGAGCCGTCAGGTGATCGTCTCCGGCACGGCCGTCCGTACGCCGCCGGAGGAGACGGCCGCGTACTTCCGGTCCCGGCCGTACGGGTCCCAGCTCGGGGCGTGGGCCAGCGCGCAGTCGTCCGTGCTCGGTTCGCGGGCCGAACTCGACTTGGCCTACCGGGAGCTGACGCTCCGCTATCCGGCCGGGTCCGAGGTGCCGGTGCCCCCGCACTGGGGTGGCTTCCGGGTGACCCCGCGGACGGTCGAGTTCTGGCAGGGCCGCGAGAACCGCCTCCACGACCGCCTCCGCTATGAGCCGACCGGCTCCGGCGCCTGGCGGGTGGACCGCCTCAGCCCGTAGCGGGCTCCGACTTCCGTCTGCGGGCCGGTGGGGGCTGTGTCATCGGCGGCTCCGCCGCGGGGCGCGACCAGCCACGACGAGACCCGCACCCGCCCACCGAACCCACGGCCACGGCCACGGCTACAACCCCGCCAACACCCCGTCCAGGAACGGCTCGATCGCCGCGCGCCACGCCTCGGGCTGGTCATAGTGAACGAGGTGCCCCGCATCGGCCACCTCCGCATAGACCCCCCTGGGAAGGACCCGCACCATCTCCTGCGCCTCCGCCCGCCCCAACTCCCCGTCGAGCCCGCGCAGCACCAGCGTGGGGCACTGCACGGCCGCCAGCTCCTCCCAGTGCGCGTCGTACACCCACGTCGACCGCGCCGCGAGCATCTGACGCCGCGAGAACACCGGCCGCCAGCCGTCCGCCGACTCCGTCATCACCTCGGCGTAGAACTCACCGCGCGCCGGATTGGGCCGCTCCACCCAGGGATCGTCCTCGCCGAACCACTTCCGGACGTCCGCGAGCGTCGCGAACGGCAGCGGCCAGGCCTTGAACCAGTCCTCCCACTCCCGCTGGGAGGCCGCGCCGAGCGCCGAGGCCCGCATGTCGCAGATGACCAGGCCCCGGACGAGGTCGGGCCGCCGCGCGGCCAGCTGCCACGCCGTGAGCGCGCCCATCGAGTGCCCGATCAGCACCGCGGGCTCCAGGCCCAGCTGCACCAGTGCCGCCTCCGCGTCGAGGACGTACGCCTCCCGGTCGAAGGGGCCCTCCGGCGGTTTGTCGCTCTGGCCGTGCCCACGCTGGTCCAGGGCGACCGCCCGGTGCCGCTCGGCGAGCCAGCGCGTGGTGCCGGCCCAATGGGACGCCCGGCCCATCAGGCCGTGCAGTAACAGGACGCCGGGCCCGCTGCCGGCCTCGCCCGTCTTGGGCGGGTCGGCGAACTCCCAGGCGGCCAGGCGGACCCCGCCCGCTCCGGTCACGTCGATGCGCCGCGCCATAGGCTCTGGCACCCCCTTGTGGTCGCGCCTGCAGTCGCGTACCCGCGCACGCTATCGAACCCTTTTTCGAAAGCGTGGTGCTCTCCGGTAACACCCCTCGTTTGAGTGACATCCCTCAAGGAATGACCGGCGCCGCCGAGGGGATCTCTTCTGCGGGGGGCGGACCGCTCGGGGAAAACGGTCCGAAGGAAATGACCCTGGGAGCTCGGGGCTCCGGGTCAGATCAGGGGAGGACAGGCCCCGGCGCCGCAAGGCGCCGGGGCCCTCTGTCTCCCGGTTCCCCCACACGTCCCGCTCGCCGAACGGCCGGTCCATGCCTGGCCCCTTCCGGTCATATGCCCCTCACGCGACAGCCTGGCACGCGAAGCGTGCGACCGCTGCGATTCCGCACAGTGAATCTTGCTTTCTGCGCGAATGTGCTGCGTGTACGGAAACAAGTCAACTTTCCCGCGCGGCACGGCAGTTGACGCCCGCACACGCCCGGGGCGTGCGCCGGGGCGCGGTGACTCGGCGGTGAGTCGGCGATGGCTCAGGGAGGACTCAGGGGCGACTCAGCGCTTGGCCACGAAGACGTGCGAGGCGATGTCCGCCTCCAGCTCCGCCGCCTCACCGCTGCTGCCCACCAGAACGCCGCCGGGCGACTGCGTCACGCTGACCACCGAACCGGGCTGCACGCCCGCCCGGCGCAGCGTGTACATCAGCTGCGCGTCCGTCTGGATCGGCTCGCCGATGCGCCGTACGACGACCGTCTTGCCGTCCCCGCCCGCGTCCAGGTCGGCGAGGGAGACCATGCCCTCGTCCAGGAACGGGTCGGCCCCGTCCTTCTCGCCCAGCTCCTCCAGGCCCGGGATCGGGTTCCCGTACGGCGACTCGGTCGGGTGCCGCAGCAGCTCCAGGACGCGGCGCTCCACGGCCTCGCTCATCACGTGCTCCCAGCGGCAGGCCTCCGCGTGCACCTGCTCCCACTCCAGGCCGATCACGTCGACCAGGAGGCACTCGGCGAGCCGGTGCTTGCGCATCACCCGGGTCGCGAGGCGCCGGCCCTCGTCGGTCAGCTCCAGGTGCCGGTCGGCGGCCACGGCGACCAGGCCGTCCCGCTCCATGCGGGCCACGGTCTGGCTGACCGTCGGGCCGCTCTGGTCGAGCCGCTCGGCGATCCGGGCGCGCATGGGGACCACACCTTCCTCTTCCAGCTCGAGGATGGTGCGGAGGTACATCTCCGTGGTGTCGATCAGTCCGGACATACGTGCCCCTCGTGTAGCTCTCTGGCTCCGCGGCCGCTCCGCTGGCTCGCCGCGACGCTCGTGCGCTGGCCCTGCCCCCAATTCTGACGCATACCGCTGACAACCGTGCAGCGCCAGGGAAACAGCGGCCCGACGGGGCCCGAGACCGTATTGACAGGGCCCTGGTCCAGACCGCACGGTGATCCGCGACACGGAGTGCTACGACGCACGCTATGACGCAAGGGGCTACGCCGATGAGCGAGAGCAAACTGGCCGCGCGGTACCTCGACGCCACGATCGGCCTGCTGCAGCGGGTCCGTGACGAGGAGCTGGCGAACATCACCGCGGCCGGTACCCTCCTCGCCGACACCGTCGTCGCCGGCGGCCGCCTCTTCGCGTTCGGCGCGGGCCACTCCTCGCTCGCCGCCCAGGACGTCGTCTACCGCGCGGGCAGCCTCGCCCTGATGAACCTGCTGGCCGTCCCCGGCGCCGTCGGCGTCGACGTGATGCCCGCGACCCTCGGCTCCGCCCTGGAGCGCGTCGACGGCCTCGCGGCGGCCGTCCTGGACTCCAGCCCCGCCACGGCGGGCGACGCGCTCGTGATCATCTCCCTCTCCGGGCGCAACGCCCTCCCCGTGGAGATGGCCATGAACGCCCGCGCGCTGGGCCTCAAGGTCATCGGCGTGACCTCGCTGTCGTACGCCACCGGCCCCGACGCCCCGAAGTCCCGCCACGTCTCCGGCACCTACCTGCGCGACCACTGCGACGTGATCCTGGACTCGAAGATCGCCGTCGGTGACGCGGAGCTCAGCCACGAGGGCGTCGACGCCCCCTTCGCCTCCGCCTCCACGGTCACCACCAGCGCCCTGATGCAGGCGACCCTGGCCACCTGTGCCACCGTCCTCGCCGACCGCGGCATCCAGCCCCCACTGCTGCGCTCCGGCAACGTGGACGGCGGCCACGACTGGAACGCCCGCGTCTTCGCCGAGTACCGCGACCGCATCTTCTACCAGCACTGACCCCGGCGGGCGGGGGCCGCTACGCCTCGCCCGCGCCCACCCGGGCCAGGTCCACCGCGGCGGCTATCCGCACGGCCACGCTCTCCGCGTACATCGCGTCCGCGCGCTCGAACCGGGCCCGGCTGGCGCCTCGCAGGAACGTCACCACCCCGAGCGTGCGCCCCCGGCTCCGCAGCACCGCACACAGCGCGTACAGCGTCCCCTCGGGCCACTGCCGGGCCGCGGCCCACCCGCCGGCCCCGGCGCCGCCCGCCCCGGGGGCCGAGGCCCGCACCGAGCCGGTCCGCTCCGCGCACTGCAGCGCCGGATGCCCCTCCCCGTACCGCACGGGCAGCGCCCCGCGCGTCACGAGCAGGCTCGGCCCCGGCGCCCCTGACGGGGTCGCGGCGGCCCGCACGAGCCGCATCGGCTCCTCGCCCGCCACCAGGTCGATCACCGCGTGGTCGGCGAACCCGGCCAGCGCGAAGTCCAGGTGCACGGTCGCCGCCTCGGCCGGGTCCTCGCACTCGGCGGCGGCCCGCGCCGCCCGGTGCAGCTGGTGCGCGCGGAACCGGAGCCCCGCCGCCTCCTGCTCCGTCTGCTTGGCCTCGGTCACGTCCTGGAACAGCCAGCCGACGCCCAGCGGGACCGGCTCCTCCGCGAGCGGCGACGCGAGCCGCACGAACCCGCTGCGCCAGCAGCGCCGCTCCTGCCGCGCGCCCCCGTCGTCGGGCAGCCGCAGCGTCACCCACACCTCCGTCGGCGTCGGCGGCGCCCCTTCCGAGAGCACGTGCGCGAGCGCGCTCTCCAGCTCCTCCACGCCCTGCGAGATCAGTTCGCCCAGCGGCCGCCCGAGCAGCGCCGTGCGCCCCGATCCGAGGGCCCGCGCCGCATGCGCGTTGACGACGGCGGGCCGCAGGTCGGCGTCGACCAGGACGACGCCCCACGACGCGTCCTCGAACAGCGCCTCGCTCAGGGCGATCGAGCGCTCCAGGTCGATCTGGGCGTGCACCTCGCTGAACGCGCAGTAGACCCCGGCGGGCTTCCCGTCGGGCCCCGGCACGGCGGCGGACTGGGTCCGTACGAGCACTCGGCCGCCGTCCTTGGTGACGAGCGCGAACTCGTGCACCTGCCGGCCCGTCGCGTGCATCGCCGACAGCAGCCGGTCCTGCACCTCCGCCGCGTCGGCGGACCGCACGGCCCACCCCGCGAATCCCTGCCGTCCCACGGCTTCGGCCGCCGACCAGCCCAGGATCCGCTCGGCCTCCCGGTTCCAATGGGTCACGACGCCGTCGGCGTCGAAGGCGCACAGCGCGGCATCCATGCCGTCCAGCAGCGCGGCCAGCAGATCGGCCCCGTCGGGTCCGTCCCGCTCGGGCTCGTCGGGCCCGTCCGGCCCTAGCTCATCGGTGATCCCACTACGCCGGGAAGCACTCACCTGGCACCCCCTGCAGGCTGTGTCGGCGCGACGACGTCCGTGCGGTCCTCGTCATTCCTCGTACTGCTCAGATCATTCAACTCGAACGTGACGCATCCCACACGGAGTTCGGTCAACTTCGAGGAATCCGGTGGGCGCATCCGTCCAGCATGCCGCCCCCGAGGCAAAGCTCGGGAAAATCGGTTGAAGGGTCTCCGACGGCTTCCTAGGGTGGCACGTACACAAGAAGGGAGGTGGTTCGGCAGATGTATGCATTCCGGACGCGTGAGGTGACTGCGGGCTAGCGGCCCGACGTCGCATCTCGAATTCGGCGCCGGACCAGCACGTGTGTTGTGCGTGCAGCCGGCCCTATTCCCAAGCAGTCACCCGACCCGCGAGCCGCCGGTACGTCCGGCCGGCTTCCGACCGTCTCGTACGGGAGGAACCACGGCTCGCGGGTCGTCTGCGTCTCACGACCCGGCGGCGCGTTCCCCCGCCCACGCGTGGGCGGCCCTCACGTCCTGGCCGGCGGTCGTCGGACAGCCCCAGAGCTTCTCGCCGCTGTGGATCGCCGCCGCGCGCTCCGCCGTGATGTCCGCCGGCGCCACGAACGCCAGGCCGCGGCAGTGCTCCGTGAGGCCGGGCCGGAGCGCCTTCAGGGCGCGGACCCGGTCCGTGGCCGTGCCCGGCGCCGGGGGTTCCGTGGTCTCCGGCGGGGCGGGCATCAGGAGGACGGCCGTGAACGGCTCCGCGCGGTCGGCCAGCGCCCGCAGCTCCCGCAGCACCAGGTCCTGGGCCTGCGCCATCGGCAGCCCGGTGGCGTCGATCTCCCGCGGCGCCGCAGCCGCCCTCGTCGCCCTCGTCGCCTTCATCGCCCTCGTCACGTCCGTCATGGCGGGAGGCTAGCAGTATTAGCGACCAATGGTCGCTAAATGAGGACGATGGCTTCTGCGCCTACGCTGGCCGGGATGAAGAAGACCGGAACCGGGCCGGGACGGCCCCCGCGGCTGAGCCGTGAGCGGATCGTCGAGGCCGCACTGCAGGGGGACGTCGACACGCTCACCATGCGGGAGCTGGCGACCCGGCTCGGCGTCGCGCACTCGTCGCTGTACCGCTGGGTGCCGGACCGCGACGGGGTGCTCGACCTGGTCAGCGAGGTCATGGTCGAGCGGGTGCTGCCGGCCGGGGAGCCGGGCGCCGACGACTGGCGGGAGTGGCTCGCGCGGCTCGCGTGGGCGATGCACGACGCGTTCCTCGCGGTGCCGGGCTACGCGGCCCATGTAGCCCGCCCGCACCGCCACCACCCCGAGTCCTTCGGCCGGCTGCGGGACGCGGTCGTCGCCGCGTTCCGGGCCGCCGGCGCCGACCCGGGGGAGGCCGAGCGGAGCTGGTACGTGTTCGGGTTCGGCGTCGTGCGCTGGCTGGGCGCGGCGGGCGGGGACCCGGCGGGGGACACCGCGGGGCCGCGCTTCGACCTCTACCTGGAGACGCTCCTGCGCGGGCTGCCCACGACCCCGGCCCCGGCCACGCCCCCCGCAGCCCGTAAGGCGTCGTCCTAGCCCTTGCTGACGGCCGCCAGGATCTCCGGCAGCCGGGCCGCCGTGCGCGGCGCCGCCAGCCGCAGGCCGAGCACCGCCACCGCCGCCCCGTACGCCGTGCCGACCGGCAGGAGCAGCCACGACCAGTTGTCGGCGCCCGTCGCGTGCAGGGTGACGGTGAGCGCCAGGACCGGGGCGCAGAGCAGGGCCGCGGCGACCATCCCGCCGAAGATGGAGATCCAGGCCAGTCCGGCCTGCCCCGGCGCGACGTTCTTGTAGCCCTCCTGCGGGATCGAGTACGGGAAGCGGGCCGAGGTCCACGCGCCCGTGGCGAGCATCGCGCCGAGCAGCGCGAAGGAGAGCCCGAGGACCTCCGGCAGGTCGTGCCACGCGTCGAGCAGCGCCGTCGTGACGACCGTGACGAGGGCCGCGTACGGGAGGGTGATCAGCAGCAGTGCGAGGGCGCGGGCGCGGAGTTCGGCGTAGGCGTCGCGGCGGTCGGCGATCGTCATGGCGACCATCCAGAACGCGGACGTGTCCTGCCCGAACTGGTTGTACATCTGGATGCCGAGCATGCCGGAGGCGAAGCACGCGAAGTAGACGGAGCCGGTGCCCTGGAGGGCGTTGAAGACCGGCACGATCAGGCCGATGGCGAGCGAGGTGACCCAGGCGGCCTTGGTCTTCGGATCGCGCCAGACGTAGCGCAGGCTGCGTTCCATGACGGTGCCGGTGCGGCCGGACGGCAGCAGGCGGCGGCCGCCCGTGCGGCGGGCCCGCCGGGTGGGCTCGGCCGCCTGGATCGTGGAGCCGTCCGGCGAGGTCATCAGCCGCGTCAGGGCGCGCCGCCAGAGGACCAGCAGGCCCGCGAGCCCGACGGCGCACAGCACGAGCCGGACGGCCGCCGGGCCGTACGAGCCGTGGCTCGCCGCGTCGACCGCGCCGATCGCCGACGCGGGCGGCACCCAGAGCAGTACGTCCCGCACGGGGTCGAGCGTCGACAGGCCGCCGGACGAGCCGAGGCGCTGCACGCCGAAGTTGACGAGCTGGGCGCCGATCGCGATGACGAGTCCGCTGAGGACGGCGAGGTCGCGGCCCTTGCGGCTGGTGAGCAGCCGGATGTTGGCGGCGGCGACGGTCCGGGCGAGGGCGACGCAGGTCAGCAGGGCGAGCGGGACGGCGAGCACGGCGACGGCGGCGGCCGCGGCGCCGTGCGCGACCGCGTACGCGGCGCCGCCCGCCAGGGACAGCGTGAACAGCGGTCCGATCCCGACGAGCGACGCCACCAGCAGTCCCCTGACCAGCGGGTCGGGCTGCAGGGGCAGCATCGCCAGCCGGGTCGGGTCGAGGGTCTCGTCGCCGCTGGGGAAGAAGAGCGGGAGCACCGCCCAGCCGAGGGCGAGCAGGGCGGTGAGCAGGACGCCGACGGTGGCGGCGTGCTCGTTGCCGTGCAGCAGGACGAGGCCGAGCAGCTGGAGCGCCGCGATCAGCAGGGTGACGACGGCGGAGGCGATGTACGCGGCGCGGCGTCCGGCGGACTGCCGCAGGCCGTTGCGGAGCAGCGCCAGCTTGAGCCGGACGAGGGTGCCGGTGAGGGAGGTGCCGCCGCCCGTCACGCCGACGCCCCCGGACCCCGCTCGTCGACGGCCGGGCCGGCTGGACCGCCCAGCCAGTCCAGCGATCCCCCGGCGTCCCGGCCGCGCGCCCCCACGAGCTCCAGGAACGCCTCCTGCAGCGACGCCGCGTCGCCGCGGACGTCGGCCAGCGGCCCCTGCGCGCGGATCCGGCCCGCCGCCATGACGGCCACCCAGTCGCACAGCGACTCCACCAGCTCCATGACGTGGGAGGAGAAGACGACCGTCGCGCCCGAGCGCGTGTACCGCTCCAGGACGCCGCGGATCGTCTGGGCCGACACGGGGTCGACGCCCTCGAACGGTTCGTCGAGGAAGAGGACTTCGGGGTTGTGGAGGAGCGCCGCGGCGAGGCCGATCTTCTTGCGCATGCCGGTCGAGTAGTCGACGACGAGCTTGTGCTGTGCGGAGGCGAGGTCGAGGACGTCGAGGAGCTGCGCGGCCCGTTTGTCGACCTCGGTGCCGGGCAGGCCGCGCAACCTGCCGGTGTACGCGAGGAGTTCCTGCCCGGAGAGGCGCTCGAAGAGGCGCAGCCCCTCCGGCAGGACGCCGATGCGGGCCTTGACCCCGGCCGGGTCGGACCAGACGTCGCGGCCCGCGACGTGCACCGTGCCGCGGTCGGGGCGGAGCAGCCCGGTGATCATGGAGAGGGTGGTGGTCTTGCCCGCGCCGTTCGGTCCGACGAGGCCGATGAACCGGCCCGCGGGGAGCGCGAGTTCGATCCCTGCGACGGCCGTCTGCCCGCCGAACGACTTCCACAGGTCGTGCACGCGTACGGCGGTGGTGTCCCCAGTCATCCGGGCACGATACGTCGGCGGGGTGCGAGGCGGGCGGAGGCGCTGCCCTAGCGGCGTCCTTCCCGGCCGCACGCGTACGCCAGTGGCGAGATCAGTTCCTCGGCGTCGGGCAGCCAGCGGTTCGCGGCGGTGGGGCGGCAGGCCCACTGGACGGCGCCCTGGCTGCCGAAGCGGGTCGGCGGCGCGGCGACGTAGCCGCCCTCGCCGAGCGCGACCAGGTCGAGGGAGGCCGGGGGCCAGCCCAACTTCCGTACCAGGTCCGGGACCTTGAGGGTGGCGCCGGGGAGCACGAAGAACTGCATGCGCCGGTCCGGGGTGCAGGTCACCGGGCCGAGGGTGAGCTCCATGCGCTCCATGCGGGCCAGGGCGAGGAACCCGGCGGTCTCCGGCACGTCGATCGCGTCGAAGGTGCGGCCGGTGGGGAGGAGGATCGACGCCTTGGGCTGCTTCGACCACAGCCGGCGGGCCACCGTGGCGCTGCCGGTCGCCTGCGTCGCCCAGTCGGGGCGCGCGGGGTGGGCACCGGGGGAGGCGCACTGGACGTCGCCGCACGAGCAGCGCTGGACGCCTTCGTCGACATCCAGCCAGGTGCCGGGAAACACGTCCCAGTGCCGCTCTTCCGCGTAGCGCACGGCCGTGTCGAGAAGGGATTCGCCACGCTGCTGAGGGATCTGCCCGGCAGCGGTGACGGGTGAGGTGACGTCCGGGGTGCCTGCGATGGTCTCTTCCACGGACTTCTCAACTCCCGCCGCCATCTGGGGTTACGGGCGCACGCGCGGGTGGGGCGGGAGCATTCTCCCCGCATGTGGGGCGCATGGGTGCATGGACGGGGGCGCGCACGGGCAGCGGCAGCGGGGTGCGGGTAGCCACCTCTGTGGACGAGGGGGAGGCGCTCGGGCGGGTTATGTATTCCGTACCCGTTTGTGGTGCATCTTCCGTTTGTCCGTAGGGCATTGATCCATCGATCACCGTCGACGGGCACAGCAGGGGGTACGCCATGGCCGCACGGCCTCTCGTCGCGCGACAGCCCAACGAACGGCTGCAGGCGCTCATCCAGGAAGCGGGCTGTTCGAACGCGGGCCTGGCCCGCCGCGTCAACATGTGTGGCGCGGAACACGGCCTGGACCTGCGCTAC
Organism: Streptomyces longispororuber; assembly: GCF_024448165.1. Classification (GTDB taxonomy): domain Bacteria; phylum Actinomycetota; class Actinomycetes; order Streptomycetales; family Streptomycetaceae; genus Streptomyces; species Streptomyces longispororuber_A. The sequence continues at coordinate 41,398 of NZ_JAMOLN010000018.1, forward strand.
GACAAGACATCGGTCGCCCGCTGGCTGCGCGGGCAGCAGCCGCGCGGCCGGGCGCCCGGCATCATCGCGGAGGCGCTCGGCCGCAAGCTCGGCAGGACCGTGACGATCGACGAGATCGGCATGGCGAACGGGAAGAACCTCGCCTCCGGCGTCGGCCTGCAGTTCTCGCCGACCGTGCTCGGCGCCATCGAGCAGGTCTGTGAGCTGTGGCGCAGCGACGTGGGCCGCCGGGACTTCCTGTCCGGGTCCTCGGTCGCGTCGTCCGCGCTCGTCGAGCCCAGCCGCGACTGGCTGATCTCGGTACCCGACTCGCAGGTCGCCAGGGCCGCGGGGCCACGGGTCGGCGCATCGGACGTGGCGGCGGTGCGGGCGATGACCCAGGCGCTGACCGACCTCGACCACCAGTACGGCAGCGGGCACGTGCGGCCGGTGGTCGTGCACTACCTGAACAGCGTCGTGAGCGGGCTGCTCGCGGGCTCCTACCGGGAGGCGGTGGGGCGCGAACTGTTCGCCGCCGTCGCGCGGTTGACGGAGCTCGCCGGGTACATGGCCGTCGACACCGGGCAGCCGGGGCTCGCGCAGCGCTACTACATCCAGGCACTCAGGCTTGCCCAGGCAGCGGGGGACCGCGGTTACGGCGGGTACGTACTGGCCGCGTCCATGAGCCACTTGGCGGCGCAGCTCGGCAACCCGCGCGAGATCGCCCAGCTCGCCCGCGCGGCTCAGGAGGGGGCGCGCGGACGCGTGACACCGCGCGCGGAGGCGATGTTCTACGCCGCCGAAGCGCGCGGCCACGCACTTCTCGGGGACGCACGGTCCGCACAGGCCGTCGGCAGCAGGGCGGTCGCCGCGATGGAGCAGGCCGCGGGGCGCGCCGACTCCGGCGACGACCCGGTCTGGATCGCGCACTTCGACCATGCCTACCTCGCCGACGAACTCGCGCACTGTCACCGGGACTTGGGGCAGTCCAGGGACGCGGCGCGGTGCGCGCAGGAGTCGCTCGACGGGCATCCGGAGTCGCGGGCCCGCCGCCGGGCCATCGGCCTCGTCCTGCTGGCCACGGCACAGGTGCAGCAGCGCGAGGTGGAACAGGGCTGTCACACGGGACTTCGGGCCGTGGAGCTGCTCGGCACGCTGCGCTCCAACCGCGGGGCCGAGTACCTGGAGGACTTCAAGGAGCGACTGGAGCCGTACCGGGAGGAGCCCGTGGTGCGGGAGTTCGGGGCGCGCGTGGACCTGCAGGCCGCCTGAGACCGGACCGGGTGAGGGTGGTGTCGTAAACAGCGTCATCGGCTTCGGTTTTGTTACTCCCGTCACTGGGGAGGCTCTCCGGATTTGAGGTGCGTAGCAAGGGCGTGCGAGGACCCGGTAGCGTGAGCCGACGATTCCGCAGTTGATATACGGCCCCCCATACGTAGGAGTCCCGGTGACGCAGCAGAGCGGACAGAGCGGGCAGGGCGAAGGCCCGCACCTTCCGCAGGCCCGGCAGGCGCACGAAGGTGTCGTGCTGCCCGCCGACGGCTCGGAACCCTTGTTGCCGGGCACCTTCGGCGACCAGGCGGGACCCACCGGCGCGACGCCGTGGGGCCAGCCGTGGGGGCCCGAGTCCCAGCAGGCGCAGGCTGCCGGGCCGATGCCGACGTACGAGTGGGGCGAGCCCGGCCCGCAGCAGCCGGCCCCGCCGGCGCAGGGCGTGCCCGGCGCGCTGCCGCCGCAGGCCCCGGCCCACGTGCTGCCGCAGCAGCACGCGCCCGCGGGACCGCTGCCGCCCGCCGCCCCGGCCGGCTACGACGGCGGGTACGACGCCTCCTACGACGGTGCCGCGGCCGCCACGCAGTACATCCCGCCCGTCATCGACCACGGCCCGCAGCAGGGCGCCGCCCCGCTGCCGCCCGAGGCGCCCGCCGCCGACGCCACCCAGTACCTGGGGCGCGCGGTGCAGCAGCCGATGCCGGGCGCGCTGCCCGACGCGGTGCCCGGCGGCGGCGACAGCGAGGCCACGCAGTACATACCGCCGGTGCCTGCGCAGCCGGGCGCCACCCCCTATGACATCCGTCCCGGTGCGCCGGGCGACCGGCAGCCGCCGGCCGAGTTCGACGCCCTGTTCCGCACGGAGCCGGAGGCGCCGGCCGCGTCGACGCAGCAGATGCCGCGCTTCGACCCGCACGCCCAGCAGGCCGCCCCGAACGGTCCGCTGATCCCGCCGGTGCAGCAGCAGGCGTACGAGCCGGAGCCGCCGTCCTCGCGCCGCAAGGGCCGCACCGGCACCGGTTCCCGGGTGCCGCTGATCGCCGCGCTCGGCGTGGGCATCCTCGCCGTGGGCATCGGCGCGGGCGCGCTGCTGAACGCGGGCGGGGACGACGACAAGAAGAGCGACACGACCAAGACGGTCTCGGACGCCTCCTCCGCGTCACAGAGCCCCTCGCCGTCCGCCGCCGACCCGGTCAGGGCGCAGGCCGTCGCGCTGGACCAGCTGCTCGCCGACTCCAACAACAGCCGCGCCGCCGTGGTGAAGGCCGTCGCCAGCATCGGCGGCTGCAAGGAGCTCCCGCAGTCCTCCAAGGCGCTGCGGGACGCCGCGACGCAGCGTACGAACCTGGTGACCCGGCTGAACGGCCTCGCCGTCGACAAGCTGCCCAACAACGCGGCGCTCAAGGACGCGCTCACCCGCGCCTGGCAGGCGTCCGCGTCGGCGGACAGCCACTACGCGGCGTGGGGCGACCAGGTCGCCGGCAAGAAGGGCTGCCAGAAGGGGCACGCCAAGGCGACGCCGCAGCGCAGGGCGGGCGACACGGCCAGCCAGACGGCCTCCACCCAGAAGGCGAAGGCCTCGTCGCTGTGGAACCAGATCGCCACCACGTACGGGCTGACCCAGCGGTCGGCCATCCAGCTGTAGCGGGACTCAGGGCGCCTTCGCCAAGGTCGCCGTGACGTCCACCAGGGACCGGCGGGTCGCCACCAGGCGGCCCCCTTCCACCTTCTGGAAGGCGACCCGCGCGTTCACCAGGCGGGGGAAGTCGCCGGCCGACGACATGTGGTCGTAGCCCCAGTGCAGCGCCGGCGTGAGCCCGCCCGTCGTCACCTTGACGCCCCCGTCGAGGGCCTTGCGCACGCTGCGGGACGTCACCTCGCCGTCCCCGAGCGACTCGACGACCTGCTTCAGGACGCTGTACGCGATCCAGGTCGTCTGCACGCCCGCGTCCGCCGGGTCGATCCGGTTGTCGTCGAAGGCCTGCTCGTTGATCGCCTTGCGCATCGCGTTCCACCGGGCGTCGTCCGCCGCCGGGTACCAGCCGGTGACGTACGCGCCCTCGTACGGGCTCTTCGCGCCGCCGCTGCGGTCGATGACGGACTGGTCGACGCTGCCCAGCACGGTCGCGGTCCGCACCGACGGATAGTCGTCGCGCAGCCGCCGGAACGAGTCGAAGAAGGTGTCCGTGCGGTCCCCGAGCACGGCGGCGACACAGCCGTCGCCGAGCGGGTCGGAACTGGCCGTGCTGAGGGCCTGGCGGGCCTGGCCGCCGTAGTCGGTGGCGTCCTCGGCGGCGCGCAGATCGGTGGCCGCGCGGCGGTCGCGCAGCGCCAGACCGGTGTCGAGGAGCGGGCCGAGCTCGTCGCCCGCGATCGTGTCGGGCCGGACCAGGACGGTGCGGTCGCAGTGCTCGGCGAGCTGCTGGCCGTTTCCGGCGAGGAGCGCCGCCTGCCCGCCGTTGACCGGGTACGACAGTGGGCTTCTGAACTCGGCGTCGGTCGCGCCGTAACCGCCTATGTAGGGGATGCCGGCGGATTCGAGGGGTGAGAGGAACGCGCGGCCGTGCTGGCTGTAGGAGCCGACGACGGCGACGACGTTCTGCTCGACGGCGGAGCGGGCGCACTTCGCGGCGTCCACGCTGTCGTTGTGGTCGTTGCAGGTGAGGACTTCGAGCCTGCGGCCGCCGATGCCGCCGTGGGCGTTGACCCAGCGCGCGTACGCCTTGGCCATCGCCGGCATGCCCGGCATGTTCGTCGCCTCGGTCTTCTCGGGAGCCCAGGTCATCACTTTCACCGGCTGGTCCCCGGAGCCCCCCGTGGCTCCAGGGACCAGCCCGCATCCGGTGACCAGGGCGGCGCCCGTGACGACGGCCGCGTAGCGGAAGGAGTGCTTGATGGTGCGCGTGGTGTGGCGCCAGCCGGTCATGGACCTGCACGATTCCCTCGCATCCCGAACCGGGGAGTGACCGGTGGTCAACGCCTGGTGACGCGGAGGTGAATTACGGGGGTCGGTCGGGGCGCCGGGGGAAGGGACGTACGATCGATGACCGTGCAAAGCTCGGAGAAGTCTTCCCGCCGCGGCCGTCGCTCCACGAACATGGACGGCATGCCACTCAACGACATGCCGTGGTGGCGCTGGCGCACCAATGTGCGCTCCGCGCTGCACATGCTCTCGGACCCCGCGTTCCAACGGAACGTGTGGCTGGCGGGCGTGGACGGGTACGGGGACGTGACCGACGCGGTGTACCGCCTCGTCGAGGACACCTGGCTCGACAACTGGTCCGCCGAGAAGTACGTCGGGACGATATTCCGGGACTCGCAGGAGGCGGCGCTCGTCGACTCCGCCGTGCTGCGGGTCCTGCGGATCATGCACCAGGTGGGTCCTGACGCCCCCGTCTCCGCGTACCTGGACCACGAGGGATGGCCGGAGGCGGTGCGGGCCGCGCGCGACGCGCACGTGCGGCTCGCCACGAGTGACGGTGAGGATCCCGACGCGGCGCCGCGCACCCTCGAAGTGCTGCGGATCATGACCAGGGCCGCCTGACCTCCGGCCGCGGTCCGCACCCCGGAACGCCGCTCCGCCGGATCCACGGGTGTGCGAACCTTGCCCTTATGAACGCGCAGTCCGCACCCGTCACCGGTCCCGAGCAGTACGTCCTGACCCTCTCCTGCCCCGACAAGCAGGGCATCGTGCACGCCGTGTCGAGCTATCTCTTCATGACCGGCTGCAACATCGAGGACAGCCAGCAGTTCGGCGACCACGACACCGGTCTGTTCTTCATGCGCGTCCACTTCAGCGCGGACGCCCCGGTCACCGTGGAGAAGCTGCGGGCCAGCTTCGCCGCGATCGGGGACTCGTTCCGGATGGACTGGCAGATCCACCGGGCGTCGGACCGGATGAAGGTCGTGCTGATGGTCAGCAAGTTCGGCCACTGCCTGAACGACCTGCTCTTCCGCGCGCGGATCGGAGCGCTGCCCGTCGACATCGCCGCGGTTGTCTCCAACCACACGGACTTCGCCGAGCTGGTGTCGTCGTACGACATCCCGTTCCACCACATCCCCGTGACCAAGGACACCAAGGCCGCGGCCGAGCAGCAGGTGCTCGACCTGGTGCGGGCGGAGGGCGTCGAGCTCGTCGTGCTCGCCCGCTACATGCAGGTGCTCTCGGACGACCTGTGCAAGCAGCTGAGCGGGCGGATCATCAACATCCACCACTCGTTCCTGCCGAGCTTCAAGGGCGCGAAGCCGTACCACCAGGCGCATGCCCGGGGTGTGAAGCTGATCGGTGCGACCGCGCACTACGTGACCGCCGATCTCGACGAGGGGCCGATCATCGAGCAGGAGGTCGAGCGGGTCGGGCACGACGTCACGCCCGATCAGCTGGTGGCGATCGGCCGTGACGTGGAGTGCCAGGCGCTGGCGCGGGCCGTCAAGTGGCATGCGGAGCGCCGAATCCTCCTGAACGGCCGCCGCACGGTCGTCTTCGCGTAGTCGGGTGCGGCTGAGTGGGGGCTGGTCGCGCAGTTCCCCGCGCCCCAGGAGGCCTGCGGCCTCCTGGAGGCGCACGGAGTGTGCCTTTCAGGGCCCGGCAGACGGGGACCGGCTACATCCGGCTCAGTGCCGCCGTCGCCGACAACACGTCGCGGATCGCCTCACGGTCACCGACCTGCCCGGCGGCAGCCTCGTCAGGGGAGACGTGCCCCGCGGCGAGCCGGCAGAACTCCACGCCGTCCAGGGCGACGTGCGCCACCTCCCGCTCGGCGGAACCGACCGCCCCGGGTGAGTCGAGGGAGATCAGCCACTCGCCACCCCCCGCCCCTTCGACCTCGAGCCGCAGACTGCGCCCCGCGGCACCGGCCGCGACCAGCTCCCGCGCCGGGGCGGCCAGCCCCTGGCGGCGGCGCAGCGCGAGGGAACCGGGCAGCATCCGGGCGGCCAGGTCGATCATCCGGTTCAGATGGCGCGGGGCCGGGGCCTCGTACGGATAGTCCACCGCGTCCGCGATGTCACCCGCGTGGACCCAGCACTCGAAGGCCCTGTCGGTCATGGCGTCCCGCAACGACAGCTCGAAGTCCCCGTACGAGATCGGGAGTTGACCGGAACCGCCGGTGCCGCTCGCGTCCGCGCCGGCGAACGACACCGTGCGGATCAGCGCGTGCGACTGGTCGCGCCAGGGGACGCGGACGGCGCGGGTCGGCGGGAAGTACGACGCCTTCCAGTACGCCTCCGTGCGCGCGGCGGGGCCGAGCCCCTCGCGGGCCGGCGAGCCGAGCGGGTCGTCGAGGCCGATGGCGCGGGCGACCAGGCCGTCGACGCTGGTGAGATGGGCGATCACACCGGCGACGGTGGTCTTGCGGCTGACCTGGTCGCCGCTTTCGTACCAGCGGAGCCTGACCGGCGCGTGCCACTCGCCGTCGCCGATGTCCTTGAGCAGCGCGTCGAGCCGCGCGGTCTCCGCGTCGTACGGGGAGGCCCAGACGGGGACCGGGACGCGGGCGGGGCGGCGGGTGAGGCAGCCCTCCAGCACGCGGGAGCGCAGCAGGGGGTCGAGGTCGAGGGACTCCTCGGCGTGCAGCAGGCCGACGGCGTCGCGCAGCCGCAGTGCTTCCTCGGCGCAGGAGCCGCAGTCGCCCAGGTGGTCCTCCACGGCGACGGTCTCCTCGGGCGAGCAGGCCGCGAGGGCCCAGGCGCCGAGCAGTGACTTGAGGACGCGGTGCTCGAGGACGAGGGGGACGGGGGCCGCGAGGTCGGGCAGCGGGCGGCCGGTGTCCTCTATGGAGGCGCGCGGTGTCGGTATGCGCGGTGCGCCCGCGGTGGCGCCGCTGTCCTGCGGCTGCCCGGGCTCTTCCTCGTACGGGTCGTGCGGATCGTGCGGATCGAACCGGTCCGGTCCGTTGGCCCCGCTCACGCCGGCCTCCCGTATCCGCCAGGAGGTGTGCCGCTGTCGTGGGCCGTGGACAGGAGCTGCAGGCCGAGGCGGAGGCGGCGGCGCGCCTCGTCCTCGGTGACGCCGAGGTCGGCAGCGGTCTGGCGGTAGTCACGGCGCTGGAAGTAGGCGAGCTCCAGGGCGGCGCGCAGCGGGGCGGGCATGGACGTCACGATGTAGTCGGCGCGGGCCGCGGCGGACGCGCGGCGCACCTTGCGCTCCAGGTCCTCGGTGGTGCCGAGGCCGGTGCGCACCAGGGCGGCGGACTCGGTCTGGCGCAGCCGGTGGACGGCCTGGCGGTGGGCGAGCGTGGCGATGAACGACCGCAGCGGGCCCTGCTTGGCGTCGTACGCCTCCGGGTTCTCCCAGATCTGGGTGAAGACCTCGCGGGTGATCTGGTCGGCGGCGTCCTCGTCGTCCAGGACGCGGTGGGCGAGTCCGTGCACCAGGGACGCGAAGCGGTCGTACAGCTCGCCGAGCGCCGCGGCCTCGCCGTGCGCGAGCCGCTGCTGCATCCTCCGGTCCCAGCGGGACGGAGTGTCCTTGGGCATGAGGCCCCCTCACCGACTGCCCGTACTCATGAACTGCTTGCCTCTTACCCGAATGTAGTCCGAGGCGCCGACAACGCACGCACCTTTGCCGCATTGTGCGCTCCGCGGCGGTAGCGGGTGGTAAAGAACCGGTGGCCTGTGCAGCTGGTGTATGACCGGATGGGTCCGTATCCGACCACCTGGGACCGTCTGGTTCTTAACCAGGTCATATGTGATAGGCCTGCGGTGGTGTTTCATCGCAACACGTCCGGGCAGCCGCGCTGTGGAAGCGAAACGTAGGCACAGGTTCCGGATCGAAGTGACGGCGAGCGAGAGGCGTGGCGCGTGGCGCTCAAGGTGACCGAGTCAGGGCGGGGCGACTGGGCCGTCGTGCGCGCGTCGGGCGAGATGGACCTCGTGACGTCGCCCGCGCTGCGCCAGCAGGTGCACGAAGCGGTCGCCGACGGCCGCCGCAGCGTCGTCCTCGACCTCTCCGACGTGCTGTTCTGCGACTCCAGCGGCGTCGGCGTCCTCATCGCGTCCCGCCGCCTGATGCGCTCCTGCCAGGGCCGCCTCCGCCTGATCCTCCCCGCCCAGGGCGCGGTCGACGGCTCCCACGTGAACCGCGTCCTCGGCGCCCTGGGCGTCCGCCGCCTCTTCGACGTGTACCCGGACGTGGCGGCGGCCGTGGACGACGACGCGGAGCCGATGTCGGCGTAGCGCGGTTGCGTCCGCCCGCGGACCGGCCGTGACGGACCTCGCCACGGAGTTGTCCCGGAATTCCACCAGCCCTGACACAACCGTCACCTTTCAGGCCGCGCCCGCCCCTCTTCGACGTACGCTCCGAACGCGGCACACCCCCACTACCCGAGAGGCGGCCCATGACCATGGACGAGCGGAGGATCGCGGCCCGGTTCGCCGGATTCGACCAGGACGGGAACGGTTACATCGACCGCGAGGACTTCTACGTCGCGGCCAAGGCCCTGCTCGCCGAGTTCGGCACCACGGCCCGCTGCGACCGGGGGCAGGCGCTGTACGCGGGCGCCGAGGCGTTCTGGCAGGGGATGGCCGGGATCGCGGACGTGGACGGGGACCAGCGGGTGACCCGGGGGGAGTTCGTGACCGGGGCCGTGAAGCGGCTGCGGGACAGCCCCGACCGGTTCGCGGAGATCGCCCGGCCGTTCCTGCGCGGCGCGATCGCCGTCGCCGACCCGGAGGGCGCGGGGCTCAGCACGGCCGCGGCGGAGCGCATCATGCGCGTCGTGGGGGTCGGGCCCGAGGTCGCCGCGACGGCCGCCGCCGCGCTGGACGCGGACGGCGACGGGCGGATCTCGGAGGACGAGGTCGTCCGGGCGTTCGCCCTCTACTTCACCGTGCCGGACTGACCCGGGCCCCGCGGGTTACCCCGAGAAGCGTTCCCGCAGTTTGTACTTGAGGACCTTGCGCAGCGTCTCGTTGCGGGGGAGCGCGTCGAGGATCTCCAGCTGTTCCGGCAGTTTGAAGGTCGACAGGCCCTCGGCGCGCAGATAGGACGTGAGGTCGGGGAGCGTCAACCCGGATGCCCCCGCCCGGAGTTCGAGGACCGCGCAGACCCGCTCGCCGCGCTCCGCGTCCGGCAGGCCGACGACCGCCGCCTCCTGGACGCGGGGGTGGGCGTGCAGCAGGTCCTCGATCTCCTTCGCGGAGATGTTCTCGCCCTTGCGGATGATGATGTCCTTCGCGCGGCCGGTGAGGACCAGATGGCCGGTGGGCAGGACGTGGCCGAGGTCGCCTGTGATCAGGAAGCCGTCCTCGTCGAAGGCCTCCGCCGACTGCCGCGGGTCCAGATAGCCCTGGCAGACCGCCTCCCCGCGCAGCCGCACCTCGCCGTCGACCCCGGCGGGCACCTGCTTGCCGTCCCCGTCGACGATCCTGATCTCCATGCCCTCGGGCGGCCGCCCCTCCGTCGTCGCGAGCATCTCCGCCGTGTCGTCCGGCGCCCCCATGGTGATCATCGGGACCTCCGACATGCCGTAGCCGTGGGTGAGTTGCACGTCCATCTCGCGGACCACGGAGTGGTAGACCTCCGGCGGCTTCGGGGCGCCGCCGCCCGCGAGGAGGCGCAGCGTGGGGATCAGTTTCCGCGCCGGGTCCTTGCGCTGCTCCTTGAGGAACATCGAGTAGAAGGCCGTCGAGCCGCCGGCGACCGTCACCCCGTGGCGCCGGTACTCGTCCAGCGAGTCGGGCAGCGCGAAGTGCTCCAGCAGCACGGCCGGGAACCCGTACAGGAGCAGCATCACGGTGTAGTCGGGTCCTGCGATGTGCGCGTACGGGAAGGCCATCGAGCCGACGTCGGAGGAGGACAGGTGCAGGGCGTGGGCCAGGCACGAGCCGCCCGCGATGAGGGAGCGGTCGGTGTGCAGCACGCCCTTGGGGTCGGACGTCGTGCCGGACGTCCAGTAGATCCAGCGGACCGACGTGCCGTCGGAGGGCGGGGGCGGCAGGACGGCCGGGTCGCCCTCCGGCAGGTCCTCGTACGCCTCGAAGACGCCGCGCGCGCCGAGCCGCCGTGCCATGTCGCCGTGGTCGAAGCCGCGCCACACGCCGGGCGTCGCGAAGAACTCGGCCTTCGACTCCCGGAGCGCGAAGCCGACCTCGCGGTCCCGGTAGAACGGGATGACCGGCGTCTGGACGGCGCCGATGCGGGCGAGCGCGAAGGTGAGCAGGGCCGTCTCGATCCGGGTGGGCAGCTGCCAGGCGACGACCGTGCCCGGGCGGACGCCCCGGTCGTGCAGGCCGGCCGCGACCCGTTCGGCGCGGTCGCGCAACTCGCCGAAGGTCACGGTCCGTTCGCCCTGCAGCAGGACCGGCTGTCCGGGGGTGAGCGCGGCCCGGCGCTCGACCAGCTCCCAGAGCGTGCGGGACGCGCCCAGGGCGTGTGCGGTGCTCTGCGTCATGCCGTGACCCCCAAGTCGTTGCCGTGACCTCTGCTGACGCGCCGCGCCGCAACTGACGGACCGTCAGAATCAGATGAGAGCGTAAGTCCGTGCTTCTTGTCGGTCCAGGGGTGCGGGGCTAGCCTGCATCTGACGGGTCATCAGATAACGTGCAGGAAACGGCGGAGGGGCTCAGCACCATGACGGAACTGCCGCGCATCGTCAGCGTCGACGACCATGTGATCGAACCGGCCCACCTCTTCGAGACCTGGCTGCCGGCGAAGTACCGGGACAAGGGACCGAAGCCGCTCACCGCCGGGATCGGCGAACTCGCCTACGTCGCCGGGAAGTACCAGATCACCATGGACCCGGACGGGCCGCCCACGGACTGGTGGATCTACGAGGACCTGAAGTTCCCGTACAAGCGCAACATCGCCGCCGTCGGCTTCGACCGCGACGACATGACCCTGGAGGGCATCACCAGGGAGGAGATGCGGCGCGGCTGCTGGGACCCCAAGGCGCGGCTCGCGGACATGGACCTCAACCACGTCGAGGCGTCGCTCTGCTTCCCGACCTTCCCGCGCTTCTGCGGCCAGACGTTCGCCGAGGCGCACGACAAGGAGGTCGCGCTCGCCTGCGTGCGCGCCTACAACGACTGGATGGTCGACGAGTGGTGCGGCGACAGCGGCGGCCGGCTCATCCCGCTGTGCATCATCCCGCTGTGGGACGTCGAGCTGGCCGTCGCCGAGATCCGGCGCAACGCGGCGCGGGGCGTGCGCGCCGTCACCTTCTCCGAGATCCCGACCTATCTCGGGCTCCCGTCCATCCACTCCGGCTACTGGGACCCGTTCTTCGCGGTCTGCCAGGAGACCGGCACGGTGGTGAACATGCACATCGGGTCGTCCTCGCAGATGCCGGCCGCGTCCCCCGACGCACCGCCCGCCGTCCAGGCCTCGCTCAGCTTCAACAACGCGATGGCCTCGATGATGGACTTCCTCTTCAGCGGCGTCCTGGTGAAGTTCCCGACGCTCAAACTCGCGTACAGCGAAGGCCAGATGGGCTGGATCCCGTACGCCCTGGAGCGCGCCGACGACGTGTGGGAGGAGCACCGCGCGTGGGGCGGGGTGCGGGACCTGATCCCCGAGCCGCCGTCCACGTACTACTACCGGCAGATGTTCTGCTGCTTCTTCCGCGACAAGCACGGCGTCGCCTCGCTCGACGTCGTCGGACGCGACAACGCGACCTTCGAGACCGACTACCCGCACGTCGACTCGACCTTCCCGAACACCAAGGAGGTCGCCCTCGACCACGTCAAGGGCCTCGACGACGAGACGATCTACAAGCTGATGCGCGGCAACGCGATCCGCATGCTCGGCCTGGACCTCGACAAGCACGGCAAGTAGGCGGGCCCGGTGGACCTCACGTACACGGACGAGGAAGAGGAGTTCCGGGCGCGGCTGCGCGAGTGGCTCGGGGGCGTGCTGCCCGCCCTGGGACCCAAGCCGTCACCCGGGGACTGGCCGGGGCGGCGCGCGTACGACACCGGGTGGCAGCGCAGGCTGTACGACGCCGGGTACGGGGACGTGCACTGGGGAGCCTCGCCGACCACCCGGCTGATCTTCCTGGAGGAGACCGAGAAGGCGGGCGCCCCCTACGTCGGCGCGAACTTCGTCGGGCTGCTGCACGCGGGGCCCACCATCGCCGCCGAGGGCACGGCGGAGCAGCGCGCGCGCTGGCTGACGCCGATCCTCAGCGGGCAGGAGGTGTGGTGCCAGGGGTTCAGCGAGCCGGAGGCCGGGTCCGACCTGGCCGCGCTGCGCACGCGGGCCCGGCGGGACGGCGACGCGTACGTGATCAGTGGCTCGAAGATCTGGACCTCGCACGCCGAGGTCGCCGACTGGTGCGAACTGCTGGTGCGCACCGACTCGGCGGCCCCCAAGCACCGCGGCATCTCCTGGCTCGCCATGCCGATGGACGCGCCCGGCATCACGGTGCGGCCGCTGCGCACGCTCGCCGGCTCGACCGAGTTCGCCGAGATGTTCCTCGACGAGGTGCGGGTCCCGGCCGGCAACCGGGTCGGGGCCGAGAACGACGGCTGGCGCGTGACGATGGTGACCCTGTCGTTCGAGCGCGGCACCGCCTTCGTCGGCGAGGTCGTCGCCTGCCGCCGGGTGCTCGGCGAACTCGCGGCCCACGCCCGCAAGAGCGGCCGCTGGGACGACGCCGTCCTGCGCCGCGAACTCGCACTGCTGGCAGCCGAGTTCAGCGGCCTGTGGCGGCTCACGCAGTGGAACGTGAGCGAGGCGCAGGTGAGCGGCGGGGTGCCCGGTGTGGGCGGCTCGGTCTTCAAGCTGCGCTACTCGCACGCCCGGCAGCGGCTGTACGACGTGGCGGCCCGGGTGCTCGGCGGCGCGGGCGCCCTCGACACCGGCCAGGAGTGGACGCTCGACCGGCTCTCCTCGCTGTCGTACACGATCGCGGCCGGCACGTCGCAGATCCAGCGCAACATCGTCGCCGAGCGCATCCTCGGACTGCCCAAGGGGGGCAAGTAGGCGTGCACTTCCAACTGACGGAGGAACAGCGGGCGTTGCGCGACGGAACCCGGGAGCTGCTGGCCGGCCGGTTCGGGCGGGACGCGCTGCGCGCCGCCGTGGACGCGCCGCGGCTCGACCGGGCGCTGTGGCGCGAGCTCGGTTCGGCCGGGCTGTTCGCCCTGTGTCTGCCGGAGGCGGCGGGCGGGGTCGGGCTCGGGCTGCCGGAAGCGGTGGTGGTGTTCGAGGAGGTGGGGCGGGCGCTGGTGCCGGGGCCGCTGGTGGCGACGTTCCTCGCGGCGGGCGAGGTGCCGGGCGCCGCGTCGGGCGAGGCGGTGGTGACCGCGCCGTACGGCGGGCTGCTGCCCTGGCGGGACGCGGCGGACGTGGTGCGCGGCGACGCGGCCGGCGCCGAGCCGCTCGCCTCCGTCGACCCGCTCACCCCCCTGTACCGGCTCCCCGGCGCGGGACCCACGCCCTGGCGGGCGACCCTCCTGTACGCGGCCGAACAGCTCGGCTCGGCCGGCCGCACCCTGGAGATGGCCGTCCAACACGCCCGGGACCGCGAGCAGTTCGGGCAGCCCGTCGGGGGCTTCCAGGCCGTCAAGCACCTGTGCGCGGAGATGCTCGTACGGGTCGAGGTGGCCCGCGCCGCCGTGTACGCCGCCGCCGTCACCCGGGACCCGGTCGAGGTCGCGGCGGCCGAACTCCTCGCCGACGAGGCCGCCGTGCAGGGCGCGCGGGACTGCCTCCAGGTGCACGGCGGCATGGGCTTCACCTGGGAGGCGGACGTCCATCTGCATCTGAAGAGGGCGTGGGTGCGGGCCGAGTTGGGCGGCAGCGCACGGGACGCGGAGGAGACGCTGGCGGCTTCCCTGTAGCTCGGCGCCCGCGGACGGTCCGGGTGCTCTGAGGAAGGATGCACGGACAGTCACCGTGCGTGGTTATCGGGTTGTGTCCTTCCCGGGGCTCGTCACGGCGCGGAGTCGGCGCCGGGCTCCGGTACCTTGTGGCAGATGCGAGTGAGAACCCGTGCGACGGTCGCGGTGTCGCCTCCGAGGCGGCTCCGGAACCCGGGCTGTATCGACCTGCGGCTCCGCCGCGCGGGCGCCGTTCGCAGCGCAGGGCGGGGCGTCACGCCCGCCTGTTCGACCCCCCGCGAGACGCGTCGCACAGTATGCCGTACGCGTACTCCTTCGCGCTGGAATATGCCCGAAGCGCTTGTTGGGGTGACTGTACGTCAACCATGCTGTGCTGCAAGGGGATCACGTTCCGTGATCCTCCTCAGTGGCCAGTGTGGTCAGTGGCGCGAGGCGACGTGTCCGCCGGTTCGGATGGTGTGAGCGGTGCAGGTGCTTCAGGTTCAGCTGGAGGTCGGGGCCGACCCCGCGGAGGTGGGGCGGGCCCGGAGGTGGGCGCGCTCGCGCCTTGCCGGTTCGGGGATAGACCCTGACGAACCCATGGCCGAGACGCTGATCCTCCTCGTCTCCGAACTGGTCACCAACGCCGTGGTCCACACCGGGCGTCCGGCCGTGCTGCGGATGGTGCTGCCCGGTGTCCAGGAGGCGTGTCCCGGCACCGTGCGCGTGGAGGTCGCCGACTCCTGCGCCCGGCCCCCGGCGCCCCGGCACGCGGCCGGCGAGGAGACGAACGGCCGCGGGCTCGAACTCGTCGACGGCCTCGCCGACCGCTGGGGCTGGCGTCCCGAAGGGGCGGGCAAGGCGATCTGGTGCGAGATCGACCGCTGTGCGGCCGCCGCCACGGACGGGGTCGCCGCGTACGACGGTGTGGCCTTCGAGGCCGTCTGAGCCGCCCGCGCGGGCCGGGCCGCCCGGGGCGTGTGAGTCTTCGGGGCGTTCTACGCATTAACGGCAAATAGCCGTATGGGTGTTGACGTGGAGTGTCCGTTTGGTCACGCTTGTGGGTGGAGATTGACCGCGAGGGGACGTCGAGGGCCCTTGTGACGGGGGCCCTCGGCGACGCGGCGTCACAAGATCGCGACCGGTGCCACCGGTGTGCCCGTCGCACCCCTGAAGGGTTCCGGCATCGCCGACAGCAGGAAGCTGTGCCGGCGTTCTTCTCCACAGGCTGTGGACAGGGATTCCAGATTCCAGTTCTGGCCCTGGAGCATGCCCATCTCGACCAGGTCGAGCGCGTGTACCGGCAGCCACAGGTTCTCGATCTCCGGCGGGAAGATCTCGAAGGTCAGGGTGTCGTTGGCGACGGCCGCCACGTCGTGCGCGTGGAACCACTCGGGCGTGTGGACCGACAGGCCGGGTGACGGATACCCGTACGCGTGCTTGTCGCCCGCCAGGTACACCTGGATCTGGCCCGTGCGGACCAGGACGATGTCGCCCGGGCGGACCTCCACCTGCCCGAACTCGGCTGCCTCGTCGAGGTCTTGGGGCGTCACCGCGTGGTCACCGGGGAGACGGTCCACACCCTTGGCCGCCGCCACGTCGAGCAGGACTCCGCGCGAGACGAGGTACGGGACCTTGTCGATACCGCTGAACTCGGCGCCGCCGTGCGCGGTGACGGTGTCCGCCGGGCGGCCGTTGTAGAGCCGGCCCGAGTGTGAGACGTGGGTGAGGGCGTCCCAGTGGGTGGCGGCCTGCAGGCCCATCGTCACGGCGTCGTCGCTGCAGGCCACCGTGTCCGGGCCGAAGATCTGCTGGTTGATCTGGACCATGGTGTGCAGCGGGTTGATCCGGCCCGGGATCATGCCCGACTGGACGCCGTCCTCCTTGAGGGGCAGCGCGAGCGGGACGCGGCGGCCGGTGCGGATCTCGCCGGCGGCGGCGCGGACCACCTCGTCGGTGATCAGGTTCAGGGTGCCGATCTCGTCGGCCTCCCCCCAACGCCCCCAGTTGTTCACGCGTTTGGCGATGTCGTGGAACTCGGCGGGCAGGGGCATCGGGTCCTCCCGGGTCTTGTGTTCCGGTATCTGACGGGTCGTAGAATCCGACTCGAGGAAAATCTAACGGGTCGTCAGAAACCGCGGGAAGGGGCCGGGCGTGGGGAACTTCTTGGCTGGCAAGGTCGTCGCCGTGACGGGGGCGGGACGGGGCATCGGACGGGCGGTGGCCCTCGCGTGCGCCGCCGAGGGCGCCAAGGTCGTCGTCAACGACTACGGGGTGTCCATCGAGGGCGGCGAACCCACCTCGGACGTCGCGCTCGGCGTCGTGAAGGAGATCGAGGCGGCGGGCGGCTCCGCCGTCGCCGTCGCCGACGACGTGTCGACCATGGCCGGCGGACAGCGCATCGTGGACACCGCCGTGCGGGAGTTCGGCCGGATCGACGGGGTGGTGTGCGTCGCCGGGATCCTGCGCGAGCGGATGCTCTTCAACATGTCCGAGGAGGAGTGGGACCCCGTCGTCGCCACCCACCTCAAGGGCACCTTCACCGTGTTCCGCGCCGCGTCCGCCGTGATGCGCAAGCAGGGCGGCGGCACCCTCGTCGGGTTCACCAGCGGCAACCACCAGGGCTCCGTCGCGCAGGCCAACTACAGCGCGGCCAAGGGCGGGATCATCTCCCTGGTGCGCAGCGCCGCGCTCGGGCTGCACAAGTACGGCGTGACCGCCAACGCCGTGGCGCCGGTGGCCCGCACCCGGATGTCCGCCAACGTGCCCATGGAGCTCAAGGAGATCGGCGAGCCGGAGGACGTCGCCGCGCTCGTGGTCTACCTGCTGAGCGACCGGGCCCGCGAGGAGAGGATCACCGGGCAGGTGTACACGGTGGCCGGGCCGAAGATCGCCGTGTGGGCGCAGCCGCGCGAGCTGCGCGCCGGGTACGCGGACGGGCCGTGGACGCCCGAGCGGATCGCCGACTTCCTGCCGGGCACGGTCGGCACCGATCCGATGCCGATGCTGGCGAAGCTGGAGGAGATGGCGCGGGCGGCCGCCGCCAAGGAGCGCCCCAACCAGTGACGACGGACCGGCGACGGCGGGTGGTGTGACGTGGAGTTCGGCTTCGCAGACGCGGACGAGGCGTTCCGGCGGGAGGCGCGCGCATGGCTTGAGGAGCACCTCGTCGGACGGTTCGCCGCCGCGGCGGGACGGGGCGGCCCCGGCAGCGAGCACGAGGGGGCCCCTGAACGGCGGGCCTGGGAGCGGGAGTTGGGGTCCGGCGGCTGGATCGGCCTGGGCTGGGACCGGGACGGGTACGGCAACCGCGTCGCCACGCTCACCCAGCAGGTCGTCTGGGCCGAGGAGTACGCGCGGGTCCGGGCGCCGGGCCGCTACGGCCACATCGGTGAGAACCTGCTCGCCCCCACCCTCCTCGCGTACGGCAGCGACGAGCAGCGCGGCCGCTTCCTGCCGCCGGTCGCCCGCGGCGAGGAACTGTGGTGCCAGGGCTACAGCGAGCCCGGCGCGGGCTCCGACCTGGCCTCCCTGCGCACGGCGGCCGCCCGGGACGGCGACGGACGGTGGCGGGTCACCGGGCAGAAGGTGTGGACGTCGCTCGCCCACGAGGCGGACTGGTGCTTCGTCCTCGCCCGTACGGAGGCCGGGTCGCGGCGGCACCACGGCCTGTCGTTCCTGCTGGTGCCGATGGACCAGCCGGGCCGCGTCGAGGTCCGGCCGATCCGGCAGCTGACCGGCACCAGCGAGTTCAACGAGGTGTTCTTCGACGGCGCGGTCGCCGAGGACGTCGTCGGCGGCGAGGGGAACGGCTGGCGGGTCGCCATGGGCCTGCTCGCCTTCGAGCGCGGGGTCTCCACCCTCGCCCAGCAGATCGGGTTCCAGGAGGAGTTGCGGGCCGTCGTGCGGACCGCCGACGCCACCGGCGCGCTGCGCGACCCGGTCGTCGCCGACCAGGTCGTCCGCCTCTGGGCCGAGCTGCGGACCATGCGGTGGAACGCGCTGCGCACCCTCGGCGGCGCCGCCGGGGACGGGGCCGCCGGGGCGCCGAGCGTCGCCAAGCTGCTGTGGGGCGGCTGGCACCAGCGGCTCGGGGCGCTGGCCCTGCGGGTGCGGGGGGCCGGGGCGGCCGTCGGCCCGGCCGACTGGACGCCCGACGCACCGTACGAACTCGACGAACAGCAGCGGCTGTTCCTGTTCAGCCGGGCCGACACCGTCTACGGCGGCTCGGACGAGATCCAGCGCACCATCATCGCCGAGCGCGTGCTCGGGCTGCCCAAGGAGGCGTTGTCGTGAGGGGTGTCGTGTTCGACGGCCAACAGGCCGCGGTGGTCGACGACTTGGAGATACGTGACCCAGGCCCGGGGGAGGTGCTCGTCGGGGTCGCCGCCGCCGGACTGTGCCACAGCGACCTGTCCGTGATCGACGGCACCATCCCGTTCCCGCGCCCGGTGGTGCTCGGCCACGAGGGCGCCGGGGTGGTGGAGGCGGTCGGCGCGGGCGTCGGGCATGTGGCGCCCGGCGACCACGTCGCCCTGTCCACGCTCGCCAACTGCGGGGCCTGCGCCGAGTGCGACCGGGGCCGGCCGACCATGTGCCGCAAGGCGATCGGGATGCCGGGGCAGCCGTTCAGCCGCAAGGGAGAGCCGCTGTACCAGTTCGCCTCGAACTCGGCGTTCGCCGAGCGGACCGTGGTGAAGGCCGTGCAGGCCGTGAGGATCCCGAAGGAGATCCCGCTGACGTCGGCCGCGCTGATGGGCTGCGGCGTGCTCACGGGCGTCGGCGCCGTACTGAACCGGGCCCGGGTCGACCGGGGCGAGTCCGTCGTCGTGATCGGCACCGGCGGGGTCGGCCTCAACGTCCTCCAGGGCGCCCGGATCGCCGGGGCGTCGCGGATCGTCGCCGTCGACAACAATCCGGCGAAGGAGGCGGTGGCCCGGCAGTTCGGCGCGACCGAGTTCCTGGCCGACGTGGCCGCGGTGCGCGAGGTGCTGCCGGACGGCGCCGACCACGTCTTCGAGTGCGTGGGCCGGGTGGAGCTGATCCGCGCCGCGATCGACCTCCTCGACCGGCACGGCCAGGCCGTGCTCCTCGGGATGCCGGCGGCCGACGCGGAGGCGTCGTTCGTGCCCGCTCAGCTGTTCCTCGACAAGTCCGTCCTCGGCTGCCGCTACGGGTCCTCACGGCCGCAGCGGGACCTGCGCCTGTACGCCGACCTGTACGGGCAGGGCCGTCTGCTGCTCGACGAGCTGGTGACGCGGACGTACCCGGTCGAGGAGTTCGGGAAGGCCGTGGCGGACGCGGAGGCGGGCCGGGTGGCCCGGGGCGTGCTCACGTTCTGACGGCCTGCCGCCCGCGCGGCGACGTCGCCTACCGTCGGGGCATGAGCTACCGCGCACTCGCCCGGAAATCCGTGCTGTCATGGGCAGTTGTGGCCGTGGGAGCCAGGCTGCCGGTGGCCATGGCGCCGCTCGCGGCCGTCTTCCTCGTACGGGAACGGCCCGGCGGCTACACGCTGGGCGCGGTGCTCGCCGCCGTGTACGTGCTGGGCGAGATCGTCGGGGCGCCGGTGCTCGGCATGCGGATGCGCGGCGAGCGGGCGCGTCCGCAGCTGGCCGTGGGGCTCGCCGTCGGGGCGGCCGGGTTCACCGGTCTCGGCGGCCTCGGGGCGTGGCCGGACGTGCCGCCCTGGGCGCTCGCGGTGTGCGCGTTCGTGGCGGGGGCCGCGCCTGGGGCGGCGCCCGGGGCACTGCGGGCCCTGCTGACGAGTCTGGTGCCGGAGCGGGCGGCGGCGCAGGCGCTGTCGTTCGAGTCGATGCTGACGTTCGGGGTGTGGGCGGTGGCGCCCGCGGCGACGGCGGGGCTCGCGCTGTCGGTGGCGCCCTGGGTGCCGCTGGCGCTCGCGGGCGGGTTGATGGGGGCGTCGGTGGCGGGGCTGTGGCTGCTGCCGGTGGGCTGGCTGTCGCCGGACCGGAACGCGGGTGCGGCGTCCGCCGGCCGGGATGAAGCCGGCGTCGGCATACGGGTGTTGATGCGAGCCTGGCCGGTCTACGTCACCGGGGCCGCGAGCCTGTCGCTGCTCGCGATGGCCGAACTGATCCTGCCCGCACTCCTGGAGCAGCGCGGCTTCGGCGTCGGCCTCGCGGGCCCGCTGCTCGCCGGATTCTCGATCGGCTCGGCGGTCGGAGCGTTCGTGTACGGGCTGCGGTCCTGGCCCGGACGACTGCCGC
Source organism: Streptomyces longispororuber (assembly GCF_024448165.1). Classification (GTDB taxonomy): domain Bacteria; phylum Actinomycetota; class Actinomycetes; order Streptomycetales; family Streptomycetaceae; genus Streptomyces; species Streptomyces longispororuber_A. The sequence continues at coordinate 61,641 of NZ_JAMOLN010000018.1, forward strand.
TGCAGAGCTTCGTGCTGGTGCTGGGCGTCTCGGTGTGCGTGGTCGGGGTGGCGTCGGCGCCGTGGGCGTGGGCGATGGCGGTGGGCCTGGTGGCGGCGGGTGTCCTTCAGGCCGGTGCGATGCTCACGCGGAACCTGACGTTGCGGGAAGTCCTGCCGGACGGGGCGTTGGCGGCGGTGCTGGTTGCGCGCGCCTCGGGGGCGGAGCCGCCCGTGACGTGACCCCGCACCCCGGCGGAGCCGCCCGTGACGTGACCCCGCACCCCGGCGGAGCCGTTCAGCTCGCCGCGCGGAACATCCGGCGATACGTGGTCGGGGGAACGCCGAGCGCAGCGATGACGTGTTGGCGGAGGGACTGGGCCGTGCCGAAGCCCGCGTCGTGGGCGACCTGGTCCATCGAGAGGGCCGAGGACTCCAGGAGGTGCCGGGCGCGCTCGACCCGCTGCTGGGTGAGCCACTGGCCGGGGCTCACCCCGACCTCCTCCCGGAAGCGGCGCGTGAACGTGCGGACGGACATGGACTCCTGCTCGGCCATGTCACGGAGCTGGATCGGCTCGTGGAGGTGGGCCAGGGCCCAGGCGCGCGCCGATGTCGTCGTCGCCAACTGCGGCTCCGGCACCGGGCGTTGGATGAACTGGGCCTGCCCGCCGTCCCGGTGCGGCGGCACGACCGTGCGCCGCGCCACGTCGTTGGCGACGGCCGCCCCGTGGTCGCGCCGCACGATGTGCAGGCACAGGTCGATGCCGGCGGCGACCCCGGCCGACGTGAGGACGTCTCCGTCGTCGATGAAGAGGACGTCGGCGTCGACCCGGACCGAGGGGAACATGGCCTGGAACGTCGCAGCGTCCGCCCAGTGCGTGGTCGCGGGCCGCCCGTCCAGGTACCCCGCGGCGGCGAGCACCCAGCTGCCGGTGCAGATCGAGACCATGCGGGTGCCGGGCACGACGTGGGCGAGGGCCGCGGCGAGCTCGTCCGTCAGCCGGCCCTCCTCGTAGACGGGACCGAGTTCGTACGAGGCCGGGACGATCACGGTGTCGGCGGTGGCCAGGGCCTCCGGGCCCCGCTCGACGAGGATCGAGAAGTCGGCGTCGCTGCGGACCGGCCCCGGCCCGCGGACGGCGCAGGTCACCACCTCGTACAGGGGGCGCCCCGCCGCGTCCCTGGCCCGCCCGAAGATCCGCTGCGGGATGCCCAGCTCGAACGGGATGACGCCGTCGAGGACGAGCACGGCGACACGGTGCGGCGCGGCAGGGGCGGGGGAACTGGACGTCGGGGAGGCCATGTGTCCATCGTATGGCCCGATCCTAACGAAGGATGGCATTCGGGCCACTCGTTCGGGGCGGCGGCTTCCCCGAAGCTCTAGGACGTGACGACGACGCAGACTCCCTCCGCCACCGCGCCCGGCCCCGCCGCCCGCCGCAGACGCCCGCACCGCGCCTGGTCCGTGGCCGCGGTCACCTTCGTGACGATCATCGGCGCGGCCGCCTTCGCCTCGCTGCCCGGCCTGCTCATCGAGCCGCTGCACGACCCCGACACCGGGTTCGGCTGGTCGCGCGGCACCATCGGCTTCGCGGTGTCCGTGAACCTGGCGCTGTACGGGATCACCGCGCCGTTCGCCGCCGCCCTGATGGACCGGTTCGGGATCCGCCGGGTCGTCGCGGTCGCGCTCACGATCATCGGGGTGGGCTCGCTGCTCACGGTGTGGATGACGGCGGCCTGGCAGCTCATCCTCTACTGGGGCGTGCTGGTCGGCCTGGGCAGCGGTTCGATGGCGCTCGCGTTCGCGGCGACCGTCACGAACCGGTGGTTCGTGGCCAGGCGCGGACTCGTCACCGGCATCCTCACCGCGGCCGGGGCCTCCGGGCAGCTGGTGTTCCTGCCGCTGCTGTCGTGGATCGTGGACCGGCACGACTGGCGGCCGGCCGCGGTGACGGTGGCCCTCGCCGCGTTCGCCGTCGTCCCGTTCGTCTGGCTGCTGCTGCGCGACCACCCGGCCGACATCGGCGAGAAGCCGTACGGGGCAACGGAGTTCGTGCCCAAGCCGGCGCCCCTGCCGGGGGCCGCGCGGCGGGCCGTCACGGTGCTGGGCAAGGCGGCGCGGACGGGGCCCTTCTGGCTGCTCGCGGGCACCTTCGCGATCTGTGGCGCGTCCACGAACGGCCTCGTCAAGACGCACTTCGTACCGGCCGCGCACGATCACCACATGCCGGTGACGGCGGCGGCCTCGCTCCTCGCGGTCATCGGCGTCTTCGACGTGATCGGGACGATCGCGTCGGGCTGGTTCACGGACCGCTTCGAGGCGCGCCGCCTGCTGGCCGTCTACTACGCTCTGCGCGGCATCTCGCTGCTCTTCCTGCCGCTCCTGCTCGCGCCGTCCGTCCGCCCGCCGATGCTGTTCTTCATCGTCTTCTACGGTCTCGACTGGGTGGCGACGGTGCCGCCGACGATCGCCCTGTGCCGGGAGCACTACGGCGAGGACAGCGCGATCGTCTTCGGCTGGGTCCTCGCCTCGCACCAGGTGGGCGCGGCGGTCGTGGCGTTCCTCGGCGGGGTCGCGCGGGACGCGTTCGGCTCGTACGACATGGTCTGGATCGCGTCGGGCGCACTGTGCGCGGTGGCGGCGCTGATGGCGCTGGTGATCCGGCGGGGTGGCGCCGGGGCGGGTCAGGAGCCGAGGCTCGCGAACTGACCCCGGTGGAAGAGCAGCGGCCCCCGGTCGCCGTCGTCGGCGCCCAGGGCCGTCACCCGGCCCACCACGATGAGGTGGTCGCCGCCCGTGTGGACGGCGTGGACGGCGCAGTCGATCCACGCGGCGGCGCCGGCCAGCCGGGGCGAGCCGGAGACGGGGGCCGCGTCGTGGCGCACGCCCGCGAACTTGTCGGCCCCGCTCACCGCGAACCCGCGGCACAGGTCGCCCTGGTCGGCGGCGAGCACGTTCACGCAGAAGACGCCGGCGCGGGCGATCCGGGGCCAGGTCGTGGAGGTGCGGGCGACCATGAAGGCGATCAGGGGCGGGTCGAGGGAGAGCGAGGCGAAGGACTGGCAGGCGAACCCCGCGGGGCCCTCGCCGGGTTCTGCGGGCGGGGCCGTGATGACGGTGACGCCCGACGCGAAGGTGCCGAGTACGCGACGGAACTCCGCGGGGTCGACGGGGAGGCGTTCGTCGTCGCCGACGGCGCGGAGGTCGGGGCGGGGCAGTGGTTCGACCGCCGGGGGCGCGGCTGTCGGGGCGCCGACCGACCTGAGGTAGCGGACGGCCGTGGCGGCCATTCCTGCGTGTCCCATCATGACTCCCATTGAAGGTGACGGTTCGTCAGATTGGAAGGGGTGCGACTGCCGGGCGCGGGCCGCGGCGGAGCCGCTGATCGATACAGCCCCGCGCCCTTTCGGGGCGCTTGTCAGCGGCCCCGGTACAGGGGCTTTCGGCGTTCCACGAAGCTGGTGACGCCCTCGTTCGCGTCGTGCGTGGTCATGTTGAGTTCCTGGGCCGTGGCCTCCGCCGCGAACGCCGTCGACCGGTCGCTCTCCAGGGACGCGTTCACCAGCTGCTTGGTGAGGGCGAGGGCGCGGGTGGGGCCGGCGGCCAGGCGTTCCGACCACTCGCGTGCCGTCTTCGTCAACTCGCCGTCCGGTACGACCCTGTTGGCGAGGCCGAGCCGTTCCGCGTCGGCGGCCGGGAGTGCGTCGCCGAAGAACATCAGCTCCTTCGTGCGCTGCGGGCCGATCAGCCGGGGCAGGAGGTACGCGCCGCCGCCGTCGGGGACGAGGCCGCGGCGGACGAAGACCTCGATGAACCGGGCCGACTCCGCCGCCAGGACCAGGTCGCAGGCGAACGCGAGGTGCGCGCCGATGCCGGCCGCCGTCCCGTTGACCGCCGCGATCACCGGCTTCTCGCAGTCGAGGACCGCCGCGATCAGCCGCTGGGCGCCGAGGCGGATGGTGCGCGAGACGTCCCCGGCGATCCGCTCCCCGCCGGTGGGGGCACCCCTGAGGTCGGCGCCCGCGCAGAAGCCCTTGCCGGTGGCGGTGAGGACGACGGCGCGGACGTCCGGGTCGGCGGAGGCCGCCGCGAGCAGCGCGATGACGCGTTCGCGCTGGTCCCAGGTGACGGCGTTCATCGCCTCCGGACGGTTCAGGGTGATCCAGGAGACGCCGTTCTCGGTCGAGTGCAGCACCAGCTGGTCGAGGGGTTCCATGAGCGGCTCCGTATTCGTCGATCCGTCGATCCGTCGATCCGTCGTTCCGGCGATCGGTCGATCGGGTGTCAGCGGCAGACGGCGAGCGCGTCCAGGGCCACGGCCCCTTGCCCGCGCGGCAGCACCATCAGCGGATTGATGTCCAGCTCGGCCAGTTCGTCGTGGAGTTCGAGCGCCATGCGCTGGACGCGCAGCACCACCTCGACGAGCGCGTCGAGGTCCGCGGGCGGCGCGCCCCGCACCCCGTCGAGGAGGGCGCGGCCGCGCAGCTCGTCCAGCAGGGCGCGGGCCTGGTCCTCGGTGAAGGGCGGTACGCCGACCGCCGTGTCGCGCAGCACCTCGACCAGGACGCCGCCGAGCCCGACCGTCACGGTGGGGCCGAACAGTTCGTCCTGGGTGATGCCGACGACCATCTCGACGCCGCGCTCCACCATCTGGCAGACCAGGACGCCGTCGAGGTCGATGCCCTCGTACCGGGCGATGTCGGTGAGGTCGCGGTAGGCGTCCCTGACCTGGCTCGCGGAGGTCAGCCCGACCTTCACCAGGCCGAGTTCGGACTTGTGGGCGAGCTGCGGTGCCGAGGCCTTCATGACGACCGGGTAGCCGACCTGCGACGCGGCGCGCACGGCGGCGGCCGCGCTGGTCACGAGCTGTTCGCGCGGCACGCGGATGCCGTACGCGCGCAGCAGCTGCTTCGCCGCGTGCTCGCTGAGCTGCTTGCCGGGGCGCATCAGGGCCTGCGCCTTGCGGAAGGACGGCGACGGGGTGCGTGGCGCCTCCTCGAAGGGCGAGCGGTAGCCGGTGGTGAAGCGGTGGTGGCCGAGGTAGGCGCGGACCGCCGTGATGCAGTTGGAGAAGGTGCGGAAGGTGGCGACCTTGGAGGAGGCGAGCAGCGTCGTGCGGTACGCCTCCTCCGTCCCGACGGGCGAACCCCACACCACGCACACCAGCTTGTCCGTCTGTTCGGCCGCGTCCACCAGGTCCTGCGCCAGCTTGTCGCTCATCGGCGGGAACGGTCCGGTGATGGGACAGATCAGCACGCCCACGGACGGGTCGGCGAGGATCGCGTCGATGATCTTCCGGCCGCGCCAGTCGCCGACCGGGTGCCCGCCGTTGTCGACGGGGTTCGCCACGTTCAGGTACTCCGGTATCCACTGGTGGAGTTCGGCCTGCTTGGCGTCGGAGAGGGTGGGGAGCGTCAGGCCCGCGTCCGTCGCCAGGTCGGAGAAGTGGGCGCCGGTGCCGCCGGAGATCGAGTAGACGACGACCCCGTCCGCCCGCGGGCGCTTCGCCCGCGCCAGCAGGGCCGCGGTGTCCTGGAGTTCGTCGAGTCCGTCGACGCGGATGACGCCGAACTGGCGCATCGCCGCGTCGACGACGGTGTCGGCGCCGGTGAGCTTCCCGGTGTGCGAGGCGGCGGTGCGGGCGCCGGTCTCGGTGCGGCCGACCTTCACGGCGACGACCGGGACGCCGGCCTGCGCGGCCCGGTCCGCGGCGAGCAGGAAGGCGCGGCCGTCCTTGAGGCCCTCCACGTAAGCGGCGATGGCGCCGACGTCGGGCTGCTGGGAGAAGTACGCGATGAAGTCGGACGTCTCCAGGTCGGCCTCGTTGCCGGTCGGGGCCCAGTGGGAGAGCCGGATGCCGAGTTCCTGGAGGGCGAAGACCGGGCGGCCCTGGTGGCCCGACTGGGTGATCAGGGCGATCGCCGGTCCTTCGAGGTCGTCGCGGAACCGCTCGAAGGCGTTCAGGTTGGTGTTCGGGCCGAGCAGGCGCAGGCCCGAGCGGTCCACGGCCGCCGCGAGGCGCTCCTGGGCGGCGGCCCCCGCGTCACCGGTCTCGGCGAAGCCGGAGGCGAAGGCGACCGCGAACTTCACCTTGGTGTCCGCGAGCTGCTCGATGACGGGGAGCGGGTCGGCGACCAGCAGCACGGCCAGGTCGACCTGTTCGGGGAGGTCGGCCACGGTGGGGGCGCAGGTCAGCCCGAAGACCGTCGCGCGGGTGGGGTGCACCGGGTACAGGCGGGCGCCGACCCGCTCCGCCCAGCCCATCAGCTGGCGGGTGATACCGGTGTTGGGGCGGCCCTCGGCGTCGGACGCGCCCACGACGGCGACGGACTCCGGCCGGAAGAACCGGTCCAGGTCGGGCACGTCGGAGTGCAACGGGCGTCCGCTCACGTCCAGTTCGTCGGCCCCGGTCCTGCCGTGCACGGCAGGACCGGGCTGCTCGCCGCAGGCGATCACGCGGGCCCGGCGGGAGTCGGTGGTCAGGGTGCCGTAAGTCGATCCAAGCATCGGTCCGCCCGCTCCTGTGTGACAGCAACAACTCGTGCCTGTGCAATAGCTGACGCACAGTCAGATTACTGAACTGACGCTCCGTCAGCTACAGGGCTGCAGACAAATACTCGGACCGGCTCCCCGCCGCGCGCTACAGGGCCGCCGCCACCTCCCGCGCCACCCGCTCCCCGGAGCGCACGGCCCCGTCCATGTAACCGCACCAGTACGACGAGGTCTCCGTGCCCGCCCAGTGGATCCCGCCCACCGGCTCGCGCAGCGCCGCACCGTACTGGGTGAGGACGCCGGGCGGCGCGTACGCGACGGGCCCGCCGCGCGTGAAGCCCTCGTTGTCCCAGCGCTGCAGGACGAACGCGGTGGGGCTCGCGGCCTGCTCGCCGAAGTACCTGACGTAGTCCTTCAGCACCGCCGCCCGCACGTCGGCCTCCGACGCGGCGTCGTGCGCCCGCATCTCGTCCGCCTCGATGAAGCCCATCAGCGCGCCGTACGAGGCGTCGGGCGGCGAGTTGTCGAAGGTCGAGCGGACCGTGCCGGAGTCGCTGACCACCTGGCCGTTGAGCCCGTCGGCCCGCCAGAACGGGGTGGCGTACACGGCGATCGCCTTGCCGATCGAGCCCATCGGGAGCCGCTGGGCCAGCTGGTCGCGGGCGGCCGGCAGCAGCGGGTCGACGTCGATCCGCGCGGCCAGCGGCGGCGGTACGGCGATGATCACCCGGGTCGCGGTGACCGTGACGCCGTCGGCGGTGACGGTGTAGCGGCCGGCGCCGGCGTCGCGGGCGATCCGCCGCACCGGCGCGCCGAGCCGGACGCGGTTCCCGAGGCGCGCGGCGAGCTTCAGCGGGACCTGGGCCGAGCCGCCGACGAACCGGGTGGCCTGCGCGCCGTCCGCCGTCTCCGTGAGGCGTTCGAAGCTGCCGGGCGTGGACTCGTTCCCGGCCGACGCGATGTAGAACAGCACGTAGAGCAGGGAGAGTTCGCGCGGCTCGGCCGAGAAGACCGAGGTGCACGCGACGTCGAAGAGGAAGCGGGCCGACGGGATCACGGCGTTGGCGCGCAGCCACGTCTCGAAGGTCTGGCGGTCCCACTCCTCGGCCTTCGCGGCGGTCCATGGCGCGTCGACGGGCACCTTCTTCGCCATGTCGTCGAGGAGGGCCTGGACGGCGGCGGCATTGGCGAGGCCCGCCGGGTCGATGGGCGGGACGGAGCCGAGCAGGCCGTCGGTGGCGTACGTGCTGCGCCTGCCGTCCTTGTGCAGGACGTTCTTGCCCGTGTTGTACGTCGCGAAGGTCGCCACGCCGAGGGAGTCCGCGAGTGCCCGGATCCGGTCCTGGGTGGGGCCGATGAACTCGCCGCCGCCCTCGGTGGCACCGCCGCCCGGGAGCGGGAGGTTGACGACGCGGCCGCCGACGCGGTCCCGGGCCTCCAGGACGAGGACCTTCTTGCCGGCCGCCGTGAGGTCGCGGGCGGCGGTGAGCCCCGCGAGGCCCCCGCCGACGATCGCCACGTCGACGTCTGCTTCTGCTTGTGGTTCCGCTTCCGCGGCCTGGGCGGTGCCGGTCGTGCCGACCGTGGTCAGGAGGGTGGTGGCGGCTGCCGCGCCGCCGCCGATGAGGGCTCTGCGGCGGGTGAGGGTGAGCGGGTTGAGCGGGTGTCTTTCGCGGGGCATGCGTCGTACTCCGTCTCGCTCGTGGTGGGTGGGCGCGGTTCCCCGCGCCCCTCAGCGGCGTTTGGACAGCGTCCTTGCGATCTGGTCCGCGTCCCGGGCCATTTCCCTGAACATGCCGCTGATCGGGTTCGTGTAGCCGGTGAAGTGGAGACCCGGGGCCGTCGGGAGGGTGTGGGAGCCGTGCGGGCGCGGGCGGCCGGTGGCCGGGTCCAGGACACCGAGGTGGCCCACCAGGTGCTCAAGGCCCTGGCGGTAGCCGGTCGCCGCTATCACCGTGTCGGGCGTGATGCGGGTGCCGTCGGCGAGGAGCACCGCGGCGTCCTCGAAGGAGGCGACCGCGGCCACCGGCTCGACCCTGCCCGTCCGCACCGCGTCGATGAGACCGACGTCCTGGACGGGGATCGAGCCCTCGCGGACCCGGGAGTACAGGCCGGTGTCCGGGCGCGGCAGGCCCTGCGGCGCGAGGTCGGGGACGCTCAGCTTGCCGAGCGGGACGGCCAGCCGGTCCACCAGGGACACCGGGAGGCGGCGGCAGAGGATGCCGGTGAGCTGGGCGGGCCAGCCCATGGTGGAGCGGCGCACGATGTGCGGGGGCGTGCGGACGGCGAGGCGGACGCGGGCGGCGCCGCCCTCGGCCAGGTCGACGGCGATCTCCGCACCCGTGTTGCCGACGCCGACGACGAGCACGTCCTGCCCGGCGTACGGGGCGGGGTTGCGGTACTCGCTCGCGTGCAGCAGCTTGCCGGTGTACGTGCCGCGGCCCGGCCAGTCCGGCAGGCGCGGCGTGTGGTTGTAGCCGGTGGCGACCACCACGGTGGCGGCCGTCAGCTCCCGGCCGCCGGTGGCCCGCAGCACCCAGCCCCGGTGGTCGGCGGCGCGGTCGATGCGGGTGACCTCGACGCCCGTGACCACTTCCAGGTCGTGGTACTCGGCGTACTTCTCCAGGTAGCGGATGACGTCGTCGCGGGCGACCCAGCGGCCGAAGCGGCGCGGGATCGGCAGTCCCGGCAGGCCGGAGAGGCGGCGGGTGGTGTGCAGGTGGAGCCGGTCGTAGTGGCCGCGCCAGGAGGTCCCGACGCGGTCGGACCGCTCCAGGACGACGGCCCTGACGCCGTGCGCCTTCAGGCTCGCGGCCACGGCGAGACCGCCCGGTCCGCCGCCGACGACGTACACGGGCGGGCGGTCATGGCTACGGGTGGTCGGTGAAGGGTTCGGGGCGGTCATGTGCGGGAGCGTAATCCGGCCTCCTCTTGATGGGTCTCGGTCAAGACCGAAATCGGTTGCGAATTGATCACGGGGCGGGTGGGTGCCGGGACCGCTGTCGGGACCCTTGCGAAGTCGGGGCCCGATGCGCTGAACTGACGTACCGTCAGAAACCGAGCGGGAGGGCGGCCGCGGCGCATGGATGGGGCGACATGGACGCGATAGGGCTCAGTGGTGCCGAGTGGCTCGCCGTGCTGCGGATCGGGCTCGGTCTGTGGTGGCTGGAGAGCTGGCGGCACAAGGACAAGAAGGGCTGGTTCGAGCGCGGCACGGGCATCGCGTGGGCCGCCGACGTCGCCGGGAAGCACCGGTGGAACGCGGTGCGCAGCGGTTTCGACGTCGTCGTCAAGCCACGTCCGAAGACCATGGCGTACATCGTCGTGTACGCCGAACTCGCCCTGGGGCTCGGCCTCGTGGCCGGATTCCTGACCCCCGTGGCGCTCGTCGGCGGGCTGCTCCTGAACCTTCTCTACTTCACCCTCATGATCCACGACTGGGCCGAGCAGGGGCAGAACGCGATGATGGGCCTCGTCTCGCTCGTCGCGCTGTTCGCCATGTCCTGGCAGACCTGGTCCCTCGACCACGCGATCGGACTGTTCTGATGCCCGTGAGCCCTGACGTCCGCTTCGACGTGCCCGAGCCGGACGTCTTCACCCGGCCCTACTGGGACGCGGCCGCCGAGGGGCGGTTGCTGCTGCGGCGCTGTGCGGCCTGCGAGCGGTTCCACCACTATCCGCGGGAGTTCTGCCCGTACTGCTGGAGTGATGCGGGTCAGTGGCGGGTGGCGAGTGGGCGGGCCTCGCTCTACACGTGGTCCGTCGTGCACCGCAACGACCTTCCGCCGTTCGGGGAGCGGGTCCCGTACGTCACCGCGGTCGTCGATCTCGCGGAGGGGCCGCGGATGATGACGGAGATCGTGGAGTGCGAGGAGGCTCGTCTACAGGTGGGCATGGACGTGACGGTGACCTTTCGCCCTGGCGGTGCGGGCTTGCGGGTGCCGGTGTTCCGCCCGGCAGTGGGCGGGCGCGAGCCCGGGCGGGGCTGATCGCGAAGTACCGGCTGCGTCTGCCGTGCGGGGAACCGCGCGACCAGCCACGACGAGAGTCGCGCCCGGGAGCGGTCACGGCCACAGGAGTTGTCTGGTCCAGGTGTTCGCCGTGAGGCGGTAACTCAGGCGGACGTGGCGGCGGCGGGCGTCGCCCTGGAAGAACTCGACCTCCTCCGGGACGAGTTCGTAGGCGGTCCAGGTCGGCGCGGCAGCGGCAGGCTCACGCTGGGCCCGCTCCCAGGCCGCGTCCGACGCCCGCGCCAACTCCGCCACGGAGGACAGGGGTTCGCTCTGGTGGCCGACCAGGGCGGAGGCCAGCGCCCCGGTCGACCGGGCGTGCAGATCGGCGTACGCGGCCTCCGCGGAGGCCGTACGGACGGGCCCGCGCACCCGTACCTGGCGGCCTTGCACGGGCCAGTAGAAGCCGAGCGCAGCGTACGGGCGGGCGGCGAGCTGCCGCCCCTTGGCGCTGCCCGCGTGCGAGGCGAAGTGGAATCCCGCGGCGTCGGCGCCGTGCAGCATCACCGTCCGGACGTCGGGCCGCCCGGCCCCGTCCGTGGTGGCGAGCGAGGGCGTGTGCGGCTCGGGCTGCCCGGCCGCCACCGCCGCCGCGAACCACTCCACGAACAGCGGCAGGGGTTCGGCCGGCGCGGAGCCGGGGTCGAAGGCGGGCAGCTCCGTGTCCCACACGCGCAGGGACTTCAGGAGGGCGAGGAGGTCGGGCTCGTCGGTGGGGCTCATACCGTGATTGTCGTGGCAGACCGTGCTCAGTCGCGGGTCAGGGCCGCCACCGTGCCGAGCACCTGCCAGGCGCCCGCCTCCCGGTGCTCGACCCAGACGGGCCGGGCGGTGCCGGTGTCGTCGCGGGAGCCGAGGGTGTAGTCGCCCTGGAGGCCGTTGATCCGGACCCGGTTCACCACCGCCCCGATGTGCTTGCGGGCGGTGGCCGCTGTCACGTCGTTGACCGCCCCGGCCCGGAACGCCGTGACGACCGCCTGCGCCGCCTCGTACTCCTCCAGGGCCCCGGCCCGCGTCATCAGCGGCCGCACCCGGTCGCACCACTCCGCGTCCTGGAGGCACTCGGACCCGGCCACCGGCCCCTTCGACACGACCCGGAACCGGTACACGCCGTCGTCCACGGGCTCCTCGCGCAGCGCCCCGGCCGCGATCGCGCAGTCGTCGAACCGGTCGGGCGCGAGCACGACCTTCCCCCGGAACCCGGCCGCGCGCAGAGCCCGGACGCTGTCCTGCGGGTGGCCCTCGTCGCCCAGGTACACGGTGTCGGGGCGGGTCTCGCCGATGAGCGTCCGCAGCTGCCCGGCGGGCAGCAGTCCTGGGGAGTCCTCCCGGAAGTCGTACGCGTACGGGGAGCCGCGCCGCGCCGTGTCGAACCGGTCGGCGAGCCGCAGCTGGTCCGCGGCGGCCGGGGACGGGCTCACCGCGTCGGGGGTCCGCACGGGCACCCCCATGGCCAAGAGGCTCCGCGTTCCCAGCTCCTTCTCCAGGTAGGAGCCGAACTGTTCGGCGTGGCCGCCGTCCACGTCACCGGACGCGCCGCCGTCCGTCCCCGACTGGCCCGACTGACCCGACCGGCCCGACTGGCAGGTGGACAGCACGGGCATGCCCGCGGGTAGGTCCACGGGGTCCGGTGCGGGGCCGACGACGGCGACGACGTTCGGGTACCGCGCGGCGAACTGGCTGCTGGTCAGCTGTTCGTCGCCGGGTACGCCGACCACCTCCAGCGGCAGCAGTCCCGCGTAGTCCTCCAGGGCCCGCCGGACGGCGCCGGTGTCGACCCGGCCGCTCTTGTCGCCCTTGCTGCCCCGGCCGTCCTGGCCGCGGGGCGGGCCGACGACCGCGATCCGGAACGTCGGCTGGTCCACGGGCCGCACGGACGGCGCGGGCCCCGGCGACCCCGGCTCCCCGCCCCGCAGCGCGGCGGGCACGGCCACCCCGGTGCCGACGCAGACCAGGGC
>NZ_JAMOLN010000180.1 GCF_024448165.1 Streptomyces longispororuber
GCGCCGGTAGTTGAACAGCCAGGAGATGCTGCGTTCGACCTTCCAGCGGTAGCGGCCCAAGCGTTCGCTCGACTCGATGCCACGTCGCGCGATCTTGGGTGTGATGTTCCGGCTCCGCAACCAGCGGCGGATCTCCGGGTAGTCGTACCCCTTGTCTGCGCCAAGCTTGGCGGGTCTGCCGCGTCGGGGCCCGCGCCGCGAGCGCACCTCGGGGACCGCCATGACCAGTGGCTTGAGGGCAAGGCTGTCGTGGGTGTTCGCCGCAGAGACCGCAGTGCCCAGCGGCAGGCCCTGGGCGTCAGTCAGAATGTGGAGCCCCCTTTTCGTCCGGACCGAGGCAGAATCGCGATGTCGAGCGCCATCAACTGGTGTGCGACCGACGACCTGCTGGCCAGCCTCGTGCGTGACATCGCCGGCACGCACGCCTGCAGTGGTTGGCTCCCGGCGGCTGCCCTCACCTCTGGATCTCCCTCCACAACGCTGGCAAGGTCCGTCTGATGGGGCGCATTTGCGCGGAGTCCCCGGCCTGGGCGGCATCACAGATACCGGGGACTCCGCCTTCACCGGCATCGATGTCCGCGGGAGGAGACTCGATGCCGATGGGACCCGTGGACGTACACGCCATCCCCCTGGGCGGTACGTCTCACGGTGGACTCAGCCTCTCGTCGCGTACCGAGTGTTGTCACCATCAGCCGGCGTGTAACCCCGTCAGGCAGGGGCGTGTTGGAGCGAATGCTGCCCGCTGGTGTGCGCGGGCGCGTTGGAGGCTCCCCTGGTGCAGCATCGCCATGGCTGTAGTTGGTTCGGCTGGGAGGGCAAGGAACTCGTCAGACTGCGGGGCCTCCAGTAGTCCCTGCGCTGCCGTGCCCGGAAGGAGGACCGGGTGGCGGCAGAACCCTCCGGTCGGCTCAGTCCACTGGGCCGAAGGTGCCCGCACCGGCGCCCTGAACGAAGCAGATCCAGCCCTGTCCGCCCACCACGAGCGGCCAGACGCCACGGTCCTTGCTGTCGCGCACGGCCACCCTCCCCTCCGTCAGGAACGCCACCTCCACACAGGCCCCGCTGCCGTTGGAGGCCTGCGCCGTGAACCAGTGAAGCCCCATCAGATGGTCCGGATAGTCACTCATGCCTTCTCCTCGGCGGCACGCACCAGGCAACACACGGGCAGTGCGAGCGGAACGGAGCAGCGGTCTCCCGGACGGGGCGGGGTGTTGCTACACCGTGCCCAGGCCGTGGAAAGTCGGTGCATCCGCCCGCCCAGCGGGAGCGGAAGCAGGAGACAGGTCATCGCGCCCGGTCCCCACGGGGTGACTCGCTTCCGATCCACAACAGGAATCGAACCTTCCTGAGATTCCTCCGCAAATGTATGGATGTCAACGGGCTTGTGTGCCGCGTGACCGGTGGCCGTTCCAGCCAACCGGCCGGCTCTGGAAGCTGGTCGGCATCGAACCACTCCACCGGTGGTGCGAGACAAGCGTGGACTCTTCATGGTGAGGGTGCCGCTCGCGTTCCAACGCCGGCATGACGATGTGCATCACAATGGCTCTCACCATGAGCCGGAGAGAGGGTTTCCGGATGAGCGTGCATCGCGGTGGCCATGCGTCCCCCGCCGATGTCGTGGCGCGCGTCGCCGCCGTCCTCACGGCCGCCCCGCAGCAGCAGCTGCCCCAGCAGGTGTGTGACGCGTTCGCTTCCACACTGGACGCCGACGGCTGTGCTCTGTCGCTCATTCCCCACACCGAACAGGCCCTGGTGGTCCACGCCACCGGCATCGCCGGCCCGGCAGAGCTCGCCCAGTTCACCCTGGCCGACGGCCCGACCGTGACCGCATCCGCCACCAGCCGCACCGTCCTGATCGACGACCTCACCCACACCACCTGGCCCATCGGCGGCTGCCTCAGCGACCAACTCCCCCACATACGCGCCGCGTTAGCCCTCCCCGTGCAGCTGGGTGGCCTCTGCCTGGGCACCATCACCGCCTACAGCACACACCCGCACCACTTCACACCCGACCAGGCCGACCACGCCCTCGCCGCCGCCCAACTCGCCGCGGCCCCCCTGGCCGACAGCGTCACCGACCTCCTCGGCAGCCACCCCACAGCCACGCAGGCAACCGAGTGCTGGGTCCAGGTACACCAAGCAGTCGGCTACCTCGCCGCCCAACTCCACTGCACCACCACCGACGCCCTCGACCTCCTACGCGCCCGCGCCTTCACCCAGAACGTATCCCTCCACCACCTCGCCACCCACATCCTGCCCACCCACACCACCAACCGCCGACCGGACACCGAACCACCCCCACACGACGAATAGAGGCCATGAAGCCCGCCGGGTAGGGCCAAGAACTGGCAGGCACGTTCACGACGGTGCGCGGCTAGAGCGGACCGCGGGCCGGGGCCGGAGACCAGGGACTGTTCAAGCAGGAGAGGTCCTCACATCCGGGCCAATCCCGGCCAGAGCGGCAGACGGCCTTTCGAAGAAGACCACGGCCGCGAAGGGCACCACGGCGAAGAAGGCCGATAAGAGCAGTCCGCGGAAGTCATCGCGATCTGTGACATTTCGAACTACATGGCACTGGATCCGCAGGCTCACCGGGGCGAAGGACTGTAGTTTCCACACTACTTGGCACCAGATGGGCATCACAGTGGTCAGCAGCGCCGGATTGTCGGGGCATCTGTCGCCAGAACGTCGTGAAGGCTGCGCCCGGTGATCGCTGTCGGGCGCAGCCTTCACGACGTGAATAGCCACTGGGCGGGTCAGCAGCAGCCGGACGCGGCGGCAACCATCCGGCTCAGACCTGTGTGGAGAAGCAGCTTCCTCCGGGGCGATGCGCGCCGCGGGTTCACCACTCCGAGGAGGCGGACGCTTCCGTCGAGGAGCTGCTCTGGCTCCAGTCACTGGCGGTCTCATGGCTCCACTCGCCGGAGTTCTCACCGCTCCACTCGCCGTTGCCGGCGTCAGGAGCACGGCGAACCAGCACGGCGGAGACGATCGCGCCGACGACCAGCACGATGCCTGCCGCGAGGTACACGGCGGCGTAGCCCGCGACGCTGCCGCTTGCGTACCCACCGCCGATCTCGACGAACAGGGTGGTGAATACCGCCAGAGCGATCGAGCCGCCGAGCTGCATGGAAGAGCCCATGACGGCGGACGCCGCGCCGGCGTCGCTCCACGGCACGTCGGCGAGGCCAACGTTCTGCACCGGCACGACCACAAACGCGAGTCCGATGCCGATCAGCAGCAGGCCGGGGAACACCTGAACCCAGTAGGAGCCGCCGACGGTGAGCTGGGTGAGGTAGAACATGCCGACCGCAGCGATGAGCAGTCCGGCGGCCATCACGTACCGGGCCCCGAAGCGTTCGAACAGGCGGGTGGCGAGCGGCGCGAGGGCCATCGTCGTGATCGCCATCGGAAGGGACGCGACTCCGGCGAGCAGCGGGCTGAATCCGAGCACGGCCTGCAGGTGGAACGCCTGGAACATGGTCGCGCCGATGTAGACGGCGCCGACGACGGCTTGGACGATGAACGCGCCGGCACGGGTGCGGTTCCGCAGCACACGCAGGGGCAGCAACGGGTATCGGGTCTTCGACTCGATCACGAAGAACACCGCGATAAGGATCGCGCCGAGGACCAGGAACGCGATCGTCCCGACTGACGCCCACCCGGACTGCGCGAGGGTCAACCCGTAGACCAGGCTGGCGAATCCCAGAGTGACGACGATGGCCCCCCACAGGTCCTGTCCGTGATGATCGTTGGCCTTCGACTCCCTCATGAACAACACGGCGCCGAGGACGCCCAGAACCGCGAAGACGATATTGACCAGCAGGCACCACCGCCAGCCGACGAACTCAGTGAGCGCACCCCCGAGGGCCAGACCGATGGTCGCGGCGCTTCCTGCGGCAATCCCGAAGATCCCGAACGCCCGGGCCCGCTCCTTGCCGGAGGTGAAGAGGACGGTGAGCATCGACAGGGCGGCGGGCGCAAGCAGTGCGGCGAACGCGCCCTGGATCCCGCGCGCGGAGATCAGCTCGATGCTCGTCTGCGACAGACCACCCCAGATCGAGGCGGCGCCGAACCCGATCATGCCGATCAGGAAGCTGCGCTTGCGACCCCAGAAGTCAGCCAGGCGACCGCCCAGCAGCAGAAGAGACCCGAACGCAAGGACGTAGGCGGTGACGACCCACTGCCGCTCCGTGTCGGTCATGCCAAGCTCGATCTGCGCCTTCGGCAGAGCGACGTTCACGATGGTCGCGTCGAGGACAAGTACGAGCTGGGTCATCGAGATGACGGCGAGAGCCCACCAGCGTCGTGGATCAGGTTGGACGGCAGACATAAATGAAACCTCCGGTTTCATCAGTTGAATGAAAGCCGGAGGTTTCAAGCCTCGGACCAGTACCCAGCAGGCACTAGCCATCCTCGATCTACTCGAGCGGAGCGCCGACTCTAACAGATGTCCACAGCACGCCAAGGCCTATACGACGGCTCAGCGCGGCAGTCATCACCCCGGCCTGTCGGCCGATAACCGGCCAGAACGAACGCTCGTCGGCGCCCCGATGCCACGGTGCCGTAGCCTCGCGTTGCCGGGGTGGCCGCAAGTCCGCCGGCCAGCCGCAGCCGCTCGACTGGCAGAGCCGGAAGAGCCTCTGACCAGAGGCTTTCGTTCCAACTCTCTCGACCAAGTGCCATGTAGCGCGCAAAGTCACAGGCTGGCCGCCGGTCCGGTGGGGGCCGGAGATTGTCGGAGCGCAGTCGTACTCTCGATCACATGACCGATGTCCCCACCCCGTTCCCGTCCGATCTGCTCGCCGCGCAGAAGCGCCTGGCCGAGCTGTACTCCGAGAGCGCCGCCTTCCCCAAGACGCGGCCCTGGTCGCTGGAGCCGCTGGACGGCTGGGGCACCGAGAAGGCAGCGCACGGAGGCAAGGTCGAGCGAGCGGCGCGGGAAGCGTCCCCTGGCTGGAGCGAGGACGATAAGGCGGCGTACGCCAAGCTGTGGTGCGACCTGGAGGATCAGGCCGTGATCGTCCAAGGGCACCGGTACTTCGCGGCCTACGAGGGCCCCGGACCTGGTGAAGCGGAGGATGCAGCTGAAGCACGATCCGGCAGCACTCCCCACGTCCGTGGAGCCCGCTGCCGTCGACACGAACTCCCCGGCCCCGGAGGACCTGGCGCAGGCCGTCTAGAACCTTCTTCGGCGCGGGCGCTGTCCCTGCCAGAACGGGCGGCCCTATGTGGCGAAGGGCGGCCCAGGGGGGCGCGCCCCCGCTCGCCGCTGTCACAACGTCACCGGGCCCGGACGCCCGTACCGGATTCCTGGAGAGCCAGGTGTACGCGTCCACGTGTACGGCCACACGGACCTGGTCGACGGCGCAGCGCTCCTGGACCACCTCCACACTGTGCGACCACATCGCGGGGCGGCTCGCGCTCGGCTACGCGCCGGACGATCTGCTGCCCGCGGCTGCGCTCGAGGCCGCCGAAGGGTTCGATCTGCGGGCTGTCAGGGCTCATTGCCGACTATCGGCACGCCCGGGGACGTGACTGCCGTGGCGCTGACTCGTTGAGCCGGGCGACGCATGCTCACCTCTTCTGGTGATCCACATGGGGCGGGCCTTCCGGCGAGGGTCCGCCCTTCACCTTGTGCGCCATGTGCTCGCGGGTAGCGGTGACGCAAGTGGCCGGAAAATAGCGCAAACGCAAACTTGTACTGACGGTAGTCCCCCGTCACAGGCGTTCGGGTCGTTGCTGGCCCGCGTCATGGCGCTGCATTCGCGCTGATCGTCAGGCCCTGCGCGGACTGGCCATCGCATATTCTGCCTCTGGCTCAAAGCCCGCAGCTAGTGCTTCTGTGGACACGAAAAGCCCGTCAGCGCGAAGTGCGGCCAAGCGACCTGCGCTGACGGGCATCGAGATATCACCACTGGAGAGTGAATCATCGTGTCCTCTGACAGTACCGCGCCAAAGAAGGTCAAGAAGCGCGTCGCGGCACGTCTCAGTCTGGCGCTCACTGCCGTATCTGCATCTGCCAACGTCCTCAGGCTCCTGCGCGAACTGCTGAGCCATCACTGACGCTGCTGGGGTACTGCGTTTAGGTGGTGCGCTGTGCAGCGTTCTGGGGGCGGTCTCTCATTGAGAGGCCGCCCTTCACGCTGTGCGCAGAACTGTGGCGACGGCGTGCCTGGTGGTTGACGTGATCTCCCACCCCGACCTCGGCGACGTCCGCACGCGGCCGTGGCGCGAGCCCGCCTCGATCTCTACGACGAGCCCAGGGCCGGTCGCCGTGTATGTCTCGCCGTCGTGTGTGCGGTCCCGTCGCCCGGGGCCGACCGCGGCAAGGCGCTCACCGACTTCGGCGGCGAGCGGTCGGGTGAGCATCTGCGAGCCGACGACCCGCCCGTCCGGCAGCGCAGAGAGGCCCTGGATCGGCGGGCCCAGGGAAGTGACGAGGTCGACGAGAAGGTCCCTGCGCTCGCGCCACGGCCGCGTGCGGACGTCGCCGAGGTCGGGGTGGGAGATCAAAAGGCCACGTAGGAGACGCCTCAGGCGCCTAACTCGTCAAGCGGCGGTCTTCAGCCCGCTGTGTAGCCTGTCGATCTGTTCGAACGGGATGAGGGTGGGGCATGGAGGCGCTGGTGGAAGGGGCCGTCACGGCGGCCCTTCGTGACGGAGGCGATGAGACGATCCGCCTGTATGCCGCCGCCTGCGCCGAACGTATGGCGCCACTATTCGTGGGCCTGCGGGCGGGCGCGCCGGGGCGGGAAGCCGACCTGGACTTCTATGCGGAGTCCGTACGCGATCTCTGGCATGTCGAACAGCCGCTCGTCAACGCTGCCGAGGGCGTGCACCGGCTGGAGCGGTTCGCGGAGCTTCAGCCGAACGAGGAGGGGATCACCGATGTCGCCGATACCTACGCCTTCTTCGCTGCCCTCTGCCTGCGGTATGCCCTCCTGGCCCACGGCTCGGGAGATGCTGACGATGCGGTGTCCTGCGGCCACGTGGCTCTCACTGCGATGGGCATGCTCGACCAGAACGTGGCAGGCGCTGGCTTCCTCACCGAGGAACAACGACTCCAGTCCCTCTCGCTGGGCGGTGATGTCTCAGGCCTGTGGGACGCGAGCGTCACGGCAGGGCGGGAGAGACTTCGTGCTGTGTTGGGCCGCCTGCCACGCTAAGCATGCTCCTGACCGCTGTCGACGAGATGCGGCCTCTGGTTAGGCGGCCGCCATGCCCACCTCGTCGGGCGGAGCTGGGAATGCCAGTGCCTCGTCATATCGATGACCTTGTTGGAGGCAGTGGTAGAGCTGGCCGAGCATGCGGTTGAAATGGTTGCGCTGGGCAGCGGCGTGCCAGTCTCCATGGTCGCGGCGGTGCCGGTAGTGGGCTTTGGCGCCAGGTGAAGCGGAGAGCGCAGAGAACGCCCAGAAATAGCCAGCGTGGTTGAGGCGGTCGTTCTTCACCCAACGCCACGAGCGACTGGCCTTTCAGCCAGCCACCGTTGACAACGGATTAGGTGGGGTAGCGGGCGGTCAGGTCGGCCATGCGGCGGCCGCGGGCTGAGGCCCGCGCGCGGACGGCGCCGAGGTCGGTGCGTCCCTCGCGCCAGATCACCAGTTCACCATCGAGGACAGTGTCAGGCGGCAGATCCATCGCCGCGGTGGCGATGTCGATCCACTGCTCGGTGGCATCCCGGCCCGAACGGGTCTGGATCCGTACGGTGCCGCGGCGCCACAGAATGCCGCGGTCGCCGTCCGGCTTCGGCTCGTACCACCAGCCCTGCCCTTCGGGCAGGGCGGCAACCTGCTGGTCCAGCGCCACATCGACCGGGTACTCCACACGATCACCCTCTCCCCCGTCTGGGCTGGCCGCGCGCGGGACTGCGGCTGAGCGCTCTACCTGGCGGAGCTCGCCAGGTTCCCGGCAGCGGGTGTGTATACATGCCCTTGCCCAGAAAATCGAACATCTGATCCAATCGCAGATATGCGCTACCCCCCGATTCCGGATGACCTCGTACGCACCCGCGCGGACTGGACGCGCACCTATCGGGCGCTCGCGGCCGGGCCCGGTCCGTCCGCGGTGCTGCGTCGGCGTCTACTGCGGCTGTCCGTGCGGCTGGTAGCCCATCCGTACCGGGAGGGCCCCCCGCCCTCGGCGGGGGCGCGCATGGAGCTGAGGCGACAGGCCGAGAGGATCGACCATGGGTGAGCTGACCGAGCGGCAGAGGGCTGTGATGATCTTCCTGCGGTCGTGGGTTCGGGAGCATCGTGAGGCGCCGACGCTTGCCCGGATCGGCGAGGCGGTGGGGCTCCGGGCGCGGTCGTCGGTGCACTACCAGCTGAGACAGCTCGAAGCGCTGGGCCTGGTGCGGGTCGTCGGCGGGAAAGCGCTGCCGGCCGAGTGGAATCCGCTGGGCGCCCCGCGCGGCCGGGCTCGGCGCAGGGTCTCCGTCCACGCGGCGGGCGGGACCTGTACGGGGAGCGGCGCCCCGTCCCCGGCGCCATAGGACGGTCCCCTACCTCACGGGGATAGGCCAGCAGGTCCGGGGGTGCAATTCGGCCCGCCGCATCACGGGGGTAAATGCGGCGGGCCTAGAAAGCGCGCTCTATCGCCCAACTCTGGTACCCATGCGGGGAAATGGCTCACTATGCGCAGAAGACGAACCCCGTACCGAGTGGGTCGACCGGTACGGGGTTCGTCGTCACGCGAACCTACCGCCGCCACCGCACGAGTAGACGCCGGACGTCAGCCCACACCGCGCGCGCCCGCCGCGCCCGGTGGCACCCCTCCGCTTAAGATCCGCTCGTGGCGATCGAACTACCTGACGACCTGATCGAATTGCAGCGCTCGGCGGACGACGAGGGCCGCAAGATGGAGCACCTCGACGACGGCGAACGCGAGAAGCAGCGCGAAGTCTGGTTCGAAGCGGCGGCGACGGCTCAGGCCGCAGTCACCGCGTACGCCGAGGAACATGACCTCAACCGGTTCGACGTCGAAAAGCAACTCCGGCAGGTCACCCGGCACCCGCAGGCTCCTCAGGAATAGGCCGCTCCTGCCCGCCCCACTCGGTGAGGACGTGAGCGACGCCGTATCCTCACCGCCCTGAGCCGGTCATGACCGCAGTGGCTTCGGGTAGCCGATCCTCATGGTGGCGGATGCGAAGTGGGGCACTCTGCAGGCGCGACTGGAAGCCTCGTGTGCGCTGTCCCAGGAACGGAGCGTGCCTGACCACCCTGAACGGCCGGCCACAACCCACATCGCCCGACACGGTGCGGGGCGTCAGGGGCAGCGGGGCGCGTTAGCGGGACCACTCCCGCAGCACCGCAGCGATCTGCCGCACGTCGGCCTGCCTGGTCGCAGCCTGCTCGACCAGGTCCGCGGCTTCCTTGGTCGCCACCGACACCGGCAGCCCGGACGCGTGCAGATAGGCGGCGGCGGTGGCTGCCGCGAACAGTTCGTTGGAGTGCTCAAGCGTCGGCACCAGCACCAGCTGCTGCAGGAGAGCTGCCGCCCGGTGATGCGGCTCCGGGTACACATACGTGTCCATCACCCGGCAGCAGTGCCGCGCCCGAGCCGCCTCCAGACTCCCGTAGTCGACGACCAGGGGATCTCCGGGCAGCTGCTGGTGCGCGACATCCAGCAGCCAGGGCAGATCGATCTGCAGGAACACGATCCTTGCCCTGGCTCAGGCTGCGTCGGCGCTGGACGCGGCAGACGGTCCGCCGAACCGCTCCGCGAAGCCAGCAGCGTGCTCCGCGATGAACAGCGCAGAACCCTCCAGGAAGCGGGCCTTCGCCAGGTCAGCGTCCAGCACCTGCCCGGCGTACACCTCAGCCTGCACATGCTTCTGCGCGGCAGCACGCTCGAGCTGCTCGTACGCCTCGTCGCTGATCTGAATCCGGATTTCCCGAGCCATACCCCCACGGTAGCGGCCATGGACGGGCTACGGCAGGGCATCAGCTCCAACAGGGCATCGGAGGCCGAGGCCTCGCCACGGGGACGCAGAGTTGCAAGGTTTTGGTCATCCAGAACCTATGCCTTGCGCGCGCGACCGACGTGGGCCTGGTCCTCTGCCACCCGTGGGGCGCTGGTTGCAGTCCCGCCCTGCGAGACGGCGCGCGGCCTGATGGGGCTCTTTGAATGTCCCCACCGGCTGCTCTGCTGTTGGGCCGACTTGCTCACCTGATTCCCCACGTTCGTGTTGGCTGGCGGCATCCCTGCCCTGCTGCGAGCTGGCGAGGGACGTCCTGGTTGGATGCCCGCATGACGGACTGGTCTAAGTTGGAGCATGCGTATGGCACGGCCGAGGACGTTCCGGCCCTGTTCGAGCGGCTTGGCACGGAGCGCAACGACGAGGTCTGGAAAGACCTTTGGTCACGGTTGTGCCATCAGGGAAGTGTCTACTCGGCGAGCTTCGCTGCCCTCGCTCTGCTTGCTGATCTGGGACGCGGGGCGGACACACACGCTGACAATGCCCTGATCCTTGCCGGTGCGATCACCACTGACGCCGATGACGAGACCCGCGGTCAGTACGGCGCCCCGATCGAGCGACTGCAGACGCTGGCCCATGACCGGATCCGCCGACCCGCGGAGCCCGCCCTCTACGTCTATCTGCTGCAGACCGCCATGGCGCTTAACGGCGTCCCTGTCTGGTCCGTGGCTCTGGAGAGCTTGGCTGACGGGATGATCGAGGTGTTCTGCCCCGAATGCGAGATGGGGGTGTGCGTCTCCATCGGTGAAGCTGGCTACTTCTCCGCAGTCGGGGATTGGGAGCCGGGCGATCCAGAGGGGTCGCCGCTTCGCGCCGCCGAGCCGGACGACATGTCGGGGCCTGCGCGCGTGCTCTATGACGCGGCCAGCGAGGCCGGGGTCGACACCGTCGTGCTCGCCCTCACCTATCTGTTCGGCGAGGGAACGTGCGGGGAGTGTGGCACCGAGTTCTCGGTCGCCGGGCAAGTGGCCGAGCAATACTGAGACGCCCCGCAAGCAGGCCGGCTGGAGCTCACTGGGACCAGTCGATCGTTGCCCTGCTGGCCAACCCGGAAGCCGCCCGCCCCATCATCCACTCCACCGGAGTGCTGCCGCCGCTGACGGGTTCCCTGACCGGATATCTGATCCACCGTCCACCCGTGGGCCCCACCCTCACCACGTCTTTGACCTGTTCAACCGAGTGAGGAACGGAGAGCGGGCCTGGGGATTTTCGCGGATCCTCATCAGGCCCATGGCCGATCAGGAGAATTGCGGCGGCGCGCATGCCGTTTCGTGTGCCGGTGAGTGGAGTGTCACGGTGGTCGCCTGCCCCTCAGCTGCCGCCTTGAGCAGGTCTCGGCGGTGTTCGGGGGGAGCACTCCGCTGCCGGGACGCGGATCGGGGTGTCGTCGCTGGTTCTTCCCAGGCACGGCGCACGTCCCCGACCGTGAGCTGCGGGTGCTGGCTGCCTCTGTACGCTGTGGGCTCGACGTCG
Organism: Streptomyces longispororuber; assembly: GCF_024448165.1. Lineage (GTDB taxonomy): Bacteria > Actinomycetota > Actinomycetes > Streptomycetales > Streptomycetaceae > Streptomyces > Streptomyces longispororuber_A. The sequence goes on from NZ_JAMOLN010000180.1 coordinate 11,456, forward strand.
AAGTCATGGCGGCCGGGATGCTCGGCGAACAGCCAGCAGGGCTCGCGCTCATCATCCAGCTCTGGCTCAGGGTTCTCCTTGCGAAGGCATATGGGCGCCCATCAAATGGGACCCGGCACTCAGAGTGTCGGTCGGAGGCCGCTCCGTGCCGAGAACAGTCGGGAGCGGCCCATCCTGGCGCGGAGCAAGGACGCCCCAGCGGTAGCCCGGGGCACTGACAATCCGTGATCGCAGCGTCACCTCGGACCCGCAAGGAAGGCTGCCTCAACAAGATCTGGGTGCGCGGTCTAAGCGGTCATCACGTGGTCAGGGATCACGACGGGTTGGCTTCCTTCCAGGCTGAGATGACCGAGCCGGGGATGCGTCCGCGCTCCGGAACGTCATAGCCATGCTCGCGGGCCCAGGCGCGGATGACGTGCGAGTCCATGGCGCCGCTGGCAGCGGTGGTGACACGGGCGGAAGCTTGTCCCGGCCCGGGTGGGGGCGCGGGGGTGAACGACGCTCCCTGGGCCAGCAGGCTGTCCGGGAACAGCGGGACCTGGAGCCGGCCGCTGAACACGGTGAGGAGGAACGCGGCAAGCGAGCCGTCGTAGGTGAACCAGTTTAACCCGCGGGCCTCGTTGACGGCGATGGTCCACATATTGGGGGCCTGCGCCGAGGTGGTGTGCCAGAAGACGTACTCGCCGTTGTCGCTGACCGCGATGGGGAACAGGTCGGCGGGAGGGCAGGGGAGGGCCTGTCCGCGGTCTTGGTCGCGGGTGAGCTGCTGTTGGACCGTGGTGGTCATCGGGCCGGTGAGGCTGATCCAGTCGGTGGCACCCAGGGGGTGGCGCAGGGAGAGGAAGTCGCAGAAGGAGCCCGGTCCGTAGGCGGTGGCCAGGTGCCGGTAGTCGGCCGGCAGGGTGAATCCGAGCGTGCGCTCGACCTGGTGCCAGTCGGCGGTGGGCGAGGTGGCCGGTGGCCGGCAGAGGCGGATGAGGTCGTCGATCTCGGTCACAGAAGTCCTCGGCGGTGGCGTTGCTGCTGGTTGGCTCGGGCGGTTCGAGTTGGCCCCAGCCGGGCGGCTTGAGCCGGCCCCACTTGGAGATGGTTCTCGCAGCTCGGGCGGTTTGAAGTGGCCCCGGGTATCAGCTTGATTTGGGACCGGTCAGAGGGTGTAGGGGGTCAAGTAGACGGCGTCTCGGTGGCAATGGATCTCGATCCAGGTGCCGTCGACGCTCTGCGGAACTGGATGGGCGAGATCGAAAAGGACGAGCGAGCCGTCGATGTCCAAGACCGCTGCGCCGTCCGGCGTGAGATCCAGGCGTCCTCGCAACATGACGGTGCCGTCGTCAACACTCAGGCCAGGCCCGGGGGTGGCTGCGGGGTGCGCGTTGTCGTTCCAGGCCAGATCCCGCTCGACCGTCCACTCGATGCCGTATTCGCCGGCCATCGATGGTGTGGTTCCGTGCCAGCCCACCACTGCACTACCAAACGACGTAGTCAACGCGACCAGCGGGGGGCTGTCGTCAGGTCCGGTCACTGGCTCCAGGTGATAGCGCATCCCGTCATGATGCATGGATAGCTATGTGGCCTGCGCCGCCGGGCGTCACTCGGTGCTCTTGCGTTGCTGTTGTGCTTTGCTGTGAGCCAGCCGGAAGGACTCGGTGCCGGTCTCGACGAAGGTGCCGTTGAAGGTGAGTCGATCGACGATGGCCGCGCAGAGCCGAGGGTCGGAGGCTCCACACAGCCACACACACCAACACGCGAGCGGCCCTCCACTCACCTCCGACCGGCACCAATCACCCGACGGCACAGGCACCCAGACACACGGCCAGGCCACCGGCGCGCAGCCCCCGCCCCACGCGCACCCTGGAACGACGGCACCGAACCCCGCACACGCACACACCGGTCCGATCCTGCCGTCTGCTCTATCTCTCTTCCTTCCTTCTTCGTCTGTGGGCCGGGCCGGAGGGTGCGTGTGAGGGGTTGTCGACACCACCGGTACACCCCCCGCAAAGCCACCTGACCTGCAACTCCGCGGTGCGGTGCGGCAAAGGGTGCACTAGGGGCTTTGACAGGCCTTTTGTGGGGGGCTTTACAGAGGTGCTTGACAGGGACTTTGCACGTCCCTGCCGGGCCCCGGCCCGGACCCGGCAGGGCAGCCTCAGGCGACTGCCTCCCCCATCTGCATGCGCTGGGCCCGCCCTGCTGCGCCTTCGCCGCAGGGTGGGATCGTGGAGGCGTGTCCACGGGAGGCTGGTCGCACCACCCGGCGATAGCCACAGTATCATCAGGAGTGAGCCGGCAGGACAGTGCCGCCCGCGCCGCCATCCTCAAAAGACCTCGGCAGCACCGTGGTTCGCCACCGCTCCGCCGTTCGAGCAGCCGCTCGATCCCAGCCGCGCCAGTATGCAGCGCTCAGTAGCGCGCTGGGAGTACACCACGGCGCCCCTCCTGCCGAGCGAGCGCACTCCACTGCCTGTTGCGCATACTTCGTCGCCGATCGAGACGACCACAGGGTGCCGGCCCCAGCTGACCGTCCACCGTTTGCGGACGCGCTCTCGCCGCAGAGGGCCGTACCGCTCCAGCTCGCACAGCGCCGTCCGCAGCCCATCACGCTGCTCCGGACCGCCAACGAGAAGCATCTCGAAGGAGATGCCGTACCCCTGGCGGTGACTGAGGCCTTCCACCAGCAGGCCCAGGACCCGGCGGGACAGCCACCCCTCGCCCACCGCCTGGTCGCACACCGAGGTGTGCTGCACGCCGAGCACCTCGCTCGCCCCCGGGCCGGGCCGGATCATTGTGCCGAACCCGTGGAACCTCCACTCAACTGCCCGCTCCCTCCATCCGGCCCGCACCCCCAGAAGGCGGCGTGCGGCCTTGTGCTCATCCAGGGGTTGACCCCGGCGGGGCCAGCCAGTCCGCCTACCGGAGCCCAGCGGCTGCGCACCCGTTCCCATCACAACCCGTCACCGCCTGACCGGTACGCAGACCGGTACGCGTTCTCGCACGCCCACCCACTGGACGCACCATCGGCAGGCTGTGCACCCACCCGACCGCACCGACTGGGCAAGCTGCACACCCAGCTGCGCAGACACCCCGGACCGCAACTACGTACCAGACGAGCCCGGCCTGCCGGCCGACCCCAGGAGGTGCACACCGCGCATGCGCACCGCCCCGCTCGCCGTAGTGCGCAGGGCAGTTGCGCAGCATGTCAACGGTCGTGCGGAACTCCCCGTAGGCGGCCAGTAGTTGTCCCTGCTGGCGGCCATCGAACTCTCCCCGTTGGCGGCCAGATAGTGCCCCGCCCGCGGGTCGTTGATGATCAGCTGAAGGGTTTCACCCCCTGTCCGCTCGTGGCCTCGGTGAAGCGATAGCTGTCACCCTGGGTGACCACGATGTGAGCGTGGTGCATGAGCCGGTCGACGGTGGCAGTGGCCAGGGTTTTGGGCATGATCTCGTCGAAGCCTGAGGGGTGGAGGTTGCTGCTGACGGCGACCGAGCGCCGTTCGTAGGCAGCGTCGACCAGGCGATAGAACCCCTCGGCGGCGTCGGGCGAGACGGGCAGAAGGCCAATATCGTCGACGATGATGAGGTCGGAGCGGATGATTCTCGACAGGGCCCTTGCGATGGAGTCGTCTGCGCGATGGCGGCGGACCAGGGCGCCCAGGTCCTCGATGGTGAACCAGGTGACCGACAGGCCAGCTTCGACGGCGGTTTGGCCCAGGGCTTCGGCAAAGTGCGACTTGCCTGTGCCCGAGGGGCCACAGATACAGAAATTCTCGCGGCGGCCGACCCATTCGAGGGTTTTGAGAGCGTCCTGAGTGGGTCTGGGGATCGAGGATTTTCCCTCCAGCCAGTCACCGAATGTCTTTCCCGTGGGGAACCCGGCTCGCTTTCGGCGTGTGTGGAGATTGGCGCGGTCACGACCAGCTGCTTCTTCGGCCAATAGCACCCTCACGACCTCTGCCGGGTCCCATCTTTGCGCTTTGGCGGTGGGAATCAGATCTGCCAGCGCCCTTCGCAGGTGCGGGAGTTTGAGGCGTCTGGTGAGCTCGACCGCTTCCGCAAGAGGGTCGCCACCGGAGCCAGGAACAGTGCGAAGAGGGCTGACCATCAGGCGAGATCGCTTTCGTCGTGTCCAGCAGGGTCGGGACGGCCGAAAGAAGCCCAGCTGGAAGTTCCGGACTGCAGGGAGTGATCCTCGCTGCGGATGATTGGACTGCTGCGTTCGTGGCCGGCCTGATAGTCGAGGATGGACAGAAGGTCTTTGTCCGCGAACCGGCCGGTGACGGCGGCCGTTCCCAGAGCGCGGTCGACATCCGTGACGGAGTAGAGCTTGGACAGGGCGACAGCCTCGTTCATCTTTGCCTTGACCCGGCGAACGCCCGCTGATCCGGCTTCCACCAGCCAGGACGCGGCTCCGGGACCAAGTGCCAGGAAGGCAGCCTCCTCGGCTGAGGCAGCCCTGGGAACACGATCGGATTCCTTGTCCGACCTCGGCGGATAGTGGGCGTCGTCCAGCACCGGATCGCCCGGCCGGCCTCGCCGATGACGGGCGACCTCCCGCGTCGATGCTTCTTCGTCGACCGCGGTCACGATGAGTTCATCCCCGTGGAAACGGGCCCAGACTCGGGTGTCGATTAGTTCGTGCGGAACGGAGTATCGGACCGCTTCAACAGAGATCGTGGCATCCCAGTTGACCCGCCGGGTGGTGCCGAACGCGGCTGTGAAAGGTCTGCGCGGCAGTGGGTGCAGTCGCTGCTGTTCTTCCGCCAGCCGTTCCAGCGGGCGACGGCGAATGGCCCGATGAGTGCGATGGTTGACCTCCTCGCAGAACTCCCGGCAAGCCGCCTCCAGTTCGCCGAAGGTCTTGTAGTGGTCGCGCAGATTGACGTCTTTGGGCACCAAGTCTGCTTTCGCGATGCGGACCGTTGCCTCGGATCCGCCCTTGGTTTCCGGGTCTGCCGGCAAACAGGTGCGGATCGTGGTGCCATAGTGACGCGCAACCTCGACAATCTCCGGATTCCGGACCGCAATTCCAGCGACATGGTCGGTAGTCACGGTCTTCTCGTTGTCCGTCAGAACGTAGGCGGGGACTCCACCAATTCGCCTGAAGGTGGCATCCAGGCATGACGTGATGGTCGGCAGTGTCTTGTCCCAAATCGGGATCACCACGCGGAACCTTGACCAGGCAAGCCAAGCGCACCACAGGATCGTCTTGCGTCCGTGGATTGTGGGGCCGTCTCCGAAGTCGTACTGAAGCCAGAGGCCGGGCTCGGTGACCCACGGCCGATAGATCCGCCGCCGTCCAGCTCTGAACTGGGCTTTCGCCTCCGCAACCGTCCGACGAGTCGTGCGTTCCCCGCCTGTGAAGCCCATCGCGACGATCCGCTTGTGCACCACATCCGCACGGATCTTGCCCTGCGACCGCACGACGAGCTCCTCGATCTTCGGCAAGTAGTCGTCGATCGCTCGAGCCCGATGCCGGCGCTGATCGGGGTGCTGACCAGCAGCCCGCATCTGCACATATCGGGCCACGGTGTGGTGGTCACATCCAGCCAACTCGGCCGCAGCACGGTAACTGCCTGTCAGGTCATACGCCTCAAGGATCTCCATGATCTCCCTGCTGTTCTTCACCCGCTCCGGGCTGCCCAGAGCGAACTTGTCCAAGCGGGTGGGGAGTTCTAACCAGCCGTACGTGGGGATTCCCGAGGCCGTCAGTGGGGCGCTATATGGCCGCCCATGGGGAGCTTGGCATGGCCGCCGTCAGCAGCACCCCCGAAGCCCTCCGCTACGACCTGCACAGCCCCGGGCTCCACCACACGTCCACATCCCCAACGCGTACCGGTCGCCACACCCACGGCCTACCGGCCGGCCAGTGCCTTCAGGCCATGCATCCTCTGCCTGCATGTGGGCCGGTACGCGATTGCGAGTCACCGAGAACACGAACCAGAGGGCGTACCAGCCCAGCACTCGTGCAGGTCACCGGCCCCGCCGCCAGCACACGCGGCTACCGCGGCCAAGCCGCCGAGGCGCGCACCAAGACGCGATCCGCCCACACTCCGACGCCGACCGGTACGCGATCCAGGCACCCGGAGAATGCGTACCAGTGAACTCTCCCAGGGCCGGTACGCGTGAGCTCACCATACGGCTGCGCAGTCCATGACAGCGCGCCTGCGCACGTGTTCCACAGACCGGGAGCCTCACAGCGCAGTCACGCCGACAACAGTGCGCTGCCACCGCCACCAGCAGTGCACTACACGACCAAAAGGCCCTGCACGCGGGAACTGCGCACCTCGACTCCCACTTGCTGCACAGTGCACGGACAGCCACCGCGCGCCAACCCGGGCCGGCGGCGAAAACAGGCGCGCAACCCGGCACCACCGCCCCGCGACAGACATGCCTCCCCGTCTCCCACGCGAGCGCCACCACCTACCGCAGGAACGCGCCCCGTCAGGGACGGCCGCCATCACCGACCGCACAAACCACCAGCGAGGCTCGGTTCTCCTCAGGTGTCACGTACGGAAGATGGGCCTTATATCCCCGCGTGCCCGGGGAGTAGCCACTGTGGACGCCGAATGTTCGGGACACCCCGGGGCGATCCCCACGGGTGCGGGGAGCACCCGGTGGTGCGGAGGTGCCGGTCGGCGGCGGTGGGACCACCCCGCGGGTGCGGGGAGCACGCCGGTGTTCTCGTGGGTATCGGGGGCGCGGAGGGACCATCCCCGCGGGTGCGGGGAGCACAAAGGGTTCAGGGCGTGCGTAAGGAGCACGCCGGGACCATCCCCGCGGGTGCGGGGAGCACATCATGCCGGACGCCCGGTCGCGTCCGTTGACGGGACCATCCCCGCGGGTGCGGGGAGCACAGAGGGGGCGAAGCCATGAGCTTGTTCGGACTGGGACCATCCCCGCGGGTGCGGGGAGCACAGAGGGGGCGAAGCCATGAGCTTGTTCGGACTGGGACCATCCCCGCGGGTGCGGGGAGCACGTCTTCAGCTTGTGCTGGACCGCCTTGAAGGTGGGACCATCCCCGCGGGTGCGGGGAGCACGCGATCTCCCGGTTTGCGCCGTACGTTTCGGAGGGACCATCCCCGCGGGTGCGGGGAGCACGCGTACGGGTTGTACGGCTCGATGCCGAAGCTGGGACCATCCCCGCGGGTGCGGGGAGCACGAGTTCGTTGACGACGGCCTTGATCTGGTGCCGGGACCATCCCCGCGGGTGCGGGGAGCACGCAAGGGCGACCTCTACGGGCCCACGACCACGGGGACCATCCCCGCGGGTGCGGGGAGCACTGGAGGAACTCCGGCGCGCCACCGGCTCGTGCGGGACCATCCCCGCGGGTGCGGGGAGCACTCGGTCCTTCCACTCGGCATGGACGTGCGCGGGGGACCATCCCCGCGGGTGCGGGGAGCACCATCTGCTGCATCAAAACGTCACCGCCACGTCGGGACCATCCCCGCGGGTGCGGGGAGCACAGCGTGGCGAGCGCGATCAGCTTGTCCTGGGCGGGACCATCCCCGCGGGTGCGGGGAGCACATGGCCGGCACCCTTGCGGGCACCGACGCCTGGGGACCATCCCCGCGGGTGCGGGGAGCACCGGTCCGCCTACGAGATCGCCGTCGACAGCGGGGGACCATCCCCGCGGGTGCGGGGAGCACACCAGGCCGTCGTTCAGCTGCTCCACCCGGGTGGGACCATCCCCGCGGGTGCGGGGAGCACGAGCCGATCCGCCCGGGCAGCGCGCGGAAGAAGGGACCATCCCCGCGGGTGCGGGGAGCACGCTTTTTGTAGTGCCTGCTTGGTGGCCTTGAGGGGACCATCCCCGCGGGTGCGGGGAGCACTGAAGGCCGGCGGCCCTGGCTACGTCGATCTTGGGACCATCCCCGCGGGTGCGGGGAGCACGGCGACGGCCAGCCACACGCCCTCACGGCGGAGGGACCATCCCCGCGGGTGCGGGGAGCACGCCATCGGCTACTCGACCGCGCGGGGTGCGTCGGGACCATCCCCGCGGGTGCGGGGAGCACCGGGATCCTCGGCTCCATCACCAACGCGGTCAGGGACCATCCCCGCGGGTGCGGGGAGCACGCACTCTGGACCATCGCGGCCGCCGTCATCGCGGGACCATCCCCGCGGGTGCGGGGAGCACCGTGACGTCCGCCTGCTCAACACCGGCACCCTGGGACCATCCCCGCGGGTGCGGGGAGCACACGTCATCGAGTTCTTGGTCGTGGAGCGGATCGGGACCATCCCCGCGGGTGCGGGGAGCACATCGAGGCGCAGTGGTACCGCCGTTATCCGGCGGGACCATCCCCGCGGGTGCGGGGAGCACTCTTCGTGACCTGCACTTTTGCAAGGGCCGAGTAGCGGTCCAGGACACTTTCACACACTCCGACTTAAGAGATATAAAACCCAATTCACCCTTATCTCTTACCGAAGCGTCGGCGCCTGGAAGCGTTGCTCCAGCCCTGCTTCGGCTCGGGCGGATTTGAAGCAGCGCTTCTCTTCGGTCGGTGGATCAGGGTTAGTCCCTCGTGGTCTGACGGGTGCCAGGTGTGGTCGTGGGTCCGGAAGGTGAAGCCTTGCTCGTTGTTGGTGGTGTAGGCGAGGAGGGCGCGTCCTTGCCCTGCGTATTGCTGGACTTCCCGCCAGAGCTGGTCGCGGATTCGCGCGGAAGGGTTTCCGATGAAGACGCCTGCGGAGATTTCCAGGAGCCAGCGGGTGAGGAATCCTCGGAGTCCGGCGGGGCAGTTGGTGAGGACGATGACGGTCACCAGGCTTCCTCAGCGAGGTAGTCGGCGTCGTTGGCTTCGGCGTAGTTGCGGCCGGAGGCAACGGTGTGTGCGCCATCGGCGTGGAGGGTGACGGTGTCGTGCACGTCGTCGAGGGCTGTTGCGTGGGGTGTTTCGGGCAGTAGGAGGCGTTGAATGTCGCTGACGCAGCGGTCCAACAGGCTCGTTTCGTTGATGCGGTCGCGTAGGGCCCGGCGTGTGTGAGACCCGATGTCGTCTTCGTGTTCGCCCGCTATGTCGAAGGCGATGGGGATACCGATCTCGGTTTTGTAGAGGTCGGCGACGTCGAGGACGAAGGAGAGTTCGTGGCCGGAGTGGATGAATCCGAGGGCTGGGCTGCATCCCATGGCGGTGATGACTGCGTGGGTGATGCCGTACATGCACTGTGCGGCGGCGGTGATCGCTTGGTTGACGGGATCGCCGCTGGTGAAGTCGCCTGGTGTGTAGCGGCGGCCGTTCCAGGGGATGCCGGTGCGCAGGGACTGGGTGCGGTAACAGTCCTTGACGCGGCGGCCTTCGTGGCCGAGGAGTTCTTTTCGTGTGTATGCGGAGGGGTCGTCGTCGGGGAAGCGTAGGCGGTACATGGCGCGGGCGACCGTGAGCCGGTTGCGTGGGTTGGCCCATTGGGTTGCTTGTGCTTCGGCCAGGGCGGAGGAGCGGGTCAGGGCGCGCCCGGAGGCGTAGTAGCGCACGCCGTGTTCGCCGACCCAGCACACTGCGGCGCCGCACTCCCCCAGGACGCTCATGGCCTGGTGGGTGATGCGGGTGCCGGGGCCCAGGAGCAGGGTGCCGATGGTGGCGGAGGGGATGTGGGTGGTGCCGTCGGCGTCCTCGGCGGTGATGGCGTTGGCGTCGCGGTGGATGGTGCATCGTTCGAGGTAGATGAAGGAGAGCCGGTCGCCGGCGCGGGTGAGTTGGCGTGGGGTGAGGGCGGCGCGGCGGGAGACGGTCGTCAAGCGGCTCCTCCTGGGGTGAGGGGTGCGAGGGTGAGCAGGCCGCATCCGTAGGCTTTGGCTTTGCCGAGGCCTTGGGTGAGGGTGCGGCGCAGCAGGTCGGGGTCGGTGATCTGGAGTCGTCCGTCGTAGGTGACGGTCACCAGGCTGACCGGGGCGTCTTTGCGTCCCGGGTTGCGCGCCTTGGCGAAGGCCAGGTTGCGTTGGTCGTGGACGGTGAGTTCGTGCTGGTCTCCGTGGTGCGGGTGCTGGCTGTGCGTGGTGCCGGAGGGCAGCAGGCGGCGCGTGTCGGGCTTCTCCAGGATCCGGAAGCCGCAGCTGTCCTGGCGTTGCAGGAGCCAGCCCATCTGGTGCACCGGGGTGACGTGCGCCGTGCGTTTGGTCGGCTCACCTGCCTTGCGGCGGATCTGGTGGACCGGGT
>NZ_JAMOLN010000181.1 GCF_024448165.1 Streptomyces longispororuber
GCGTGCGCGTCCTGGGAGGGATGAGATGAGACTGCCCCGCTCCACCGCCGGGTGGACCATGGCGATCTTCGGTGTGCTGGCGGTCGTCATGGGGGTGGTGGGGCTGACCACCCCGGAGACCCTCCTGAAGAGCCTCGGCTTCGAGGTGCTCGCCGACGGGAGCCGGGCCGAGGGCGACTACACGACGACGTTCGTCACGGCGTCGTCGATGGCGTCGTTCAACATGGGCGTCTACTACCTGGTCGCGGTCCACCACGAGTGGCGCGCGTTCTACCGGTTCACGACCGTCTTCCGCCTGGTCACGTTCGTGGTCTTCACCTCGCTCGTGGTGGCAGGGCAGGCGCCGGGGAGGTTCTTCGGCGTGGCGGCCTGGGAGGGTCTCGGGGCGGCTGCGACCGGGGCGGCGCTGTGGTGGGACCACAGGAAAGCGACCGGCTGACCGGCGGCCGACCGGCGGCCCGCACGGCCTTCGACGAGATCGTCCCGGCATCTTGTTTCACCGTACATCTAGATGCATGATGCAGCTCGTCAGCCGCCCACCCGTGGGGAGCGGGCACCCGACGCCGTGGAAGAAGCACACATGAGTGCACCTCACGCCAGGACCGCGAGTCCGTTCCGCCAGCCCAAGGCCGTCTGGGCCGTCGCGTTCGCCTGTGTCATCTCCTTCATGGGCATCGGCCTCGTCGACCCGATCCTGCCGGCGCTGGCCGACAGCCTGCACGCCACGCCCAGCCAGGTGTCGCTGCTGTTCAGCAGTTATCTCATCGTCACCGCGGTGGCGATGCTGTTCGTGGGCTGGTTCTCCAGCCGCTTCGGCGCGAAGCGCACCCTCGTCGTCGGACTGTCGGTCATCGTCGTCTTCGCGGCCCTGGCCGGCACCACCGACTCCATCGACGGCATCGTCGGGTTCCGGGCGGGCTGGGGCCTGGGCAACGCGCTGTTCATCGCCACGTCCCTGGCCGTCATCGTCGCCTCGGCCAGCGGCGGCTTCGGCGGCGCGATCATCCTCTACGAGACCGCGCTCGGTCTCGGCATCGCCGTGGGGCCGCTGCTGGGCGGCGAGTTGGGGGCGGTCAGCTGGCGCGGACCGTTCTTCGGCGTCGCCGCCCTGATGGCGATCGCCCTGGTCGCCACCCTCGCGTTCGTCCCCGACCTGCCCCGGCCCGAGCGCGTCACGTCCCCGCTCGCACCGCTCAGGGCGCTGCGCCACCGCGGCCTGCTGACCATGGGCGTCATGGCGCTGCTCTACAACTGGGGCTTCTTCACGATGCTGGGCTACGCCCCGTACCCGATGGAGCTCAGCGCCCACCGGCTCGGCCTGGTCTTCACCGGATGGGGCCTGCTCGTCGCCGCGTTCAGCGTCCTCTTCGCCCCGCGCCTGCAGGCCCGCTACGGCACCGCGCCCGTCCTGTACACCAATCTCCTCGGCCTCGGCGTCGTGATGGCGGTGATCGCGGCCGGCGTCGCCACCCCGACCGTGGTGATCGTGGCGGTCATCGTCAGCGGCGCGTTCATCGGCATCAACAACACCCTCACCACCCAGGCCGTGATGCTGGTGTCGCCGGTGGAACGGCCGGTGGCCTCGTCCGCGTACGGCTTCCTGCGGTTCATCGGCGGCGGACTCGCCCCGTACGTCGCGGGCAAGCTGGCCGACGCCACCGATCTCAGCGTGCCCTTCTACCTGGGCGCCGCCACCTTCCTGCTCGCGATACCGGTCCTGGCCAGCGGGCACCGCCTGCTGCGCGCGGCCGAGTCGGGCAGCGCGGAGGGCGAACCCGTCCTCCCCTCGTTCACCCCGGTCGGCAACCCGGCGGCCGGGAGCGCCGCCCCGGTGGTCGTCGCGGTCGGCGCGCACGACCGGGCGGCCGCCATCGTCGACGCAGCCGCGCAACTCGCGCGGGACACCGGCAGCCCCCTGGAGGTCGTCCACGTCGAGCAGACCGCGGTGGTCGAGGAGCAGGCCGTCGACACGGCGGAGCTCGGCCGGGGCCGCGCGGCCGTCGTCGCCCACCTGGACCGGCTCGCCGCGCAGGGCATCACCGCCACGGGGCAGATCCTGACCAGCGTCGGCGACCACGCCGCCGCGGGCCGCGCCCTCGCCCGGCACGCCGCGGAGGTGCGGGCCCGGGCCGTGGCCGTCGGGCACTCGCCGCGCGGCCCGCTCGCCCAGTTCGCCGACGGCAGTTTCACCACGGCCCTCACCCGCTCCGCCGACTGCACGGTCGTCCTGGTCGACACCGAGCGGGCACCGCGTCGGCTCAGCGAGGCCGCCCTCGCCGAGCTGCGCACCGGGGCCGCGTGACGGCGCCGGTGCGGGCACGGCCAGCACCCTGAGCAGGTGTGACCCGGCACACCATGCCACCTGCACTTTTGCCCCTCAGGCAACACATTCACCTGAGACTTCAACATTCTGTTTATGATCGTCGGGCCCTGCCACGTCCTGCCCGGAGCCAGCATGACCACGCCCCCTTCCGCCGCCACCTCCCGACCGCATCCCCTGCACGCCCTGCGGGCCACCGTCTTCGCGATCGGTGCCCTGTCGCTGCTGGTGGCGGTCGGCGTCCTGCTGCACCAGCCCCTGCTGATACCCCCGCTGGCCGCCAGCGCCGCGCTGGTGCACGGCGCCCCCGGGCTGCCGATCTCCCAGCCCCGCAACCTCGTCGGCGGTCAACTGCTGTCCGCCGCCATCGGCTTCGGCACGCTGGCGGCCACCGGGAGCAACGGATGGGGCGCGGCCGTCGCGGCCGGGCTCTCGCTGGGCGCGATGATGCTCACGCACCTCTCGCACTCCCCCGCCGCGGCCACGGCGGCGATCGTGGTGCTGCAGGCCCCGCACCCGCTCCCGTTCCTGCCGCTGCTGGCACTGGCGACCACGCTGCTGGTCGCGATGGGGCTGCTGCCGGGCCGGATCGGCGGCCACCCGGTCCGCTACCCGCTGTCCTGGTGACTCCATTGCGGATGCGCCGACCGCCGTCGGGTTGATAACGTTCTTGGACCTTCCGCGTGAATCAAGGAGCCGAACATGGCGGGTGACGACGACATCTCCGGGTGAGACCCGGTACTGACAGGCCGGCGGCCGATGCTTGTGAGCATCGCCGGAGCGGCCTGATCGTCGTCCCCTCTTCCTGTTCGTCCCGTCCGGGCCGTGGCCTGCGCCCGCCCGGTTCACACCCGAGGTTCTTCTCGTGTCCGACGCTTCCGTCATCTGCTCGAACCTGTCTTTCTCCTGGCCCGACGACACCCCCGTCTTCGACGGCCTCTCCTTCACCGTGCCCGCCGGCCGCACGGGGCTGGTCGCGCCCAACGGGGCAGGCAAGAGCACCCTGCTCAAACTGATCGCGGGCGAGCTCCAGCCCACCGGCGGCTCGGTCACCGTGCTCGGCACGCTCGCCCACCTCCCGCAGAGCCTCCCCCTCACCAGCGGCCTCACCGTGGCCGAGGTGCTCGGCATCGCCGACGTCGTCCGGGCCATCGACGCCGTCGAGTCCGGAGACGTCGCCGAGGATCACTTCACCGTGATCGGCGACGACTGGGACATCGAGGAGCGCACCCGCGCCCAGCTCGACGGACTCGGTCTGGACGGGCTCGAACTCGACCGCGGTCTCGACACCCTCAGCGGTGGCCAGATCGTCTCGCTTGGCCTGGCCGCCCAGTTGCTCAAGCGGCCCGACGTGCTGCTGCTCGACGAGCCGACCAACAACCTCGACCTGGACGCCCGGCACAAGCTCTACGACGTGCTGGAGCACTGGAACGGCTGTCTGCTGCTGGTCAGCCACGACCGGGCCCTGCTCGACCGCATGGACCGCATCGCCGAACTCGGCGCCGGTGAACTGCGGTTCTTCGGAGGCGACTTCACGGCCTACGAGGAAGCGGTCCGGGCTGAGCAGGAGGTCGCCGAGAAGAACGTGCGCAACGCCGAGCAGGAGGTGAAGCGGGAGAAGCGGGAGCTGCAGCAGGCCAGGGAGCGCGCCGAGCGCCGCGCGAGCAACGCCGCCCGCAACCTCAAGAGCGCCGGTCTGCCCCGGATCTTCGCCGGGAACATGAAGCGCGGCGCCCAGGAGTCCGCCGGGCGGTCCGGCCAGATGCACGCGGCGCGCGTCGACGACGCCAGGGCCCGCCTGGACGAGGCCGGCCGGGCGCTGCGCGACGAACAGCACCTCACCCTGGACCTGCCGGACACCAAGGTCCCGGCGGGCCGCACCCTCTTCCTCGGCGAGCACCTGCAAGTCCGTGGCCTGTTCGCCGACGAGGGCGTCGACCTGTCCGTACGCGGCCCCGAGCGCATCGCGCTGACCGGCCCCAACGGTGCGGGGAAGACGACCCTGCTGCGCCTGGTCCACGGCGATCTGCCCGCCGACGCCGGCGAGATCAGGCGGGCCGACGGCCGGGTCGCCTATCTGTCGCAGCGCCTGGACCTCCTCGACCCCGCGCTGAGCGTCGCCGAGAACTTCGCCGCGTTCGCCCCGCACCGGCCGGACTCGGAGCGGATGAACCTGCTGGCCCGGTTCCTGTTCCGGGGCGCGCGGGCCCATCTGCCCGTGGGCGTGCTGTCCGGCGGCGAGCTGCTGCGGGCCACGCTCGCCTGCGTCCTGTGCGCCGAACCGGCGCCGCACCTGCTGCTCCTGGACGAGCCGACGAACAACCTGGACCTGGTCAGCGTCGGCCAGCTGGAGAGCGCGCTCGCCTCCTACATGGGCGCGTTCCTGGTGGTCAGCCACGACGAGCGTTTCCTGCGGCGGATCGGCGTCGACCGGTGGCTGCGGCTCGCCGACGGCCGGCTCACCGACGCGGCCGCGCCGGAGGAGGACCACGATGCCTGAGCCCGCCCTGCTCGCCCACGACCTGGTCCGCGTCCTCGGTGACCGGCGGGTCCTCGACGGGGTGTCGCTCACCGCGTCCCCGGGCCGCCGCATCGGCCTGATCGGCGAGAACGGTGTCGGCAAGTCGACACTGCTGCGGCTGCTCGCGGGCGCGGACGCACCGGACTCCGGCAGCGTCGTCCGCCCCGGCGACCTCGGCTTCCTGCACCAGGAGATGCCGTACGAGGCCACGCAGACGATCGCGGACGTGCTGGCCGACGCGCTGCGCGAGCCCCGCGCCGAGCTCGCCGAGCTGGAGCGGCTCGGCGACCTCCTGTCCCGCACCCCGCAAGAGGCCGACGGGTACGGCGAGTTGCTCGACGCCTACGGGCAGCGCCTCGACCGGGCGCAGGAGCACGAGGTGTGGGACGCCGACCGGCGGGCCGCGCTCGTGCTCGCCGGGCTCGGCCTGGGCGCGGTGCCGCACGACCGGCCGCTGGGTTCGCTGTCCGGCGGACAGCGCGGACGTCTGGCGCTGGCCGCGCTGCTGGTCCGCCGCCCCTCGGCGCTGCTCCTCGACGAGCCCACGAACCACCTCGACGACGAGGCGGCCCGTTTCGTGGAGGAGGAGATGCGGGCCCTGCCCGGCGCCGTCGTGGTCGCCAGCCACGATCGCGCCTTCCTCGACGCGGTGTGCACGGACGTCCTCGACCTCGATCCCGCGGTGGACGGCCCCGTACGGTACGGCGGCAACTACAGCGCCTACCAGGCCGAGCGGCGGGCGGCGCGGGAGCGGTGGGAGCGGCGGTACGCCGAGGAGCAGGAGGAGCTGGCGGCGCTGCGGCAGTCGGCGGGTGTGACCGCGCGGCTCGTCGCGCCCGACCGGGGGCCGCGCGACAGCGAGAAGATGGGCTACGGCGTCCGCGCCAACCGGGTGCAGAGCCAGATCGCGCGCCGGGTGCGCAACGCCAACCGGCGGCTCGACGAGCTGGAGCGCGGTCAGGTCGCCGCACCGCCGCGGCCGCTGCGGTTCCGCCGGGACCGGCTCGTGACGGCGCCCGAGCCCGGCGCCGACCGGGACGGCGCCCTCGTGGCGCTGCGCGAGGTGCGCGTGCCGGGGCGTCTGACGGTCGACCGGCTGGACGTGACGGCCACGGACCGGCTGCTCGTCACGGGTCCCAACGGCAGTGGGAAGTCGACCCTGTTGGCCGTTCTGGCCGGGCGGATCGCGCCGTCCGGCGAGGTGCGGCGGCGGCCCGAGGTCACGGTGGGGCTGCTCGCCCAGGACTCCGATTTCCCGCACCCGGAGCGCACCGTCCGGGCCACGTACACGCGGGCGCTCGGCTTCGAGCGGGCCGAGGCGGTGCCGCTGGCCTCCCTCGGCCTGCTGTCCGACGCCGAACTGGGCAGGCCGGTCGGGCAGTTGTCGGTCGGTCAGCGGCGCCGGCTCGCGCTCGCGCTGCTGCTGGCCGACCCGCCGGAGCTGTTGCTGCTCGACGAGCCGACCAACCATCTGTCGCCGCTGCTGTGCGACGAGTTGGAGGACGCGATGGGGGCGGGTCCCGGCGCGATCGTGGTGGCCGGGCACGACCGGCGGATGCGGGAGCGCTGGCAGGGCCGGGAGGTGCGGCTCACGGCCGGCGCGCCCGTCCGGTGACGGCGTCGGCTACCAGCGGTTGCGGTGCACGACCTCGGCGACGGGCCGGCGCCGCACCGGGCCGAACCGGCCGAGCGGCCGGCCGACCGGGATCGCGGCGAACGTCCGCATGTCGTCGGGGATGCCGAGGGCGGCCTTCCACTCGTCCTCCAGCATCAGGTGCCAGATGGTGATGTTGGCGGCCAGCCCGAGACCGCGGGCCGCGAGCAGAAGGTTCTGCACTCCGGGGTAGACGCAGGACCCCTCGGCGAGCGCGGCGAACCGCTCCTGGCCGCCGGCCAGGGCGGCCGTCGCGACGGGGCCGAGCGCCTCGGCCGACGCCCGCAGGCCCTCCTCCTCCAGGCGCGGCGCGGGGAACCGGTAGCAGGGGATGATCAGCGCCGGGGTCTGCGCGAAGTGGTCGCGCTGGTGCTCGATGGCGGCGACCATCCGGCCGTACGCCGCCTCGTCCATGCCGTCCGGCGCGTACTTGCCGGTGGTGGCGAGGTAGGCGTCGACGCAGCGCCGCCAGAGCGGGGCGAGCTCGGCCATGACGGCGGGGTCGGTGACGACGACGTACTCGTAACACTGCATGTTGCCGCCGCTGGGACCCCACACGGCCGCCTGGACGAGCTGGTCGATCAGCTCGTCGGACAGCGGTTCGGGGCTCAGGCGGCGCATCGCCCGCATGGTGGCCATCGTCTCGAAGAGCGCCGGCTCGGCGGAGAGCTCGGCGGCGGGCTCGGTGGACACGCTGTCGGTGATCGCTTCAGTCATGATCGCGAGTGTAGGAAGCGGGTGGACCTGGGGGAAGTCCCGTCCACTCCACGGCACTTGACCCGTGCGGGCGCCGCGGGTCCGACGGTGACGATTCGCGCCAACCGACCGCACTTTTCACGCATCCTTCGACCCGCAACGCCGAGTTAACCCATCGATCACCTTTGCACAGTTAATCTTCTCCTTGACCTTCGGTTGACCAACCGTTGGAATTCTCTTGGCAGATCGGCGATGGAGAGGGGCGCGCATGTTTCGAGGTGAGAAGCGTCGCGCGACGGTGGCTCTGATGGTCACCCTCCTTCTGGCCCTGCCCCTCTTCGTCACCGCGGGCTCGTTCACTCCCGCACACGTGTCCGATCGCATCGGTGTCGCGGCGGTCGGTGCCGAGCGGCTCTGCCCCGGCGAGCGCACGCCGCCCACGGAGCCGGTCGACGCGCTCCGCACCCGGGACCGGCAGCGGACCGCCGGCAGTACCGCGCACGCCCCGATCCCCGTTCTCACCGCGGGAGTTCGGCAGTCCGCCGCCCTCCCGCCCGCCGCGAGCGCGGGAGTTGAGCACGCCCGTCCTGCCAGATCGCTTCCCGGTCTCACAGCGGCGGCCCTCCAGGTCTTCCGCTGCTGACAGCGACTGAGCAGTCGCACCTGTCCTGCACGCCCGACGCGCCCCCACGGCGCGCCAGGAGGAATCACCACGCCATGCAGCCCCTCATCGACAACGCCCGTACGTTCGGACAACGCCCTGAGGAGTTCGCCGGGCTCGCCGACGGCCAGTCGCCGCAGGTTCTCTTCATCACCTGCTCCGACTCCCGCGTCGTGCCCGCCCTGATCACGGGCGCCCGCCCCGGAGAGCTCTTCGAGCTCCGCACCGCGGGCAACATCGTGCCCGCCTACCCGACCGGCCGCCCCAGCGGGGAGGCCGCCACCATCGAATACGCCGTGGAGGTGCTCGAAGTCCAGGACATCGTCGTGTGCGGCCACTCGCACTGCGGCGCGATCGGCGCGCTGGTGCGCGGCGACGACCTCGGCGCCGTGCCCGCCGTGCGGGACTGGCTCGCCCACGCCGCGGGCGAGACCGCGGCCGACGACACGACCGATCCGACGGTCGCCGCGGCGGTGCAGCAGCACGTGCTCGCCCAGCTCCTGCGGCTGCGCTCCTACCCGTGCGTGGAGCGCCGGCTCGCCGACGGCCGGATCAGGCTGCGCGGCTGGTACTACGAGGTGCACACCGGCGGCGTGCGCGAACACCGCGCCGCGACCGACGCGTTCGAGACCCTGTGAGCGCCGCCATGACCAAACACCCTCACCTCAAGCAGGACTTCACCG
This sequence comes from Streptomyces longispororuber, assembly GCF_024448165.1. GTDB lineage: Bacteria > Actinomycetota > Actinomycetes > Streptomycetales > Streptomycetaceae > Streptomyces > Streptomyces longispororuber_A. Next base: position 8,536 of record NZ_JAMOLN010000181.1, read on the forward strand.
CATCACTCGTCGTCTTCCTGGTCGCGCTGCCCTTGTGCGTGGGCGTCGCGGTCGCCTCCGGCGTGCCCGCCGAACTCGGGCTCGTCACCGGCATCGTGGGCGGCATCGTCACCGGCCTGATGCGCGGCAGCAGCCTCCAGGTCTCGGGACCGGCCGCCGGTCTCACCGTCCTGGTCTACGAGGCGGTCCGGGAGTTCGGTCTGCCGGTGCTCGGTGTCGTCGTGCTCGCCACCGGCCTGCTGCAGATCGGCATGGGCGCGCTGAAGCTGGGCCGCTACTTCCGGGCCATCTCGGTCTCGGTCGTCGAGGGCATGCTGGCCGGCATCGGCCTGGTGCTCATCGCGGGCCAGTTGTACGCCGCCGTCGGCGCACGGGCCCCGGAGTCGGGGCTCGGCAAGCTGGCGGGGCTGCCCGGGGCGCTGATCGACTCCCTGGGCAGCACGCGCTCGCTCGTCTCGCTGGCGCTCGGGGCCGGCACCGTCGCCGTCCTCGTGCTGTGGAGGCACCTGCCGCCGCGGGTCCGGGTGGTGCCGGGGCCGCTGGCCGCGGTCGGCCTGGCCACGCTCGTCGCCGTCGTGTTCGACGCGCCGGTCGCCACCGTCGAGGTGAGCGGTCTGCTCGGGTCCGTCCAGCCGCCGTCCCTGGGCGCCTTCGGCGAACTCGCCGGCATGGGTCTGATCGGCACGATCGTGGCGTTCACGCTGATCGCGTCCGCCGAGTCGCTGTTCAGCGCGGCGGCCGTGGACCGGATGCACGACGGTCCGCGGACCGCGTACGACAAGGAGCTCGTCGCGCAGGGCGCGGGCAACGCGGTGTGCGGGGTGCTCGGCGCCCTGCCGATGACCGCGGTGATCGTGCGCAGCGCGGCCAACGTCCAGGCGGGCGCCCGCACGAAGGCGTCGCGGGTGCTGCACGGCGTCTGGCTGCTGCTGTTCGCGGCGCTGCTGCCCGGCGCGCTCGCCTTCATCCCGATACCGGCGCTGGCGGGCGTACTGGTCCACGCCGGCGCCAAGTTGATCCCGGTGCGGGCGCTCGCCCAGCTGTGGCGGGAGCACCGGGGCGAGGCGCTGGTCCTCGTGGTGACCGCCGTGTCGATCGTCGCGGTCAGCATGTTCGAGGGCGTGCTGATCGGTGTGGCCCTGTCCGTCGCCAAGACGGCGTGGGACGCCTCGCACGTGAAGCTGGAGGTCATAGACAAGGGCGCGGGACCGGTGCAGGCGCACCTGTCGGGCAACGCGACGTTCCTGCGGCTGCCGAAGATCCTCGACAGCCTGGAGGCGCTGCCCCACGACCGTCCGGTCGAACTGGACCTGTCGGGTCTGCACCACCTCGATCACGCGTGCCGTACGGCGCTGGAGAGCTGGGCGCAGCGGCACAGCTCCGCCGAGACGGAACCGGTGAAGGTCACGTCGGCCTGATCGTGTTCCGGCCCGACCGCCCTGCGCCTCCAGGGCGGTCGGGCTCCGGCACGTCCGGGCACAAGGGTCACGGCACTCACGACGCTCACGACACGAGACGCAGACGCCGGGCGCAGCGGCCCACCCGGACGGTCTGCCCCCACGTCAGCTCCAGGGCGTCGCTCTCCATGCCGTCGCCGAAGGCGACCAGGCTCTCCGACTCGACGGTCAGGCTCAGCCGCTCCCCCGCCGCGAGTTCGCCCCCACTGAGCGAGGTCCCGGTGACCGGTGACGGCCAGGCCTCGCGGACGAACCAGAGCAGCCGGTCGTCGGTCGGCCCGGGCAGCCGCCCCGCCCCGCCGCGCTCCTGCCACACGGACCGGATCCAGCCGGTCGCCCCCGTGCCCGTGCCGACCAGCACGCCGGAGGACGCCTGGGCCTCGACGGCACCGCCGTCGTCGTCGAGGCCCAGGCGGTAGCGGGCGGTCCGGTGACCGGCGGCGCCGAGGTAGATCTCGTTCAGGGCGACGAGGCACTGCGCGTCGTCGGTGACGGCCTCGACCATGGTGAGTTCGTCCACCCCGGCGCCCGGGGCGAGCGTGGCGGGCAGCAGCCGGGCCGCGTCGGCGGAGCGGTGCCGGACGAGGACGCCCGGGTTGCGTCCGGGGTCGGTGTCGATGCCGACCACCGGCTGCTCGCCCACGTACTGGGCCACGTTGGCGACGAGCCCGTCCTGCCCGACCACGACGACCACGTCCTGCTCCGCGAACAGGAACCGGTCCAGGTCGGCCCGCTCGACCTGGGCCCGGCGCCACGCCAGCGGGACCGCCGCGGACACCTCGGCCAGGGCCCGCATGGCCCGGTGGTGGCGCTCGGCGACCTCGTCGATCGCCCGGCCGTGCGAGGCGAGGAAGAACGCGGCCTGGCCGTGCGTGCCGTGCCGGGCGACCAACTCCTCGTACTCCGTGGTCCGATGGACCAGGACGGCACGCGGGGCGAGGCTCACTCCGGGCGCCCTTCGGTGCCGCCCAGCTTCGCGAGGAGGCCGGTGAGCACGTCCGGCGAGACGGTCACGCTGTCGATGCGCGGCAGGTTCTCGGCGAGCCGGGTCCCGGTCAGGGCGCGCAGCGTGGCCACGTCGACGTCGTCGTGCACGCGCAGCCAGGCCGCCTGCGCCTCGGCGCGGGCCCGGCCGAGCTCCTGCGCGCCTTCGGCCTCGGCGCGGGCCAGCCGCACGGAGCGGTCGGCCTCGGCCTGGGCGAGGCGTTCGGTGCGCTGCGCCTCGGCGTCGGCGATGCGGACGGTGCGGTCGGCCTCGGCGCGGGCGCGTACGGCGTCGGCGGCCGCCTTCTCCTCGGCCTCGCGGCGGCTGTTGGCGCCGCGCTGCTCGACCAGCTGCTCCTCCCGGCGGGCGAGTTCGATCTGACTGGCCAACTCGTTCTCGGCGATGGTCCGTTCGCGTTCGACGGCGACCGCGCGGCGCTCGTAGGTCGCCCGGTCCGCCTCCTGCTGGATGCGCTCCCGGGCCGGGGTGCGCAGCGCCCGCTCCACCTCGGGCTCGGGGCGCAGCGCCATCACGCGGACGGCCACGACCTCGATGCCGGTGGCGGGCAGCCTGGGTTCGGCGCCGAGTCCCGCGGCGACCCGCTCCCGCACGGCGGGCACGCCGTCGACGAGGGCCTCGGCGAGCGTGGTCCGCGCGAGCACGTCGAGGGCGTGCTGCTGGGCGGATTCCGTGAGGAGCGTGGCGAGTTGCTCCAGCGGGGAGCCGCGCCAGACGCCGGTGTCGGGGTCCACGGAGAAGTCGAGGTGCTCGGCGGCGACGGCGGGGCCCCCGATCCGGTACGTGAGGGTCGCCTGCACCGACACGTCCTGGAAATCGGAGGTACGGGCGTGAAAGGTCATGGCCAACTCCCGGTCGTCCACCGGGACTTCGGAGAGCGAGGCGACGAGCGGCCGGAACCAGAAGCTGAGTCCCGGGCCGTCGTGCGCGAGCCGGCCGGAGCGGTGGTGCCGGATGTGCGCCGTGGGCGTCGCGCGCAGGTGGCGCCAGCCGAGGCGCCGGGTGATGTCGGCCATGACGAGATCCCCTCGTTAGAGTCAATGTGACTCTAAAGCCGAGGAATGATTGTCGTCAAGCGGACGATAAAAGGTCGGGTCAGTCGTCGATCACGGCCGCGACGCCTTCCACCTCGACGAGTTGGTCGTGGTACCCGAGCACCGTGACGCCCATCAGGGTGCTCGGCACGTCGTGGTCGCCGAAGGCGTCCCTGACCACCTGCCAGGCCGTGACGAGATCCTGCTGCCGGGTCGAGGCGACCAGGACACGGGTGCTCACGACGTCCTCGAGCGTCGCGCCGGCCGCGGCGAGCGCCACCCGCATGTTGGCCACGCACTTGGCCGCCTGGCCCGCGTAGTCACCGACGGCGGCGGTCGACCCGTCCTCCTCCAACGGGCAGGAGCCCGCGAGGAAGACGAGCCGGGCGTCGGCGGGGGCCGTGGCCGCGTACGCGTACTCGGCCACGTCGGACAGGGCGTCGGAGCGGATCAGGGTGATGGCACGGGCCACGGTTCGAGATTCCCTTCGGGCGGATCACCAGGGGCGTGAAGCCCGGTCATGCTGCCACAGGGACCGCACCGGCCTCCGCTCATTTTCCGCTCACCGCAGGCGGGGCAGGGAAGCGCAGTTGTTCGTCTCCGGTTTGCCGGCCAGCCGGTCGGTGAGCCAGTTCACCGCGTCACCCTGGTCGGTCAGGAGCGGCCCGAAGTGGTTGATCAGGGCGCGCCCGACGTCGGGCAGGACCACCGGCTTGTACGAGACCTGGCCGCCCAGGCCGCACCAGTCGACGGCCAGTTGGCGCGCCTGCCCGTGCGGCACCAGGTTGTCCGCGACGCCGGTGGCGACCCGGACCGGGCCGGCCGGCTTGAGCTTCCCGATCCGCTGCCGGGCCAGGAACTCCTGGAGCTTCGGCTCGGCCTGGATGATCTGCTCCAGGCTCTTGCCGTCCGTGGTCCAGGACGAGCTCTTGCGCGACGTGTACGAGATGATCGCGTCGCCGACGCACATGGTGGACAGGTCCTCGAGCGCGGCCCGCCCCTTGTCGTTGAGGTGGGCGTCGGCGATCGGCCGCAGTTCGGGGTCGGACTGCAGGAACCCGTTGAGGGACCAGCCGAGCGCGCCGACCAGGTCCGTGCCGTCGATCGCCTTGGTCGTCTCGGTGAGGTCGGCCGGGGGCGCGCCGGCGTACGTGCCGGAGAGCCGGACGTCGGGGGCGTACGTCGGCTGGAGTTCGGCGGCCGCGGCGGTGGCGCCGCCGCCCTGGCTGTAGCCGAAGAGGCCGACCGGCGACTCCTTGGTCACGCTCGCGCCGCGCAGGGAGCGAGTCGCACGCACGGCGTCGAGGACCGCGTGCGCCTCGTCGAGGCGGTTGACGTAGGTGTGCAGCCGGTCGGTGGCGCCGAGGCCGATGTAGTCGGTGACCACGACCGCGACCCCCTTGGCGAGGAGCCGGTAGATCGCCAGGTCCTCGTAACCGACGGACACCGTCTGCCCGTTGAGCCGGATCGGGTGCTCCAGGCCGAGCGAGGCGGCGCACTGGTCGCCCTGGCCCTGAGTACCGGGGGCCAGCGCGACGAGCGGCCGGGGACCCGCGCCGCGCCACTTCGCGGACGGTTCGATGTACGCACCGGTGGCGGCGGCCGGAGCGCCGGTGGAGTCCGTCGTCCGGTACATCACGCGGGTCGCGGTGCCGGGCAGCGGGCCATGCAGGGTGGGCAGGCTCAGCGCGAGCGGCAGCGGTTCGCTGCGGATGAGGGCACCCTCGGTGGCGGGCAGTTCGGCGGGCGGGTCGTAGAACGCCGGGATCGTGACACCGCGCGAGACCTCGTTCGCCGAGACGTCCGAGGCGTCCGCGGCATCGGGGTGGGTGGCTCCGGTCGCCGCGGCGGCGGGCAGGGCCTGGGCGCCGAGACAGGCCGCGACGGTGACGGCGGCGGCCAGCAGACGGGTGGGGGCGGGCATGACGGACCTCCTGAGTGCAGGCGGCGGACCGGGGTCCGTGCCGGGCGGCAGACGGCCAGGAAGCGGGCAGGCCGACGAGGCGCGCGGACGGTCGTCCCACTGTCCCCACGCGTCGCGGGGACGCTACCGACCTTGCCGTTACCGCGGGTAGCACCCAGGAGGTTACGGTTCAGTAACTTACGGGATCCGCCGGACCGTTCAGGCGTTCACGTCGAACGGCACACCGGAGGGCAGGGCGGCGGCGAGGTGGCTCGCGAACGTCGAGTCCTTGAGCCCGAACGTGGCGCTGCCGAAGTCGTAGGCGCTCAGCTTGTCGCGCAGGCCCGCCGGATAGCCGTTCCAGCCGACGAGCGCGGGGAACTGCCAGGTGCCGCGGTGGTTCTCCGGCGGCTCGTCGTTGGCGTTGGCGGGACGGAAGCAGTGGGTGCTGATGCCGTCCTTGTGGTACACGATCTTGGGGTGGGTGCCGTCCCAGCGGATCTGGTCCCGGGAGTAGATGTTGAAGTCCCCGTGGGCGGAGGTGGAGACGTACTGGGCCTGGCCGTCCTTCACCCAGACCACGACGTGCTCCCAGTCGTTGCGGTGACCGCCGAGGCCGCTGCCCGCCACGGCCTGGTCCTTCTCGAAGTAGAGGCCGTAGATGACGGCGCACCAGCCGTTGTTGCACTTGCTGCGCGCGTAGCCGTTGGTGTTGGCGAGGTCCGAGGCGTCCCGGCACTGTCCGTTCAGGGCACCGCTCGGCGCGAGGCCGCCGTTGACGGTGCCGTCCGGGCCGATGGCGGGGGTCGGGTAGCAGCCGTCGGTGTCGTAGTCGTACGCCGGCTGGAAGGTCTGCTCCGTGCCGTCGGCGTTCGCGGGCAGCGCGGCCGGCGGGGCGGCGAGCGCGGTGCCCGCGAAGGCGATGACCAGGGCGACGGCGCCGCCGGTGGCCAGGGACGCTCTGCGGATCGCGCGGAGCGGCTTCGTCGTGCGGGTCGGCTTCGGCTTCACGATGCTCTCCTGATCGCTGTGGGGGGTGCGGCATGAATGTCATGCCCCCGTCAGTGATAGGAGACGCATGTGACGTGTCGGCCCGTGTCGGGTGACGCGCCCGTGAAGCGGCGGCCACAGTCACCGACTCCGGCCGCCACCACGATGGTTGGGGCCGTGGGCCCCCGCGGTCAGCCCGTCGCGCGGCCCGGCCGGACCTCGATGCTCAGCGCCCGCACGAAGGCGTCCTCCGTCTCCGCGCTGAAGAACCCCGAGATGCCGCGCAGGAGTTGGAGCGCCGTGCGCACCCCGGCGGGCAGCGGCCGCGGCATGGACGCCGTGGGGACGGCGTGCTGGTCGCCTGCCGCGCGCGCGGCCTCCAGGTGGGCGTGGGCCCGACCCAGGTCGCCGCTGCACGCGTGGCGCACGGCGCAGGTCACGTCGTAGGAGGCGCTGCGGGAGACCTCCAGGAGCGACTGGATGCCGCGGACGGCCCCGTCGTCGCCGTGCCGCGCGACCACCGCACCGTCGTGCACGGCGGCGTCGAGATGTCCCTGGGCCCGATCGAGGATCTTCGCTATGGCGGAGAGCCGTCCCGCCTCCAAGTACGCCTGGTGTGCCATGCCGAGTCCTTTCATCACCCCGTCCGGTGAGCCTGTGCCTTCAGCGTTATCACCGGCCCTCACCCGGCGCGAACCCCCGCTCGGGGGCGCACCGCACGCGCAGAGGGAGAGCGGGCGGCGCGCCGGAGGGAGGTTGAGGCACGGGGCGGCGCACACGGAACCCGGCCGTCCCGGACACCGCCCGCTCGGCGGTGCCCGGGACGCCCCGGGTCGCTCAGGCCGTGTGCAGGGTCAGCCCGTAGCGATTGAGGATCTCGTTGATGGGCTGGTACCAGGTCTCACCGCCGCTGGAGCAGTTGCCCCAGCCGCCGGAGGTGACGCCCTGGGCCTGGTCGCCGCTGATGAACGAGCCGCCCGAGTCGCCGGGTTCGGCGCACACGCTCGTCTTGGTCATCTGGTGGACGGCGCCCTGGCTGTAGTTGACGGTCTCGTTCTTGGCGAGGACGGTGCCGCAGTGCCAGTGCGAGGTGGAGCCCGACCGGCAGATGGACGCGCCGACCGGTGCCTCGGCGGAGCCGCGGACCAGCTGGTCGGAGACCGTGCCCCAGCCGAGGACGACGGGGACGGTCCACCAGCCGCTGCCGACGTTGACCCAGGCGTAGTCGTTGTCGGGGAACGACGACCCCTGGAAGTTGCCGACGTAGCTGCCGTCCCAGCCGTTGACGCCCTGGCCCGCGCCGCCGCAGTGGCCGGCCGTGACGAAGCCGCCCTGCACCGAGAAGCCGATGGAGCAGCGGACGTTGCCGGTGTAGTACGGGTCGCCGCCGACGGTGCCCGCGGCGAGCGTCGACGGCGCGTGCTCCGTCGTCCGGACGGTCACGGGGCCCGCCGTGCGCGCCTTCGCCAGGAACGCCTTGACATCGTTGTCGCGCTGCTGATCGGCGAGGACCTCCACGACGACGCGGTTGGTCTGCCAGTCGACGCGCCAACTGCTCACGCCCGTCGGGGCCTTGAGCGCGTCCAGGCGGTTCTTCGTCGCGTCGAGCGCGCGGGCGCTGTGGGCGACGACCTTCACCTGTGCGCCCGTGGACCGGACCGCGGCGGCCTTGTCCCGGTCGCTGACGGCGACGGTCAGGCGCCGCCCTTCGGCGTCCAGCCAGGAGCCCGCGTAGCGCGATCCGGCCACGGACCTGGCCTTCTTCTCGATGCCCGTGGCTTCCTGCTCCAAGGCAAGGCGCGCTTCGGCCTGGCTCCGGGTGAGCCCGAAGTCCCGCTGCATCGCGGCGAGCACACCGTCCGACGCCGGGGCGTCGGCCGCTGCCGCCGGGACGAATCCGGCGCTCGCGCAGGCGCCGGCGACAAGGAAGGCGGTGAGGACCGCACGCAGGGATCGCGTGCTCGAACGGCTCGTGCGTCGCATACGTCTCGTACGTCTCATGTGGATCGGCCCTTCGTTGTTCCAGAGATGTGGGGATGGAACAGCAAGGTTCTGGGAGCGCTCCCGGCACATGCCGAGGGGGAGCCTAGCGAGTGATCATGGACAGGTCCATGCCAATCCCGGACACCGGCAGCCCTCACTCCTCAGCCATCCCGCTTGCCAAAACGGAACGACGCTCCGTATCGTCAGCAATACGGAACACGGTTCCGCTTCACTGACGGCCGCAGAACGACAGAGGAGAACGGTCATGCAGTACCGCACTTTGGGCCGCACCGGCGTGCAGGTCAGCTCCCTGGCGCTGGGCGCGATGAACTTCGGCGCCATCGGGCGCACGGACCAGGACGAGGCGACCGCCCTCGTCGACGCCGCGCTCGACGGCGGCGTCAATCTCATCGACACCGCCGACATGTACGGGCAGGGCGAGTCGGAGGAGATGGTCGGCCGGGCCATCGCCGGACGCCGCGACGACATCGTGCTGGCCACCAAGGCGGGCATGCCGATGGGCGAGGAGCGCAACCGGCGGGGCGGTTCGCGCCGCTGGCTGGTCAGCGCGCTGGAGGACAGCCTGCGCCGCCTCGGCGTCGATCACGTCGACCTGTACCAGATCCACCGGTGGGACCCGAGCACCGGCGACGAGGAGACGCTGTCGGCGCTCACCGATCTCCAACGCGCCGGAAAGATCCGCTACTTCGGCTCCTCGACGTTCCCGGCCCACCGGATCGTGCAGGCCCAGTGGGCCGCCCGCGAGCACCGGCTGGGCCGCTACGTCACCGAGCAGCCCAGCTACTCGGTCCTCCAGCGCGGCATCGAGGCCCACGTGCTGCCGGTGACCCAGGAGTACGGGCTCGGCGTGCTGGCGTGGAGCCCGCTCGCGTCGGGCTGGCTGTCCGGCGCGGTCCGCGAGGGCCGGGCCCTCACCAACAGCCGCGCGACGCTGATGCCACAGCGCTTCGACCCGGCCGTTCCCGCCAACCGGGCCAGGCTCGACGCGGTGGAGCGGCTGGCGAAGGTCGCCGACGAGGCCGGTCTGACGCTGATTCAGCTCGCGCTCGGATTCGTGACCGCGCACCCGGGCGTGACCGCCGCCCTCGTCGGCCCTCGCACCCCGGAGCACCTGCGCGCCCAACTCGACGCCGCGGACACCGTACTGACGGCCGATGTCCTCGACGCGATCGACACGATCGTGCCGCCCGGCACCGACCTGGCGCCCGACGAGAAGTTCGACACGCCACCCGCGCTGCTCGACCCGTCGCTGCGACGCCGCTGACCCTGCTCGGGCGCCTCCGTGACGTCGGACCACCCGAGGCGTGCGCGCAGGGCGAGCGCCAGCCGGTCCGCCCGCTCCTCCGTCACCCGGTCCTCTGCCCCGGCGCCGAGCAGCGGTCACGTGCCTCCGGCGCAGCAGCACCATCCGGCCCGGCAGCGCCGAGTCGGGCCTCATGGATCCATGATCGGACACGTACCGCGGTCCGCCCAGGGCCTGTCGCGCCGGTGGGAGAGGGTGGGTCCGCTTAGGGTGCGCGCATGAGTGAGGGCACGGTGCCGGACGTGGCGGCACAGGAGCGGGCGGATCTGCTGCGCGAGCGGCTCAAAGAGCGCATCTACGCGTCGTTGACGCTGCTCGCCGTCCTGGTGGGGCTCGCGCAGAGCGGGCATCCCAGCCATGTGGGGGCCGCGGTCTCGGTCACCGTGACGGCGCTCGGTCTGTGGCTGGCCACGCTGGTCGCGGATTTGCAGGCCCATCCGGTGGCGCACGGCCGGTTCCCGCGGCTGCCGGAGATCCGCCACACGCTGTTCACCAGCAGCCCCCTGCTCACCTCCGCGATCGGGCCGCTGCTGCTGACCGGGCTGTCCGCGCTGGGCGTCATGAAGCTCACCACGGCGCTGTGGATCTCGGTGGGCAGCGAGGTCGCGGCGCTGGCGGCGTGGGGGTTCACGGGCGGGCGGCGGGTGGGAGCCGGTCTGCTCGGCTCCCTGATCTCCGCCGCCCTGAACGCCGTGATCGGTGTCGGCGTGGTCTCGGTGAAGCTCCTCGCCGGGCACTGAACCGGGATGCCCCGCCGGCTCAGTGTGCGTCGGGTTCGGGCAGGCCGAGGACCTGGCGGATGGTGCGGACGACGCCGTTGTCCGTGTTCGCCGGGGCGCGGTGGCGGGCCCGGCTCAGGACGTCGGGGTGGGCGTTGGCCATCGCGTACGACAGGTCGGCGGTGTCCAGCATCTCCAGGTCGTTGAGGTAGTCGCCGAAGACCATGGTCTGGGCCGCGGTGACGCCCAGGGCGCGCTGGAGTCCGCGGACCGCGACCCCCTTGTTCGCCGTCGGGTTCATGACGTCGACCCAGTGCTCGCTGGAGACGACGACCTTGTGGGTCCGGGTCAGGGGTTCGAGGGCGGGGGCGGTGGTGCGGTCGGCCCGGCCGAAGTCGAAGAGGGCGACCTTGAGGATGTCGTCGTCGACGGCCGTCGCGTCGTCGACGATCCGGTGCCGGTGGTAGTACTTGCGCACCTCCGTCATGAACGCCTCGTCGGAGCGTTCCACATACGCGGACTTCTTGCCGCAGACGACGGCGCCGACGTCGACGCCGTCGTCGGTGAGGGCCCGCACCTCCTTGACGATCCAGGCGGCGACGGCCGGGTCGAGCGGGTCGGAGCTGATCTCGGCGCCGTCGCGCACGACGTAGGTGCCGTTCTCCGCGATATAGACCATGCCGCCGTCGTCGACGGCGGCGAACTGGTCGGCGAGCGTGGCGTACTGGCGGCCGCTGGCGGGGCAGAAGACGATGCCGCGCCGGTTCAGCTCGGCCAGCAGCGGCCAGAGGGAGTCGGGGGCGCGGCCGTCGGCGTCCAGCAGGGTGCCGTCCATGTCGGTGACGACGAGACGGACGTCGGGCGCGGTCGGGTTCTCGTGGGGCTGCGAGGTCAACGGAGTTCCTGGGTGCGGTAGTCGGGTCAGTCGGAAGCAGTGGGGTGCGCGGGGCGCGTGGGGCTCACGATCAGCGCGCGGAGTTCCTCGACGGCCCGCAGTCGGGCGCCGGTCAGCTCGGGTTCGGTCAGCGTCGCGGGGAGTACGGGAACGGGGCGGGGGCTGCGGGCGAAGTGGTCGGCGACGGTGTCGACCAGGTCGGGGCCCCATTCGCCGCCGATGACGATCAGGCGGGGGTCGACCAGGGAGACGGCGGCCTCCAGCACCGCGCCGACGGCACGGGCGAGCGCGGTGCGGGTCTCGTCGGCGCGCGCGGTGCCCGGTGCGATCCGGGTCCGCAGCGCGTCGACGTCGATCGCGGTGGAGCCGGGCCTGCGCAGGCCGAGCGCCGCGAACACCTCGGTCAGCGGCATGGCCGTCCCGTCGGGGCCCGGGGTCCACAGGTGGGCGATCTCGCCGACGAAGCCGTGGTGGCCGCGGCGCACGGCGCCGTCGCTGACGACGGCGCCGCCGAGGCCCTCACCGAGGTGGAGGTAGACGAAGTCGTCGGCGTCGCGGGCGCGGCCGTCGGTGTGCTCGGCGCGGGCCGCCCAGTTGACGTCGTTGTCGACGTGCACAGGACCCACGACGTGCGCGGCGAGTGCGGCCGGCGGGTCGAGGTCGCCGATGAGGAAGGGGGCGTCGGGCAGCCGCACGAGGCGTCCTGTGGTGCGGTCCACCGGGTCGGCGGCGCTGATCACGGCCGTGCGCAGACCGCCGCGGACGCGGTCGGCGAGGCGGCTCGCGGCGGTGGCGAGGGCGTCGGCCGCCGCCTTCGGTCCGGCGCCGGGGCCGAGCGCGAGTTCCTCGCGTGCGCGGACGCGGCCGAGGGCGTCGACGGCCTCGGCCGTCACCCGGTGCTGGGTGACGCCGGCGACGAGCGCGGCGCCGAGGTCCGGGCCGAGCGCGTAGTACGAGCCGACCCGGCCGCGGCCCGTGGTGCGCTCGCCGGTGTCGACGACGAGGCCCGCCCCGCTCAGGCGCTGCACGCTGTCGGAGATCGTCGGCTTGGAGATGCCGGTACGGGCGGCGATCTCCGCGCGGGTCAGCCGGGCCTCGGACATGAGGGCACGCAGCACGTTCTCGTCGGTGAGTGCGCGCAGCAGCTCGAGGGACGGTTTCGGTGGGGCCATGCGCACCAGTCTAGTAAGGACTCTTGCCTAAATGGCGGGGAGCCCCTACTTTGCTTCTAGTAAGGAGTCCTG
>NZ_JAMOLN010000182.1 GCF_024448165.1 Streptomyces longispororuber
ACCTCACTCCCCTGCGCCCCGGCCACATGCGGAGTGACCAGCACGTTCGGCAGCGTCAGCAACGGATGCCCGGCGGGCAGCGGCTCCGGGGACGTGACGTCGAGGTAGGCCGACAACCGCCCGGACCCACACTCCGCGGCCAGCGCCTCCGCATCGACGAGCGACCCCCGCGCCGTGTTGACCACCACCCCGCCGTCCGGCACGAGCCGCAGCATCTCCGCGCTCAACATCCCCCGTGTCTCCGGCAGTTGAGGCGCGTGCACGGTCACGATCGAGCTGCGCCGGCACAGCTCCGCGAGCCCCACCCGCTCCACCCCGAGCCGCGCCGCCTCCCCCTCGGACACGTACGGATCGCACAGCAGCACCCGGTACCCCGCGGAGTCGGCCCGCAGCGCCTCGATCACCCGGCGTCCGATCCGTGACGCCCCGATGACGCCGACGACCCGCCCGTCGGCACCCTCCCGCTCCAGGAACCCGGGCCACGCCGTCGCGTACGCCGCGGCGGCGGGCAGCGCTCCCTTGGCCGCGAAGGTGATCGCGGCGAGGGTGAAGGCGACGACGGGTGCGGCGTTCGCGTCGGCCGCCGACGAGACGAGCAGCCCGCGCTCCCACACGGCGTCCGTGACGATCGGCCGGACGGACCCCGCCGCGTGGATCACGGCCTTCAGGTGCGGCGCGGCGTCCAGCACCCGCTCCGTCAGCGGCGGGCAGTCCCACCCGGTGACCAGGACCTCGACCCCGCCGAGCACCTCCGCGGCCGCGCTCCCGTCGAACTCCCCCGTCAGGGGCGGCGCGGCCAACCGCACGCTGCGGCCCAGCCGTTCCCTCAGGTCGGGCGGGAAGACCCGCTCCACCACCTGGGCACCCATGGCCAGTGCCGCGGTCGGTCGGTGTGCCGTCACTCGTTCCACCCCTCAGACTCTGTAACCGGTTACTTCAATTTCCCAGGAGGCTAGGCACTCGCGGGCCATGGGGTCAAGGTTCTCCGTCGCTAAGGGGGTTGACCGCCCGTAGTAACCGTTTTAGATTCCGCCTCACCTTGTTCCAACGACGGAGGGGTTCCCGTGCCCACGGTGGCGAAGGAAAGGCCCGATGCCGGGGTGGCGGCCCCTCCCGGCGGGCCGCAAACCGGCCCAAAGACGAAGAACAGCCCGCGATATGCAGGCTGGAAACGGTTTCGAAGCAGCCGTACGCTGCTGCTGCTCATGGTGCCGGGCGTCGTGTACTTCCTGGTCTTCCACTACGGCGCCTTCGTCGGCAACGTCGTGGCGTTCAAGGAGTACGACCCGTTCGCCGGCCTGTGGGGCAGCCAGTGGGTCGGGTTCGGCAACTTCAGCCGGATGTTCGGCGACCCGGACTTCTGGCACGCGACGTGGAACACGCTCTACATCGCCGTGCTCCAGCTGACGTTCTACTTCCCCGTGCCGCTGGCGATCGCGCTGCTGCTGCACAGCCTGACCTCGGACCTGCTGCGCCGCTTCGTGCAGTCCGTCGTCTACCTGCCGCACTTCCTGTCGTGGGTGATCGTCGTCGCCCTGTTCCAGCAGGTCCTGTCCGACACCGGCCTGCTGAACAGCTTCCTGGGCGACAGCGGCCTGCACACCGTCGACATCATCGGCAACCCCGACGCCTACCGGCCGCTCGTCGTCGCCGAGGTGATCTGGAAGGACGCCGGCTGGGGCACCATCATCTTCCTGGCCGCCCTGATGCAGGTCGACGAGCAGCAGTACGAGGCCGCCGCGATCGACGGGGCCGGGCCGTGGCGCCGCTTCTGGCACGTGACGCTGCCGTCGATCCGGCCGATCGTCGTACTGCTGCTGATCATGCGGCTCGGCGACATCCTCTCCGTCGGCTTCGAACAGATGCTGCTGCAGCGGCAGTCGGTGGGCCCGGAGGTCGGCGAGGTGCTCGACACCTTCGTCTTCTGGCAGGGCATCGTCGGCGGCGACACCGGATACGCCGCCGCGGCCGGGCTCTTCAAGGGCCTGGTGGGCGCGCTCCTCGTGTTCGTCGCCAACCGGATCGCGCACAAGCTCGGCGAGCAGGGGGTCTACAAGTGAGCACGTCCGCAACCCCGGTCCGTCCCGCGTGGATGGAGAAGCCGAAGCCCGTCACCAAGGCCGCCAAGGGCGTGGCCGTGCTCGTGCTGCTGTGTCTGGTCCTCGTACCGTTCCTGGTGATCGTCTCCACGTCGCTCGCCTCCAACAAGGAGGTGGTGGCCAACGGCGGCTGGGTGCTGTGGCCGAGCGAGCCGACGCTGCGCGCGTACGAGAACATCCTCAGCGGCGGCATCGTGACGAAGGCGCTCGGCGTGAGCATCGGCATCACCGTCGTCGGCACGCTGCTCTCCCTCGCGTGCACCGCGTGCCTCGCGTACGCGCTCAGCCGGCCCGGCGTCTACGGCGGCAAGCCGGTGCTGCTGGTCGTGCTGTTCACCTTCCTCTTCCCGCCCGGCATGATCCCGGCCTTCCTGCTGGTCAAGGGGCTCGGGCTGATGGACACGTACGCGGCGGTGATCGCGCCGGTCCTCATCAACGTGTTCAACCTGGTGGTGCTGCGCGGCTTCTTCCAGGGCATCCCTGAGGAGCTGTACGAGGCGGCGCGGCTGGACGGCGCGGGCGACTGGGCCACGTTCTGGCGGATCGCGCTGCCGCTGTCCAAGGCCGCCCTCGCCGTCGTCGGACTCTTCTACGCGGTGTCGTACTGGAACGCGTGGTTCACGGCCTCCATCTACCTGGAGTCGGGCCACTGGCCGCTCTCCCAGGTGCTGCGCACGTACGTCATCGGGGGCGCGCAGATCGCCGACACCGGTCTCAGTGAGGCGGGCATGGTCTCGGCGCCGCAGACGACGCAGATGGCCGTCCTGGTGATCGCCACCGTGCCGATCCTGCTCGTCTACCCCTTCCTGCAGAAGTACTTCACCAAGGGCGTGCTCACCGGCGCCATCAAGAGCTGAGACACCACCCGCTCTCCCCTCGCCCCCACCTCCCGCTCCGCACGTCCCGACCTCCTTTAGCCGAAGGGCCCTTCGCCATGTCCTCTTCCGCCATGTCGCGCCGCACCCTGCTGCGCTCCATCGCCGTCGGCGGCGCCGCGATCGCCGCGCCGTCCCTGCTGACCGCCTGCTCCTCCGACTCCGCCGGCGGCGGCTCCGTCTCCAACGCGGGCAAGAAGGCCGCCGCCTGGCCCGCGTACACCCCGGCGAAGGGCGCGACGCCCGACCTGGCGCCGACCGCCGAGGGTGTCCAGGCCGGCTACACGAAGTACCCGGCCGACCTGGTGAAGGCGATCGCCGAGAAGCCCGGCTCCGGCAAGGAGAAGATCAAGGTCCTCTCGATCACGTACGGCACCCCGCCCAAGCCCGCCGCGCAGAACAAGTACTGGGCCGCGGTCAACAAGGCCCTCGGCGTGGACGTCGAGTTCACCGTGGTGCCCGACGCCGACTTCCGCTCGAAGATGGCGACCCTGTTCGCGGGCGACGACATCCCGGACGTCATCAACATCGGCGGCGGCTACGTCCTGCCTCGCGAGGCCCAGTTCGTGAAGTCGCGCTGCGCCGACCTGACCGAGTACCTGTCGGGCGACGCGATCAAGGACTACCCGAACCTCGCGGGCATCCCCCAGTACGCGTGGGAGGGCATGGGCCGGATCTCCGGCCGGATCTACGGCGTGCCGGTCGAGCGGCCCAAGCCGCAGGACACGCTGTTCTTCAACAGCGGCGCCTTCACGAAGGCGGGCTACAAGGCGGGCATGTCCGCGGACGACTTCGCGGCGATGTCCAAGGACGCGACCGCCGGCAAGAAGTGGGCGCTCGGCGCCTCGGCGACCGCGTTCTTCGGCTACAAGACGCACGCCAACTGGTTCGGCGCGCCCAACGAGTTCGCCATGCAGGACGGCAAGGCGGTGCACTGGGGCGGCACCGACGAGTTCCGGGCGACGCTTGAGTACCTGGCGAAGGTGCGCAAGCAGGGTTCGTACTACCCGGAGGCCACCTCGGTCTCGCAGGTCGACCTGAAGACCCAGTTCTGGAACGGGTCCGTGCTGTCCATGACGGACGGCTTCCTCGCCTACCCGGCCGCCGCGCAGGGCATCAAGGACGCCTTCGACCTCGACGCCCTCGTCCCGTACGCGGTGGACGGCGGGACCGCGAAGTACCAGCAGAGCCGCGGCATCTTCGGCTACACGGTGCTCAAGAAGGCGTCCAAGGCGCGGATCGAGCTGATCCTGCGCGTCCTGGACTACCTGGCGGCGCCGTTCGGCACCGAGGAGTACGAGCTGACGCACTTCGGCCTGGAGGGCACGCACTTCGAGCGCGACAAGGACAACAACCCGATCCCCACCGAGCTGGGTCTGCTCGAGTCGAAGACGAACGTGCCGTTCACGTACCTCTCGGACGCCCCGCAGGTGCTGTACGTGCCCGGCTTCCCCAGCGTCGTCGAGCGGCTGCACGCCTGGCAGCAGAAGGTCGTCCCGCTGATGCAGCCGAACATCCGCTTCGGACTGCAGTCGGACACCTACAACCGGCAGGGCGCCGCCCTCCAGCAGCTGATCGACGACGGGGTCACCGCCATCGTGTCCGGCCGCAAGAAGGTCTCCGACTGGGACGCGGTGTACGCGAAGTGGCAGGCTCAGGGCGGCAAGAAGGTCGTCGAGGAGTTCACTGCGGAATACGCGGCGGCCCATTGACGGACGTGGCGCACCGCCGGCGGCGGCGCACGCGATGATGGTGCGGGGCCCGCGGTACCTGCGGGCCCCGCCGGGCCGACCGAGGGAGATGCGAAGTGGGCGAGCGGGCCACGATCCGGGACGTGGCGGCGCGCGCGGGGGTCTCGGTGGCGACCGTGTCCCGGGTGCTCGCGGGCAACTACCCGACCTCGGCCGCGTCGCGCGCCAAGGTGCTGCGTGCGGCGAAGGACCTGGACTACGTCGCCAACGCGCACGCGCGCGCGTTGGCGGGTGCCGGGCGCAAGACGATCGCCGTGCTGATGCTCGACGTGGTGAGCTCCTTCTACGCGGCCATCGCGCAGGGCGTCGAGAAGGAGGCCGCCCAGCACGACCGGCTGACGCTCGTGGCGTCGACCGGCGCGGACCCGGCCCGTGAGCTGGCACTCGTGCAGATGATGCGGGAGCAGGCCGCGGAGGCGGTCGTCCTGGTCGGCGGGGTCGTGGAGGACGCCGCGTACCGGGAGCGGATGGCGCAGTACGCGCAGTCGCTCGCGGCGGCCGGTTCGCGGCTCGTGCTGTGCGGCCGGCCCGCGCCCGCGCCGGACGTCCCCGCGGTGGTCGTCGAGTACGACAACGAGGCGGGCGCCCACGCGATCACCAGCCATCTGCTGGGCGCGGGCCACCGCAGGATCGCGCTGATCGGCTACCAGCCGGGGAACACGACCGGTGAGGACCGGGTGCGCGGCTATCTGCGGGCCCTGGACGACCACGGGGTGCCGAGGGCGGACGCGCTGCTGCACGGCATCGGGTTCGGCCAGCACAACGGCGACGAGGCGATCCGCGACCTGCTGCGCAAGGCCGACGGGAAGCCGGACTTCACGGCCGTCTTCGCGGGCGACGACCGGGTGGCCGCCGCCGTGATCCGGGCCCTCGGGGAGTACGGCCTGCGGGTCCCCGAGGACATCTCGGTGGTCGGCTACAACGACGACCCGGTGGCCGCCGACATCACCCCGGGTCTGACGACGGTGCACATCCCCGGCGAGGAGGTGGGCCGCACCGCGGTCCGTCTCGCGCTCAACGGGGCGGGCAGGAGCGGGCAGCAGCGCCAGCTCCTGGGCACGCACATCGTGATCAGGGACAGCGTGCGCCGCCTCGCTCCGTAGGGTCCGTCACATCCGTCACATCCGTCACGGGGCGGGCGGGCCCACGGGGTCGCGGTGGTCGGGGTGGATCCAGCTGGGCTTGCGGAACCTGAGGAAGGCGACGGGCGCCACGATGCCGAGCAGCAGCAGCCCGCCGCCGACGACCAGCAGGTAGCGCCACAGCGGCCCGGTGTCGTACTGGTCGGGCGGCACGAAGCCGATGACGAGGGCGAGCAGCGACGCCACGAACCCGACGCCCGCGACGAGGGTGACGGCGGGCACGACGAATCCGCGCGGCACGTCGGGCCGGGTGCGCCGCAGCCGTACGACGGCCAGGAACATCAGCAGGTAGGCGACCAGGTAGATCTGGATCGTGATGACGGAGAACATCCAGTACTGGCTGGAGACGTTGTCGCTGAAGGCGTACAGGATGCCGATGAGGGTGGTCAGCACGCCCTGGGCGATCATCACGTTCTGCGGGACGCCGTGCTTGTTGAACTTCTGCAGGAAGGGCGGCAGATAGCCCTCCTGCCGGGAGAGCAGGACGAGTCCCTTGGCGGGGCCGGCGAGCCAGGTCAGCATGCCGCCGAGCGCCGCGCACACCAGCATGACGCCGACGATCCGCGTCATCCACCCCACGTGGAAGTGGTCGAAGAACGCCTGGAAGGCCTGCATCAGACCGGCGGTCAGGCTGAGCTGCTCCGCGGGCATGACCCAGCTGATGGCGAGCGCCGGAAGGATGAAGATCAGCAGGACGAGGCCGGTGGCGAGGAAGATCGAGCGCGGGTACTCGCCGCGCGGGTTGCGCAGCGACGAGACGTGGACGCCGTTCATCTCCATGCCCGCGTAGGAGAGGAAGTTGTTGACGATCAGGACGAGGCTGGCCAGGCCCGTCCACGGGGGCAGCCAGTGGCTCGCGCCCATCGGGGCGGCGGACGGGTTGCCCTGGCCGAGGAAGACGATGCCGAGGACGACGAGCACGACGCCGGGGACGAGGGTCCCGATGATCAGACCGAGCGAGGACAGGCCCGCGACGGTTCTGGTGCCGCGCGAGCTGACCCACACCCCGGTCCAGTAGATGACGACGATGCAGATGGCGACGTAGAGACCGTTCTCGGCCAGGCTCGGGTGGATCACGTACGCGAAGGTGGACGCCACGTAGGCGAGCAGGCTCGGGTAGTAAGCGATGGTCATGGCGAACTGGCACCAGACGGCGACGAATCCGAGCGGTTTGCCGAGCGCCTCGCTGACCCAGCGGTAGATGCCGCCCGTCCAGCCGGAGGCCAGTTCGGCGCCGACGAGGGCGGTGGGCAGCAGGAAGACGAGGGCCGGGAGCAGATAGAGGAAGATCGCCGCGAGGCCGTAGATCGCCATGGTCGGCGAGGGGCGCAGGCTCGCCACGGAGGCGGTCGTCATCAGGCCGAGGGTGACCCAGGAGATGAACTGACGCCGGGTGCCGTCGTCTCCGACCTCGGTGTTCTGCCCCGGTTCGTCCGTAGTCGTCATGGGCTCATGATCGGCGGCGGGCGGGGAGCCCGCACATCGCGTGATACCGGGTGGGGGTAGGGTGCGGGCATGACGTCCCCATCGACGAAGGGCCGCACGGGCCGCGGGCAGCTGCTGCTGTTCGTGGCGCTGCTCCTCGGGATCGTGGGGATGCACACGCTGGGGCATCCGACGGGGCACGCGATGGAGCACCCGGCGGGCCACGGCATGGCGATGTCCACGCATGCCGCGCCGTCTCAGGTCGCGCCGACCCACGCCGCCCCGGCCCGGGTCGTGGTGGACGAGCACCCCGCGCCCGGTGACGGCGGCATGGATCCGCTGAGCGTCTGTCTGGCCGTGCTCGGTTCGTTCACGCTGCTGTTGCTGACGGCGGCGGTGCTGCGGCCGCCGGCGGGCGCGATCCTGCGGGGTCCGGTCCTGCGGGGCCCGGCGTTCGCCCAGCGCCCGAACCCGCCTCCGCCGAGATCACTGCTGTCCCGGTTGTCGGTGCTGCGCATCTAGGCCTGCGCACCGGCTGCTTCGCGCTGCGTGGAACCTCTTGGGGCCGAGCGGTGTATCAGAAGCAGCGGATGAGTTCGCCCACCGCACGCAGTACGCACGACACCGACATCGAGGTGCACTCAGTCATGCGCAACAGCACTCCTCCCCCAGGCTCCCCGACCCGCCGCGCCCTGCTCGGCGCGTCCCTCGCCGTGGCCGGCACGGGAGTTCTGGCCGCCTGTTCCGGATCGGACTCCGGTTCCGGGCACGGCGGTCACGGCTCGGGCGGCGCCGCGCCCGCGGGGTTCGTCGACCCGGCGGGCGCCGAGGTCGCCGCCGCGGAGAAGAAGCGCGGCTCCGGCCCCGTCCGCACCGTGAAGCTCACGGCCGCCGCGACCCCGCTCGACCTGGGCGACCGCACGGTCAGGTCCTGGTCGTACGGCGGCGACCTGCCCGGCAGGGAGGTCCGGGTGACCGCGGGCGACACGCTCGCCCTGACCCTCGCCAACCACCTCCCCGAGTCCACGTCGCTGCACTGGCACGGCATCGCCCTGCGCAATGACATGGACGGCGTCCCCGGCGTCACCCAGAAGCCCGTCGCCCCGGGCGCCGACTTCACCTACCGCTTCACCGTCCCGCACCCGGGCACGTACTGGTTCCACCCGCACTCCGGCGTCCAGCAGGACCGGGGGCTGTACGCGCCGCTGATCGTGGACGACCCCAAGGAGCCGCTCTCGTACGACAAGGAGTGGGTGGTCGTCCTCGACGACTGGGTCGACGGGGTGGACGGCTCGACGCCGGACGCCGTGCTCAAGGAGCTGAGCGCGGGCATGGGCGGCTCGGGCGGGGACCACTCGGGCCACGACATGTCGGGGATGAGCGGCATGTCGATGGAGCGGGACGCCTCGCCGTCCGCCACCGCGTCGGGCCCGTCCCGGATGATGATGGGCGCGACCAGCGAGCTGCTGGGCGGCGACGCGGGCGACGTGAAGTACCCGCACTACCTGGTCAACGGGCGGACGGCGAAGGCCCCTTCGTCCTTCCGGGCGCGCCCCGGCGACCGCATCCGGATCCGGTTCGTCAACGCGGGCGGGGACACGGCGTTCCGGGTCGCGCTCGGCGGCCACGAGATGACGGTGACGCACACGGACGGCTTCCCGGTGCGGCACGCGACGACGGACGCGCTGCTGCTCGGCATGGGCGAGCGGTACGACGTGCTGGTCACCGCGGGCGACGGGGTGTTCCCGCTGACGGCGCTCGCGGAGGGCAAGAAGGCGTCGGCGCTGGCGGTGCTGCGGACCGGTCCGGGCGCGGCGCCGTCGGCCACGACGCGGCCCCGGGAGCTGGACGGCCGGCTCCTGACGGCGGACAGGCTCCGGGCGGCCGACGCGGTGGCCCTGCCCTCCCGGGAGCCGGACCGCACGGTCAGGCTCCAGCTGACGGGCGGGATGGCCACATACGACTGGGCGTTCAACAAGAAGCCGTACACGGCGGACCAGCGGTACGCGGTCAAGGCGGGCGAGCGGGTGCGGCTGGTCTTCGCCAACTCGACATCGATGTGGCACCCGGTCCATCTGCACGGCCACACGTTCTCGCTGGCGAGCGTGGCGGGCGGCCCCCGCAAGGACACGGCGATCGTGCTGCCGAACGGGACGCTGACGGTCGACTTCGACGCCGACAACCCGGGCCTGTGGATGGTCCACTGCCACAACGTGTACCACTCGGAGGCGGGCATGATGACGGTTCTGGGCTACCGCCGGGACTGACGCCCGGCACAGGGTGAGGAAGGGCGGCGCCCCGGAGTGAAGTGCCGCCCTCCCCGCCCGCGCCGTCAGTGCCGTACGGGCTGCGCGGCCTCGGGCCGGTGCGAGGCCACCAGTCGGCCCTCCGCCGGAGCGGGACCGCGCCGCAGGTCCACGGTGTGGGCGACGGCGGCGACGCCGAGGCCGAGCACCGCGAGCGCCGCCCCGGCCACCGCCGGGGAGGTCACGCCGAAGCCGGCGGCGAGGGCGAGGCCGCCGATCCAGGCGCCGCCCGCGTTGGCCAGGTTGAACGCGGCCTGGTTCGCGGAGGAGGCGAGGGCGGGGGCGGCGGACGCCTTCTCCATCACCATCAGCTGCAGCGGGGAGCCGGTGGTGAAGGCCGCGACGCCGAGCAGCAGCACGGCGAGCGCGGCGCTCCACTCCGTGCGCATGAGGAGCGGGAAGGCGGCGAGGACGACGACCAGTGAGGTCAGTCCGCCGAAGAGCGTGCCGCGCAGCGAGTGGTCCGCGAGGCGCCCGCCCAGCAGGTTGCCGATGGTGGCGCCGACGCCGAAGAGGGCGAGCAGCAGCGTCACACCGGACTCGGCGTACCCGGCGGCGTCCGTCAGCATCGGGGTGATGTAGCTGTACGCGGAGAACAGGGCGCCGAATCCGGCGACGGTCGTGCCGAGGGCGAGCCAGACCGGGACCGACCGCAGGGCGCGGAGTTCGCCGCGCAGACCGGCGACGGGCCGGCCCTGCCCGTGATCGGCGGGGACGAGCGCGACCAGCGACGCGATGGCGGCGAGCCCGATGGCGCTGACGGCGAGGAAGGTGGCGCGCCAGCCCAGTTGCTGCCCCATGGCGGTGGCGACGGGCACGCCGACGATGTTGGCGACGGTCAGCCCGAGGAACATCAGGGAGACCGAGCGGGCCTTGCGCTCGGGCGCGACCATCGAGGTGGCGACGACCGCGCCGACGCCGAAGAAGGCGCCGTGCGGCAGCCCGCTGACGAAGCGGGCGGCCATCAGCCAGTGGTAGTCGGGGGCGGCGGCCGACACGGCGTTGCCGGCGACGAACAGGACCATGAGCCCGGTCAGGACCCGGCGGCGCGGCATGCGCGCGGTGAGCGCGGCGAGCAGTGGGGCGCCGATGACGACACCGAGCGCGTACGCGGAGACGAGGTGTCCCGCGGTGGGGATGGATACGTGCAGGTCGTCCGCGACGTCGGGCAGCAGGCCCATCATCACGAACTCCGTAGTGCCGATGCCGAAAGCGCCCACAGCGAGGGCGAACAGGGCGAGGGGCATGAAGGGTCTTCCCAAGAACGTGGGTGAGCGGAATCCGTAAGTTTACTTACGGAACAAAGACGCCCGCACACCCACGGGTGACCGTTGTGCACATCACAGCTGAACGCGCGCCGCGATCGGCAGATGGTCGCTGTTGGTCTTCGGCAGGGTCCACGACGAGACCGGTTCGACGCCCTTGACCATGATCTGGTCGATGCGCGCCATCGGGAAAGCGGCCGGCCAGCTGAACCCGAAGCCGCTGCCCGCCGCGCCCTGGGTGGAACGCATCTGGGACGTGACGGCGTTCAGGGCGCGGTCGTTCATCGTGCCGTTCAGGTCGCCGAGCAGGATGACCTTGCCGAGCGGCTCGTCGGCGATCGCCTCGCCCAGCGCGTCCGCGCTCTCGTCGCGCTGGCTGGCGGTGAACCCGGAGTCGACCTTCACCCGCACCGACGGCATGTGCGCCACGTAGACGGCGACGGCGCCCTCGGGCGTGGCGACCGTCGAGCGCATGGCCCGCGTCCAGCCCAGCTTGATGTCGACGGGCCGGGTGGCGGACAGCGGGTACTTGCTCCACAGGCCGACGGTGCCCTGGACCGAGTGGTACGGGTAGGTGCCCGCGAGCGCCTTCTCGTACGTCGGCAGCGCCTCGGTCGTCAGCTCCTCCAGGGCGACGACCTGCGCGCCGGACGCGGCGACGTCCTGGGCGGTGGTGGCCGGGTCGGGGTTGTCCGCGTTCACGTTGTGGGTGGCGACGGTGAGGTCGCCGCCACTGTGCTGCTTGTCGGTGAGCAGTCCGCCGAAGAGGTTGAGCCAGACGATCGCCGGGACCAGGACGGCGAGCACCGCGGTCGCCGACTTCCGGACGAGACCGAGGACGAGCAGCACCGGGACGAACAGGCCGAGCCACGGCAGGAACGTCTCGGTCAGGGAGCCGAGGTTGCCGACGGTGTTGGGGATCTGCGCGTGCAGCAGCATGACCAGGGCGAGCAGCACCGCGAGCGCCGCGAGGACGATGCCGCGGCGCCACAGGCCGCGGTCGCTGCGCAGCCGGTGCCCCAGACGTCGCAGCCGGGCGCCCGGCCCGTGCTGCCCGGATCCTGAGCTGCCGTACGCCTGCGCCATACCTTCGTCGCCTCACTGCCTGCCGTGCCCGCTGTCCCCGCCCGAAACCCTAGGCGATGTCCAGCGGCTTTCTGTTCCGTCACGCCCACGGCCTGCCGGGGCGTGACGCCCGTACGGCCACGAGGACGAGCGGGGTGGTGCGCGAAGTTCCGAATGCGGCGGTCACGGGGGCCCTCTGTGACGAAACCCGCACATTCGCCGGATCGTTCAGCGGGCGGGCGGTACCGGCGGTTTGAGGGCGGTCAGCACCGTGTCGACGACGCGCTCGGAGAGGCCGTCGGCCAGCGGCGCGTCGGGCCGCATGACGGTGCGCAGCAGCATCGGGCCGGTGAACAGGTCCGCGGCGAACTCGATGTCGGTGTCGGCGGGCAGCTCGCCCTCGGCGACGCCGCGCCGCAGCACGTCGGCCATCGCCCGGCGCCGGGGTTCGACGACGACCTCGTGGTACGCCTCCCAGAGCTTGGGCAGGGTCTTCATCTGCCCGATGACGTTGTGCAGCAGCGCCGAGTTCCGCATGTTCAGGCCGCGCCTGCGCATGTGTTCCAGGAGCCGGACCAGATCGTCGCGCATCGAGGTGCCCGGGAGTTCGGGATCCGGCTCCTCGATCGACGCCACCACGTCGACGAAGAGCTCCTCCTTGCCGGCCCAGCGCCGGTAGATGGTGGCCTTGCCGACGCCGGCGGTGCGGGCGATGCGCTCGATGGACAGCTCGGTGAGGGGCACGCCCTCCTCGATGAGGCTGATGACGCCCTCGACGATGGCCTGTTCGACGGCCTCGCTGCGGGGCCGGCCGCGGACGGGGGCGGGTGCCGGCGCAGTGGCCGTCGACGGGGGCGCGCTCTCGAGTCCGTACTGCCGCGCCTGTTGCCCGGCCCGTTCCGCGTCCACGCCTCCGCCTTTCCTCCACGACCCCGGAACCCGGCGGACCGCCGGGTTCCGGGGCGATTGTCTCAGCGTCGTCCGGCCCGCCGTGCGGGACTCAGCGGCCCGCGCCGATCCGCTCCGGCTCGCCCTGCTGCCCGGCGGGCGCCGCCGGCGGCTTGCCCGGCAGGAACAGGGCCGTCACGACGGCACTGGCCAGGGCCACCGCCGCGCCCCACAGGGCGGTGACGTGCATGGCGTGCAGGAACGCGTCGTTGGCGGCGCCGACCAGCGCCTCGCCGCGCGGCCCGAGCTTCTCGGCGATGCCGAGCGTGGCCTCGATGGACCCGCCCGCGGCGTCCCTGGCCCCGGCCGGCAGGAGGCCCAGCTTGTCCTCGATGCCGCCGCGGTACGCCGTGGACAGCACGGAGCCGAGCACGGCGATGCCGAGGGCGCCGCCGACCTGCCGGAAGGTGTTGGACAGGGCGGACGCGGAACCGGCCTTCTCACGCGGCAGCGCCTGCATGATGACGACGCTGGTCGGCGTCATCACGTGGGCCATGCCCGTGCCCATCAGGAAGAACATGACTTCCAGGAGCCAGATCGGGGTGTCCGCGTCGAGGACGGTGAACGCGGCGAGCATGGCCGCGAGCAGCACGAGCCCGCCGGTCGTGGTGGCCCGCACCCCGAACCGGTCGACGACGAGCCGGGCGCGCGGCGCGAAGATCAGCTGCGCCACGGCGAGCGGCAGCATCAGCGCGCCGGTCTGCAGCGGCGAGTACCCGCGCACGCTCTGCGTGTAGAAGACCGAGAAGAAGGTGACGCCCATCAGTGCGAAGAAGACCAGCGCGATGGCGGCGATCGCGGCCGAGAACACCTTGTTCTTGAAGTAGTCGATGTCGATCGACGGGTGGTCGCTGCGCTTCTCGTAGACGACGAACCCGACGAGGACGACGAGGCCGGCCACGATCGTGGCGATGACCTGGGGGCTGGTGAAGTCGCCCTCGTCGCCGCCCTTGATGATCCCGTAGACGAGCAGGACGAGACCGACGATGGACAGGACGACGCCGACGAGGTCGATGCGGCCCGGCTTCGGGTCCTTCGAGTCGGGCACGAGCGCGATCATCAGCACGACGGCGAGGATCACGATCGGCACGTTCACGAGGAACACCGAGCCCCACCAGAAGTGGTCGAGCAGCAGTCCACCGGTGATCGGGCCGATGGCGATGGCCAGGCCGACGCCGCCGGCCCAGATGCCGATGGCCTTCGGCTGCTCCTCGCGCTCGAAGACGTTCATGAGCACGGCGAGCGTGGCGGGCATGACGAAGGCGGCGCCGAGGCCCATCAGCGCGCGGAACGCGATGAGCTGGACCGGCGAGCCGGACTCGGCGGCCAGGGCGGAGCCGACGCCGAACACGACGAGTCCGCCGATCAGCACCTTCTTGCGCCCGACGCGGTCACCGAGCAGACCGGCGGTGAACAGCAGGCCCGCGAAGACGAGCGTGTAGGAGTTGATGGCCCACTCGAGCTCGCTCTGGGTGGCACCGAGGCCGGTGGGCGCGGGCGTCGAGATCGTCTTGATCGCGACGTTCAGGATGGAGTTGTCGAGGACGACGATCAGCAGGCTCAGCATGAGCACGCCGAGGATCACCCAACGACGGCGATGCACGGCCTCCGGTATGCGGGGGGCCGCGGGGACAGCAGGACTGGTCATGTGTACGAGGCTAGCCCCATTTCGATACGGAACCGTCTCGTATTGGAATGGCCGGGGTAATCCCTTACCGAGGCTTTACGTGAGCCGAGTAGCGAGGTGCCCTGGCGCTCAGGCGGCACGCGGTGCCACCATGGAGGTGATCCGGGGACGCCGTCAGGGCGCCTCGAGACGACTGAATTGAAGGAGCCGTTGCGATGACGCAACAAGTCTCGGCTGCCCAGACGCAGTCCGCCGACAGCAGCAATCCCAAGGCGCTGTACGGCGGGAAGAGCTCGCGCCGCCTCACCGTGCGGGACATCGGTCTCGCCAAGGAGCGGGGCGAGAAGTGGCCCATGCTCACCGCCTACGACGCGATGACCGCGTCCGTCTTCGACGAGGCCGGCATCCCCGTGATGCTGGTCGGCGACTCGGCGGGCAACTGTCACCTCGGGTACGAGACCACGGTGCCGGTCACGCTCGACCAGCTCACCATGCTCTCCGCCGCGGTCGTACGGGGCACGTCCCGCGCCCTGATCGTCGGCGACCTGCCCTTCGGCTCGTACCAGGAGGGCCCCACGCAGGCCCTGCGGTCGGCGATGCGGATGGTGAAGGAGGCCGGGGTCGGCGCGGTCAAGCTGGAGGGCGGCGAGCGCTCGCACGCCCAGATCAAGCTGCTCGTCGAGGCGGGCATCCCGGTCATGGCGCACATCGGTCTGACCCCGCAGTCCGTGAACACGCAGGGGTACCGCGTGCAGGGCCGTGGCGAGGAGGCGGCGCAGCAGCTGCTGCGCGACGCCAAGGCGGTCCAGGACGCCGGCGCGTTCGCCGTCGTCCTGGAGCTGGTTCCGGCCGAGCTGGCCGCCGAGGTCACCCGGGTCCTGCACATTCCGACGGTCGGCATCGGCGCCGGTCCCGACACGGACGCGCAGGTCCTCGTCTGGACCGACGCGCTCGGGCTGACCGGTGGCAAGATGCCGCGCTTCGTGAAGCAGTACGCGGATCTGCGGTCGGTCATGTCCGATGCGGCCAAGGCGTTTGCGGAGGACGTTGTCGGCGGAACGTTCCCTCTGGAGGAACACTCCGTCCACTGAGCCATAGCGGCACCACACGCAGCCCGTCGATCTTCCCCCGTCGACGGGCTGCGTCACGCTCCGCGGGTCGCTCCGCGGGTCGACCGGTCCCTCTCGGCGCGGCCTGCGGCCTGCGCCCCGGGCCGTCTCCCCCACCCGAAGCCACCCGTGCGAGTGGGTTGTCGGGTGCGGGTCTCCACGTGGGACTACTCGCCGTCGGCGGCTATCGGTCCGTGGCGGGTGGGTGGGGGTGACCCAGCCTCGGAGGGCGATCCCGCATCCGGGGTGAGCGCAGGCCCGACGGTGGAGCTGCACCTGGGGTCGGCGCAGGCCCGGTGGGGGTCCCCCACCTGGGTCGGCGCAGGCCCAGCGGGGCCCCGCTCCTGCCGTCGGCGCAGGCCCGACAGTGGAGCTGCACCCGGAGTCGGCGCAGGCCCAGCGGTGAAGTTGCTCGGCGTCGCCCCCGCCTCCGACGTCGCGGAGCCCCCGCACGCGCGGGCGACCTGACAGCGGCGCGAAGGCCATGGCCGCACGGGGCCGACGGCCGTACGGACGCCGACGACCGTGCAGACAGCGACATCGGTGCAGACGCCGACGACCGTGCAGACGCCAGCGGTCGTGCAGACGCCGGCGGCGGCCAGCCCCCACGGGAAGACCCGCACCCGACAACCCACCCGCACGGGTGGCTGCGGGTGGGCGACGAGGGCCCGGCCGGAGGCCGCGGCGGAGGTCGCGGCGGAGGGGGCCCGGTCCCGCGCGGCCAGCGCTTACGCAACCTGTCGGCGATATATCGGCGGTCGATCGCTCGCTGTCGGTCGGATGTCGGTGAGTTGTCGGTGGCGGCTGGCACCTTGGTGGACATGACGCGAATCGACAAGACCCCCGACAACAGCACGGGCAGCCGCCCCGTGGCCGTGTCCGTACGGGGACTGGTCAAGCACTACGGCGAGACCAAGGCTCTGGACGGCGTGGACCTGGACGTGCACGAGGGCACCGTGATGGGTGTGCTCGGGCCGAACGGCGCCGGCAAGACGACCCTCGTCCGCTGCTTGTCCACCCTCATCACCCCCGACGCCGGCACGGCGATCGTGGCGGGCTACGACGCGGTGAAGCAGCCCCGTCAGCTCCGCCGCGTGATAGGGCTCACCGGCCAGTACGCCTCGGTCGACGAGAAGCTCTCCGGCCGGGAGAACCTGTACATGATCGGGCGCCTGCTCGACCTGTCCAAGAAGGAGGCGCGGTCCCGCGCCGACGCCCTCCTGGAGCGGTTCTCCCTGACGGACGCCGCGACCCGGCCCGCCAAGACCTACTCAGGCGGCATGCGCCGCCGCCTCGACCTCGCGGCGTCGATGATCGGCCGCCCGCACGTCCTCTACCTGGACGAGCCGACGACCGGCCTCGACCCTCGTACCCGCAACGAGGTGTGGGACGAGGTCAAGAGCATGGTGCGGGACGGCGTGACCGTGCTGCTCACCACCCAGTACATGGAGGAGGCCGAGCAGCTGGCCTCCGAGCTCACCGTCATCGACCGCGGCAAGGTCATCGCGGAGGGCGGCATCGAGGAGCTGAAGGCGAAGGTCGGCGGCCGCACCCTGCGGATCCGTCCGGCCGACCCGCTGGAGCTGCGCCCGCTGGCGCACGCCCTCGACGACATGGGACTCACCGGTATCGCCACGTCCACCGTGGACGCCGAGTCCGGCACGGTCCTCGTGCCGATCCTCAGCGACGAGCAGCTGACGGCCGTGGTCGGCGCGGTCACCGCGCGCGGCATCACGATCGGCTCGATCGCCACCGAACTGCCCAGCCTGGACGAGGTGTTCCTCTCCATCACCGGCCAGAAGGCGTCCGCCCCGCAGGACGCCAGGCCCGAGCTCGAGGAGGTCGCCGTATGAGCGCCACCACCGTGACGGCGCCCGCGGCGCCCACCATCAAGGTCGAAGCCGATCCACGGATCGGACTGCGCGGCCATCTGCGCCACACCGGCGCCCTCGTCCGCCGCAACCTGCTCTGGATCAAGCAGGACCCGGAGTCGATGTTCGACGCGGTCCTGATGCCGATCGTCTTCACCCTGCTGTTCGTGTACGTCTTCGGCGGCTCGATCGGCCAGTCGCTCGGCGGCGGCCAGGACGCGTACGTGCAATACGTGATCCCCGGCATGGTCGCGATGATGAGCATGAACATCGCGCAGGGCGTCGGCACCGGCTTCAACGAGGACTTCCACAAGGGGATCATGGACCGGTTCCGGTCCCTGCCCATCGGACGGGCGTCCGTGCTGATCGCGAAGGTCTCCGTCGAGCTGCTGCGCCTGCTCGTGGCGACCACGGTCCTGATGATCGTGGCGGTGCTCGTCGGCTTCGACATCAACAACTGGGCGGGACTGTTCGGCGCCATCGGCCTCTCGGCGCTGTTCGGCTCGGCCATCATGTGGATCTTCCTGGTCCTCGGTGTGACCATGAAGAACGCCCAGTCCGTGCAGGCGATGGGCTTCCTGGTGATGATGCCGCTGCAGTTCGGCTCGTCGATCTTCGCGCCGACCCAGTCGATGCCGGGCTGGCTGCAGAACTTCACCGAGTACAACCCGATGTCCGGTCTCGCGGACGCGGCCCGCGGCCTGATGGTCGGCGGCCCGGTCGCGCACGGCCTGTGGGTGACGCTGGCCTGGACCGCGGGTCTGACGCTGGTCATGGCGCCGATCGCGATCCGCAAGTTCACCAAGCAGAGCTGAGGACCGCGGGCCCAGGGCCTGTCTCCCAGGTCCCTCCGTCCGCCCGAAGGGCGGGCCCCGCGGCGCCCGGTGCGGCGAGAGCGCGTGCCGGGCGTCGCCGGGCAGGAGGGATCTGGGAGACAGACCCTAGGGGTCCGCCGGTTCGCGTCCCAGCAGGGCGGTGGCCTCCTCCACGGAGAGGCCGCCGCCCTCGGCGTGTGCGCGGGTGTACGCCGCGTCGTCGAGCAGCGCCCGTACGTCGGCCTCCGCGTCGGCCCGCCAGTCGCGCTCCATGCCGGACGGCACGTGCTCCGCGGGCAGCACCGCGTCGGCCGCGCCGATCATCCGCGCGGCCGTCTCCGCGTCGCCCGGCCCGGCGCGCAGGGCGAGCGCCCGGGCCGCCGTGAGCAGGTGCAGCCCCGACAGGTGCGGCATGATCAGCTGGGCCAGCGGCAGCCGCGCCGTCTCCAGGGCCTGCAGGGCGCCCGCCACGGCCGGTTCGGCGTGCCCGTCGAGGACGTCGAGCATGGCCGCCATCCCGATGTGCATGGCGGCGAAGAACTCGATCTCCGTCACCTTGAACTCCTGCAGCAGGAAGTCGAGTTGCTCGCGCGCCTCGGCGGTGCGGCCGGTGGTGGCGAGCCGGCCGACGAGGAACATCCGGGCGGCGGGCCTGGCCTCGTTCGTGTGCCGGCTGGCCTTGTCGACGGCCTCCCACAGCATGGTCTCGCCGCGCTCGCCCTGGCCCTGCTCGATGTACGCCTGGCCGAGCCGGACCTGGAGGATCGCGGCCTGGGCGTGCGCCCCCATGCTCTCGGCGACCTCCCGCGCGCGGGCGTAGTCGGCGGCCGCGTCGGCCCACCGGCCGAGCCGCTCGTGCGCCTCGCCGCGCGCGGACAGCGCCTCGGCGACGCCCCATTCGTCGCCGAGCCGGGTGAACAGGGCGAGCGCCTCGTCGGCGTCCGGGAGACCGCGGGCGGCCCATTCGCTGCGGTTGGCGAAGATGTTGGCGCGCAGCTGGAGGACGAGCGCCAGTTCCCAGTCGTAGCCGAGCTCGCGGCAGGTGCGGACCGTCACGTCGGCGAGGTCGTGCATCCGGTCCACCTCACCGGTGAGCAGGACGGCGAAGTACCAGACGTTGCCGGGCGGGCGGCAGGCCTGCGGCAGGTCGGCGCGGTAGGTCTCGCGGATGGCGCGCAGCCTGGCCTGGCCCTCGTCGGACTGCCAGCGGTCCATCTCCATGTCCATGAAGGAGAGCCGGGAGAGATGGACCTCGCGGCGCGCCTCGTCCAGGAGTTCGCCGGTGAGCGGCGGGGGCGTGTCGGTGCAGCGCTGGTGCAGCGGCGGGGCGGGGCGGACCGGTCCCTCGAACGGATCGGGGCCGAGCGCGGCCGCCTCCCCCGCCCAGGTGCGGGCGTCGGTGCGCAGGTCCCGCATCTGCCAGAACCAGGACAGCGACAGGACGAGGGCGATCGCCTCCTGCTCGTCGCGGGCGGCGACGGCGTGCCGCAGGGCGGTGCGCAGGTTCTCGTAGTCGCGCTCGAACCGGGCGATGGCCGTGCGCTGCCCGGCGCCGCGCAGCAACGGGTCGGTGGTGCGGGCGAGTTCGCGGTAGTGGGTGAGGTGGGCGCGCTCGGCGGCGGTGCGGTCACCGGCCTCGTCGAGGCGGCCGCCCGCGTACTCGGCGACGGTCTCCAGGAGCCGGTACCGCATGCCTTCGCCCGCGTCGCCGCTGTCGTCGGGGGCGGCGACGACGAGGGACTTGTCGACGAGGGAGCCGAGGGTGTCCAGGGCGTCGGGGCCGCAGACCGCCTCGGCGGCGGGCAGGTCGCAGCCGCCGCTGAAGACGGACAGCCGGGCGAGGACGGTGCGTTCGGGTGCGTCGAGCAGGTCCCAGGACCAGTCGACGACCGCGCGCAGGGTCTGCTGGCGGGGCAGGGCGGTGCGGGCGCCGGAGGTGAGCAGCCGGAACCGGTCGTCGAGGCGGTCGGCGATCTGGCGCGGGGTGAGCATCCGCAGCCGGGCGGCGGCGAGCTCGATGGCGAGCGGCAGGCCGTCGAGGCGGCGGCAGATCTCGGCGACGGCCGCGGTGGTCTCGGCGGACTGGTCGACGGTGAAGCCGGGGCGCACGGCGGCGCCGCGCTCGCCGAACAGACGGAGCGCGTACGGCTCGGGGAGCGGTTCGACGGGGTACAGCAACTCCCCCGGTACACCGAGGGGTTCGCGGCTCGTGGCGAGGACGGTGACGCCGGGGCAGCGGGCGAGGAGCTGCTCCGCGAGGGTGGCCGCGGCGTCGATGACGTGCTCGCAGTTGTCGAGGATGAGGACGATCCTGCGGTCGGCGCAGTGTTCCACGAGGCGTACGAGGGGGTCGTCGCCCTGTCGTTCGGAGGCGGCCCGCAGCTCTTCGGCGCCGGCGCCGCGCAGCACCGTCTCGCGGGCGCCGAGCGCGCTGACGACGGCTTCGGGTACGGCGTCCGGATCGCTCACCGGGGCGAGTTCGGCCAGCCACACGCCGTCCGGCGCGGTACCGGCGAGCCCTTCGGCGGCCTCCTGCGACAGCCGCGTCTTGCCGGCCCCGCCGGGCCCGAGCAGGGTCACCAGCCGTACGCGGTCCAGGTCGGCGCGGATGGCATCGATGTCGGCGGACCGTCCCACGAACGAGGTGAGGCGGGCCCGCAGGTTCCCGGGAGCCGGACGCGGC
>NZ_JAMOLN010000183.1 GCF_024448165.1 Streptomyces longispororuber
GACCCCTCAAGCATGATCACGACGCTGTCGGAAGACACCGCCCGTCTGCGCGCGACCGTCGACTTCGTCAGGGAGCAGGACAGCGGCAGTCTGCTGCCGCTGCTGCTGCCCGGCCTCACCGGCCCCGAGCTGCGCACACTGGTGGAGCGGTGCCGCTTCGCCCACGCCGCGCTCCTGCTCTTCCCCGCCGACGAGCGGGCCCTGCACGCCACGCTGGCCGACGCGGGCCTGCGCGCCGGGGAGACCCGGCCCAGCGTCGTGGTGCGCGAACGCCTCGCCCGCCGCCACCGGCGCGCGCTCGCGGACCTGGACGTCGGCATCCTGCGGCCCGCCGTCACCGGCCGCGACGGCGGACAGCGCACCGTGGAGGTGTTCGCGCTGACCGTGCCGGACGGCTCCGGCCTGACGGACATCGCCGCGCACGAACGCCGCCACCAGCACGAGGCCCACGTCGCCTTCGAGGTCGCCGACCCGGACCCGCTCGTCCTGCGCGGCCTGTGCGCCGCGTTCGGGCGGCACGGCGCGGTGCCCGACGGCGGCGGCTACAACCCGCACGAGGACGGCACGGTCTTCTACTTCGCCACGGCCGACGACGCCCCGGCGCCCTGCCGCCGCGTCGAGCTGTACGTCCCCGGCGACCATCGCGCCCTGCTCGCGGCCCACCTGGAGGAGCACCGCGTCCGGCAGCCCGCCGAGGCCCTGCTGCGCCTGCTGACCGGCGCCTGGACCACCCAGGCCCTGGCCGCGTTCGCCCAGCTGCGGGTGGCCGACGTGATGGACCCGGACAAGGCGTACGACCCGGCCGAACTCGCGGCCGGGACCGGCGCCGACGCCGAGAACCTGGGCGTACTGCTCCGGTACCTCGCCATGGTCGGCGTGGTGACGCCCGACGCGGCCGGCGGCGGGTACCGGCTCGCCGGACCGGGCCTGCTGCTGCGGACCGGCGGTGCAGAATCGATGCGTCCGCTCGCGCTGCTCTACGGCGGACCGTTCTACCAGTCGTTCGCCGCGCTCGCCCACACCGTGCGCACCGGCCAGGTCGGCTTCGAGCACATCTTCGGCGAGAACCACTTCGAGCACTTCGCCCGCGACCCGCACCTCGCCGACCTCTTCGACCGGTCCATGGCCGCAGGCTCCCGGATGTTCGACCCGGTGCCGCACCACCCGGTCCTGGTGGCCGCCGCCGCGACCCCCGGCGCCACCGTCGTCGACGTCGCGGGCGGCACCGGCGAACTCCTCGGCCGGATCCTCGACGCACACCCCGATCTGCACGGCACCCTGCTGGAGCGCCCGCACGTCGTCGAGGCCGCCGGGGCCGCGCTCGACGCCGCCGGGCACGGCCCGCGCTGCACCCTGCGGACCGGCGACTTCGCCGACGTGCCCGCCGGCGCCGGGGTCTACGTCCTCTCCCGGGTGCTGCACGACTGGGACGACGAACGGTGCCGGGAGATCCTCGGGCACTGCGCCCGGGCCATGACCGCCGACGCCGACCTGCTCGTCGTGGAACGGCTGCTGCCCGCCGACGGCAGCGCCTCCCTGGCCACCGCCTGGGACCTGCACATGATGTGCAACGTCGGGGGCCGCGAACGCACCGCCGAGCACTACGCCCGGCTGTTCGACGACGCGGGACTCACCCTCGTGTCCCACCAGCCCCTGCCGCTCGACGGCAGCGTGCTGCACGTCCGCAGGGCCGGCACCGCACGCTGACCGGTACCGGGTCCTGCCCCGACGGGGCAGGACCCGGCGGAAGCGGACGCACCCCCTCGGGGGAACTGCCCCGAACCTCTCCCGCACCCCGAACTCCGGTACTAGCGTCTAAGGCCGCACAGACCACCCGCGCATGCCGTCCGCATGTGCGTGGCCGGTACACGGCGACGTATCCGATGGGGCAGGAATGACGGCCACACCCTCGACACCCCGGCTGTTCGAGCGCGAGGTGGAGACGGCCGCCGCGACCAGGGCGCTGGACGCCCTCCGCGGGCCGCGGCACACCGGCGGAGTGATCGTCTACCGAGGGGAGGCGGGCGTCGGCAAGACCGCGCTGCTCGCCCACGTCGAGGCCGCGGCGCACGCCACCTGCACCGTGCGCACCGCCAGGTCCGGCGAGTCCACCACTCACCAACCCTTCCACCTCGTACGGCAGTTGCTCGGCCGCCCGCTCGCCGGCCTGCGCCTCGCCGCACCGCGCACCCGGCGGGCGATGACCGTCGCCGGGCCCGCGCTCGGACTCGCCGCCCCGCCGGCCGGGCCCGCCGACCCGCAGGGCGTCAGGGACGCCCTGGACACCCTGCTCGCCGAGCTGGCCCGCACCCGGCTGACCACCCCGGACGGTCCGCGCCCGCTCCTCCTCGTCGCCGACGACGCCCACTGGGCCGACGGCGAGAGCCTCACCTGGCTGGCCTCCTGCGCGGACCGGCTCGCCGAACTGCCCGTCCTGCTCGTCGTCGCCCACCGCCCCGAGGAACTCGCCGACGGACCGCCCGCGCCCGCCCACCTCCGCCGGCTCGCCCGCGCCGCCCGGCTGCACGTCACCCTGCAGACCCTCAGCCCCGAGGCCACCGGCGACCTCGTGCAGGGCGCGCTCGGCGACCCCGCCGACGCCGTGTTCTGTCACGAGGTGTGGGCCGTCACCGCCGGCAACCCGTACGAGACCGTCGAACTCCTCGCCAAGTGCTCCGCCCGCGCGTTGCCGCCGACCGAGTCGTCCGCCCCCGTGCTGCGCGACCTCGCCGGCACGGCACGCGGCAGCGGCCTCGTGGCCCGGCTGCGCGAACTCGACCCGGAATGCCACCTGTTGGCGTGGGCCGCCGCCGTGCTCGGCACCGACTTCACCCTCCAGGAAGCCGCCGACCTCGCCGGACTCACCCTCGAACAGGCCCGGCCGCGCGTACGGTCGCTGCGCGAGGCCCGGGTCCTCGCCGAGGCCGCCGACGGCACCGCCCCGGACGACCCGCACGCCCCGCTCGACTTCCAGCACCCCCTGGTCGGCACCGCCGTCTACCGCAGCGTGCCGCCCACCACCCGCACCGCCCTGCACGGACGGGCCGCCCGACGGCTCGCCCGCTCGGGACACGGCCCCGCCGCGATCTCCCGGCACCTCCTGGAGACCCACCCCGACGACGACCACGAAGCGGTCCGGCTGCTGCGCGAGGCAGCCGTCGAGCACCTCGCCGTCGGCGCCCCCGAAGCCGCCCGCCGCTGCCTGGAGCGGGCGCTGCAGGAACCCCCGCACGCCCACGAACGCGCCCACGTCCAGTTCGAACTGGGCTGTGCCTGTCTGCTCTCCTCCCCGACGACCACCGTCCACCACCTGCGCACCGCACTCGAACTGCCGGGCCTCACCGAGCAGTTGCGGATCGAGGCCACCCTGCGGCTCGCCCAGGCCCTCGCCCACGGCAACGAGATGGCGGCCGCCGCCCACTGCGTCGCGGTCGCCGCGGCCACCACCCGGCCGGGCACCCAGCGGCTGCGACTGCTCGCCGCCGGCTTCATGTACGAGGCGTTCCTCGCCGAGGAGGACGACGGGTCGGTCCGCTCCGAGCAGCTGACCCTGCTGGCCGACGCCCTGCCCGGCACGGACAACGCCGAGCGGGCGCTGCTCACCCTGCGCGCCTTCGACGCGATGCTGCGCGGCGAGGACGCCGGGCGGATCGTCGAGCTGTGCGACCGCGCCCTCGCCGACGGCCACCTCGCGCCCGGACTCGGCTGGACCGACACCGAGTGGGGCTTCGAGATCCCCGCCCTGCTGGGCATCACGCTCGCCTTCGTCGACCGGCTCGACGAGGCCGAGGAACTGTTCGGCGACGCGCTGCGCACCTTCGAGATCGACGGCTGGAGCGGCGCCCACCTGGCCTTCGCGCACATCCTCTGCGGCGCCGTGGAGCGCAGGCGCGGGCGCCTCGTCGAGGCGGAGTCCTATCTGCGCGAGGGGCTGCGGCTCGCCGAGCGGGTCACCGGACGCACCACCGTCCAGTGGGACGCGGTCTGCCTCCTCCTCGACACCCTGCTGGCCCGCGGCCACGTCGAGCAGGCCCGACGGCTCGCCGACGACTACGCGTTCGGCCCGCCCTACCCCGACGCACTGATCCTGCCCGACGCCCGCTCCGTCCGCGCCCGGCTGCTCCTCGCGCTCGGCCGCACCAAGGACGCCAGGGCCGAACTGGAGGCCACGGCCCTGTCGATGACCCGCCGCGGCCGGCAGAACGTGCTCTGGTCACCGTGGCAGTTCGACCTCGCCGAACTCCTCGCCGACGAGGAACCCGCCCGGGCCGCCGCCCTCGTCGCCGGGGCCCGCCGCGGCGCCGATGCCTTCGGCA
The DNA here is from genome assembly GCF_024448165.1 of Streptomyces longispororuber. Classification (GTDB taxonomy): domain Bacteria; phylum Actinomycetota; class Actinomycetes; order Streptomycetales; family Streptomycetaceae; genus Streptomyces; species Streptomyces longispororuber_A. The sequence continues at coordinate 4,317 of NZ_JAMOLN010000183.1, forward strand.
CCCGCACCGCGACCGGCGAGGCGCTGCGCAGGGCCGCCGCCCTCGCCCCGCCGGACCGGGCCCGCGCCCTGCTCACCGGCGCCGTACGGGAGTTGGCCGCGTCCCCGTCCGCGTACGAGGAGGCACTGGCCCGCCAGGACCTCGCCGAGGCCACCGGCGACCGGACCCAGGCCCGGCGCGCCCTGAACCTCGCCGAGACGTGCGGCGCCGACACCCTGGCCGACCGGGCCCGCGCGACCCTCGCCGCCCGCCCGGACGGCTGAACCACCCGGCCGTCAGGCGCGACAGCGCAGCATCTCCAGCGGCGGATTGGCGTGGAAGTCCGCCCAGTGGACCGCGCCGAACGCGGCGAGCCCGGCCGCCGACACCGTCAGCGGGACCCAGGTCAGGTCGCTGAACCCGGCGGCTCGCAGACACGTCTCGTAGACCTCGCGGCGCGGCAGGTTGGCGACGAACGAGACCGGCGGGTCGAGCAGCGCCGTGGTCCGCACCCGGGGCCCGGTCTCCGCCTCGTCGCCGGTGAGTTCGGTGCGGAAGCCGTACCGGTCCGGCGGCGGGCCGTCGAAGCGGAAGTCGGGCGACTGGTTGAGCGCGAAGAGCTCGCCGCCCGGCTTCAGACTCGCGTGCAGGCTGCGGCACATCCGCTCCGTGGCGGCGACGTCCTCCGCGTAGTTGAGCAGCTGGACCGCCAGCGCGATGTCGAACTGCCGCCCCAGGTCCCGCAGTCGGGACACGTCCCCCACCTCGTAGCCGATGCCCAGCGGGTCGGCGCGCTCCAACTGCTGGGCCACGGCGACCATTTCGCCGGAGATGTCGATGCCGAGCACGTCCGTGGCCCCGCGCCGCCCGAGCTCCCTGCTGTAGAAGCCGGTCCCGCAGGCCAGGTCGAGGACCGACCGGCCGCGCACGTCCCCGACCATGCCCAGGAAGCTGGGCACCACCACGTACTGCTCCAGCGGCAGGGACTTGAAGCCCTCGTAGGCCTCACCGATCTCGTCGTACTGCTGCCCGCTCATCGTGCGTTCCTCCCGTGTGACGTGCCGGCCCATGACGGGCAGTCTCTCCGGAACGTGAGCGGGAGCCGTATGGGCCGATCCGACAGAGATCAGGACCCCGTCACGGACGCATGTACGGGCCGCGGGCGCCGGGAGGCGGGCCACGCCGAAGCGGACCGCGGGGATCCGGACGGTGGTGCGTAGGCTGGCGGACATGCGGATCAGACCCACGCTGAACTGGGAACCCGCCGGTGACCTCCCGCCGGCGTCGACCGATCTCACGCCCGTCGTCGAGGCCGTCCGGGCGGGCGGTGTCGTGGTGCTGAGCGGGGCCGGGCTCTCCACCGAGTCGGGGATCCCGGACTACCGGGGCGAGCACGGCTCGCTGCGCCGGCACACCCCCATGACGTACCAGGAGTTCCTCGGCGGCGAGAGCGCCCGGCAGCGGTACTGGGCCCGCAGTCAGCTGGGCCGGCGCGCCATGGGCATGGCCCGGCCGAACGGCGGGCACCGGGCGGTGACCGCGCTGGTCCGCGCCGGACTCGTCACCGGCGTCATCACGCAGAACGTCGACGGGCTCCAGCAGGCCGCCGGTGCGCCGGACGTCGTCGAGCTGCACGGCAGCCTGGACCGGGTCGTCTGTCTCGACTGCGGTGCCGAGTCCGCCCGCGCGGAGCTCGACCGGCGGCTGCGGGCGGCCAATCCGGAGTTCGAGGCGGTCGCCGAGCGGCACAGGACCGCGCAGGTCAACCCGGACGGCGACGTGGAACTGCCCGAGGAGGCGGTGCGCGGGTTCCACGTGGTGCCGTGCACGGTCTGCGGTACGGGCGTGCTCAAGCCCGACGTGGTCTTCTTCGGGGAGAACGTGCCGCCCGAGCGCGTCGCCCGGTGCCGGGCGCTCGTCGACGGCGCCGACACGCTGCTGGTGCTCGGCTCGTCCCTGACGGTGATGTCCGGGCTGCGCTTCGTGCGGCGGGCCGCGGACGCCGGCGTCCCGGTCCTGATCGTCAACCAGGGCCCGACGCGCGGTGACCGGTGGGCGGCCGGCCGGGTCGAGCTGCCGCTCGGCGAGGCGCTGGCCACGGTCGTCGCGAGGACCGGTGCGGGGGCAGCCGACGGCGGTCGGTGAGGCGACGGCGGTCAGTGCGGGGTCGGCGCCGCGGGATCGGCGTCCTGGAGCGCGGCGAGCAGGGCGGTCTGCCCGGCGAGGAGCTCGGTGAGGATGCGGCGGGCCGCGCGCAGCAGTTCGGCGACGTCGCCACCGGCGAGGGCGTAGGTGACGGTGGTGCCCTCGCGGGTGGAGACGACGATGCCGGAGCGGCGCAGCACGGCGAGCTGCTGGGAGAGGTTCGAGGGTTCGATGTCGATGTCGATGAGCAGATCCCGTACGGACACTGGTCCGTTCTGCAGAAGTTCCAGGACACGGATCCGGACGGGATGTCCGAGCATGCGGAAGAACTCTGCTTTGACCTGGTAGAGGGGCGCCTGCACGGGATCGCTCACTTCCCTGGCTCGGATGGCGTTGTGGAGAGGGGACGAGGGTCCAATCCTTCCCGTCCCCCCGCCATCGAGTCCGAGAGTTCGGCAGATGCAGAGATGGAGACTTGAAGAATTCTTCAAGCAGAGGGCAAATGAAAGTCGGAGGAGGTCAGACCTCCAGCGATTCCTCGGTGCGCTTGAGGTGATGGCGTGCCATGGCGAGGTTCGACCGGGCCTTGTCGATGACGAGGTAGATGAACAGACCGTTCCCGCTCTTCCCTGTCACGGGACGGATGAGGTGGTACTGGGTACCCAGGGTGATCAGGATGTCCTCGATCTTGTCCTGAATGCCCAGCAGCTCCATGGTGCGCATCTTCGAGCGGATCACATCGGTGTTGCCTGCCGCGGCGACGGTCAGGTCCAGTTCCTTTCCGCCGCCCAGGGTGCCGAGCGCCATGCCGCTGGTGTAGTCGACGACAGCGGCTCCCAGCGCACCCTCGACCTCGGTCAGCAGGGTCTTCAGGGACACTTCCACAGTGGTCACGGGTTCTCCTCCGCAGGGGACACGAGGGCGGGATCCAGGCCCTCGCGGGCACCCTAGGCGGCGCATGGATCCCCGGTGGGGCATATGCCAAAAGTGGTCGACTTCGGGCAGGGTTCACCCCGGGGGCAACACCTCCGCGAGCCCTTCCATCACCGGCTCGCGCCGAATGTCGATATGGGCGAACGTCAGCGCCTCGGCGAGCCGGGGCCGCCCGGCACCGACGGCCGCGCAGATCTGACGGTGCTCCGCGCAGTGCTGCTGGGCACCCTGCTGCGTGCCGGTGAGCCGGAACAGCCAGTGCATCAGGCCGAGCGAGGGCTGGTAGGAGGACTGGAGCAGCCGGTTCCCCGTCATCGTGACGAGCGCGGCGTGGAAGGCCGTGTTCGCGGCCGCGATGCCCGCCGCGTCCCCGCGCAGGGTCGCCGCCTCGGCCTCGTCCATCACCGCGCGCAGCGTGTCGTGGCTGCCGCCGCGCGCGACGAGCTCGGCGGCCCGCCGCGCGGCGAACACTTCCAGACTCAGCCGCAGGTCGAAGAGTTCCTCGACGTCGCGGAGCGTGAGGCGTCGCACCCGCGCGCCGCGCCGCGGCTCCAGCACCACGAGCCCCTCGGCGGCGAGCCGCATCAGGGCCTCGCGCACCGGGACGCGCGAGACCCCGAGCGCCTCCGCCAGTTCGCGTTCGCGAAGACGTGCATCCGGCTGGTACGCCCCGGAGTGGATACGGGTCCTGATCAGCTCCTCGGTGCGCTCGGCCTGCGAGGCGCCGGACAGGTCGGCCTCGGCGGTGACGGCCGTCACCCGCGTGCGTCCGTCGCGGCGCCGCGGAACGCGGGGAACGTCGGCGGGAACAGCGCGGCGGTGTCGCGGCGTTCGGTGTCCCGCTCGCTGTAGGCCGCCCGCATCCGCTCGAAGAGGTGCTGCGCTTCGCGGCGCAGGGCGTCCAGATCGATGCCGGGCAGGCCGCGGTCGACCAGGACCGGACGGCCCGCCACCACCGAGTCGGTCGCCTGCCGTGCCGTGCCGTTGAGCAGGAACGTGCGCACCGGGTCGTCCATGACCCCGTCGCGGACGTCGTCGAGCGAGAAGGCGACCAGGTCGGCCTGGGCGCCGGGGGCGATGCGGCCCAGGTCGTCGCGGCCCAGGGCGCGGGCGCCGCCCAGCGTGGCCGCCTCCAGGTAGTGCTCGGCGGGCGCGGCGTCCGAGCGGCCGTCGGCGATCTTCGCCAGGTGGACGCCGACGTCCATGCCGCGGACCAGGTCCGGCGGGAACGAGTCGGTGCCCAGGCAGAGGTTGACCCCGGCCGCGCGGTACGTGCGGAACGAGTGCAGCATCTCGCCGTAGCGCAGCGAGGTCTGCGGGCAGTGGATCACCGAGATGCCGCTGCGGGCGAGCAGGGCCAGATCGCCGCGGTCCTCGCCGTGCACGGACGGGTGCCGGTCCAGCAGCACCGTGTGCGGGATGAGCAGTCTGGGGCTCAACAGGCCGTGCTTGTCCAGGAGTTGAAGGGGTGTCAATCCGTGGCGGCGCTGGATGATGTCGCGTTCGGCCAGGCCCTGGAGCGCGTGCAGCCGGATCAGGACGTCGCGCTCGCGTCCGATCCGTCCCGTCTCGGCGAGGAGTTCCTCGGTGAGGGTCTCGATCCGGCAGGGGAGCAGGACGCCGGTGAGCAGCGGGTCGCCGAGGCCGTCGAGGTGGTCGAGGAAACGGACGGCGTCGCGCAGGCCCGCCCGGCCCTCCGCCTCGTCGAGGGCGACGTCCCGGGTGCCGTCCGGCAGGACGACGTTGACGCCCGAACGGTAGGCGGGGCCGAGATAGCCGCGCAGGCCGATGCGGCGTGCGGTGCGGGCCATGTCGACCAGCTCGTCGTACGGCTCCGCCCAGCCGCTGTGCACCTCGGAGGCGATCGGCATGAAGGTGGTGATGCCGTGCAGGGCGAGCTGGGCCAGCGCGTAGGTGCGCACCGTCGCCCGCTCCTCGGGGGTGAACACGTCGCGGCGGCGGTGGGTGAAGTAGTCCAGGGACCACTGCAGGCCCTTGCCCCGCTCCGGGCCCGCCCACGAGTCGAGGACGAGGTGGTCGATGTCGGTGAGCGCGTCGAGGTCGATGAGGCCCGGCAGCACCAGGGACTCGCCGAGATCGCGCTCCTCGTCGACCTCGCCGTCGTAGCGGGGGCCGACGTAGACGACGGTGTCGTCCTCCCACACGACCTCGCCGTCCCGCAGCAGCGCGTGGCCGCCGTCCTGGTGGGCGAGGATGTGCCGGGCGCGCCAGCGGGTGCGCATAGTGCCTCCTGGGGTTCGCGGTCGGGTCCGTCGGTGATCGTACGGGCTGGTATACCAGGCTGGGAAGGGTGGACTGTCCGACTGAGGGGCTGGAGGGCACCGGTCGACCGAATGTCCCGGTATCCGCCCTAGTTGAATGCTTCGGTATACCAAATGTTGGCCAGCTCTATCGCTGCCGCACTTTCCTGGTATACCGTCCGGCCATCCTTCCCCCGAGCGCCGAATGGATCACGCGACGTGACGGATTCCCCTGTGCTGCCCGCTCGGCCGGCCTCCGGCGCCGACGGCGGCGGCGTGCCCAACGCCCGTTCCCCCGAGCCGGGTTCGGCGCCGCCCGCGGTCGCCGCCCGCTCCCTGCTCGGCACCGCCTGGCTGCGCATCCGGCGCAGCAAGATCGCGCTCGCCGCGCTCGCCGTGGTGGTGCTCATGATCCTGTTCGCGGCCCTCGCCCCGGTGCTCACCGCCATCGAGGGCCAGGACCCGTACACCACCCGCACCAGCCCCGACGTCCTGGACGACTACGGCACGCCCGGCCTGCCGTTGTCCTACTACCGCTACCCGTCCTTCGACCACTGGCTGGGCGTCGAACCGGGCCTGGGCCGCGACATCTTCGCGCGCATGGCGCACGGCGCCCAGGTCTCCCTGGTCATCGCGCTGCTCGCGACCGTCGTCTCCGTCGTCCTCGGCACCGTGCTCGGCGCGGCCGCCGGCTACTTCGGCGGCAAGGTCGACATGGTGATCAGCCGGGTCATGGACCTGTTCCTCGCCTTCCCGCACCTGCTGCTCGTGCTGTCCCTGACACCGATCCTCCAGTCCCGGCTCGGTGACACGGCGCTGGGGGAGGGGAGCCTGCTGCCGATCGCCTCACTGGTGATCATCCTCGGCTTCTTCGGCTGGGCGTATCTCGCCCGCGTCGTCCGCGGCCAGGTGCTCTCCATCCGCGAGCAGGAGTTCGTCGAGGCCGCCCGCGCCTACGGCGCATCGCACCGCTCGATCATCCTGAAGCAGATCGTGCCCAACGTGATGGGCGTCGTCCTCGTCTACGCCACGATGATGATCCCCACGAACATCACGGCCGAGGCCGCGCTCTCCTTCCTCGGCGTCGGCGTCAAGGACCCCACCCCGTCCTGGGGCCAGATGCTCAACGCCGCCCAGGCCGGCAACTGGTACCTGACCGACCCCTGGTTCCTCGCCGTACCGGCCGGCGCCCTGGTGATCACGGTGCTCGCCTTCAACCTGCTCGGCGACGCGGTCCGCGACGCCCTCGACCCCAAGTCCTCCCGTGGCTGACCTCGTCCACGATCGCCACGAACCCCAGGAGCAGCAGTGAATCGACGCACCGTGGCGGCGCTCGCCCTGACGGTGGCCACCGGGCTGACCCTCACCGCCTGCGGCGGTCCCAAGCCCGCGCCCGGCTCGGGCTCCCGCGCCCCCGCCGACGCCTTCGAACCCGTCAAGGTCGGCGACGGCGACGCGACCAGGGGCGGCAACGTCAACGTCCTGATGTCCGCCGACTTCCAGACCCTCGACCCGGGCAACAGCAACTACGTCCAGACCGCCAACGTCGGCCAGCTCTACTACCGCACCCTCACCATGGCGAAGGAGGAGGCGGGCAAGCCGCCCACCATCGTCCCCGACCTCGCCACCGACCTCGGCAAGGTCTCCAAGGACGGACTGACCTGGACCTACACCCTGAAGAAGGGCCTGAAGTTCGAGGACGGCTCACCCATCACCTCGAAGGACGTCAAGTACGGCGTCGAGCGCACCTACGCCCGCGACGTCTACACCCAGGCACCGCAGGAACTGAACGCCGCCCTCTCCGACGACGGCTACAAGGGCCCCTACGCCAAGGGCGCGGCCGCCGACTTCAAGGGCATCGAGACGCCCGACGACCGCACGATCGTCTTCCGGCTGAAGCAGCCGTTCGCCGAGTTCCCGGCCCTCGCCTCCCGCTCCAACACCGCGCCCGTGCCGCGCGCCGAGGACACCAAGCTCGACTACACCAACCACCCGGTGTCCACGGGCCCGTACCGGATCAAGTCCTACGACCGCGGGCGCGCCATGAAGCTCGTCCGCAACGAGCACTGGGACCCGGCCACCGACCCGAACCGCAGCGCCCTGCCCGACACCTTCACCTTCAGCCTCTCCACCGCCCAGTCCACCATCAGCCAGCAGCTCCTCGCCGACGCCGACCCCACCGCCCTCACCCTCGACAGCGCGGGCGGCCTCCAGGCATCCGACGCGGCGAAGCTCGACGACCCCGCCGTCGCCCGGCGCACCGCCTCCGGACTCATCGGCTGCACGGACGTCCTCGACCTCAACACCGAATCCATCAAGGACCCGCAGGTCCGCAAGGCCATCGCGCTCGCCATCGACCGCAAGGCCATCCACCTCCAGTACGGCGGCGCCCGCTTCGGCAAGCTCACCCAGTCGTACATCAACCCCGACCAGCGCGGATACGTGCAGCAGCACACCGCCCTCGACCCGGCGGGACAACCCAAGCTCGCCGAGGCGAAGAAGCTGCTCAAGGGCCGGGACGTGCCGAAGAAGCTGGTCTACGGCTACGCCGACGCCACGCCTCGCTACAAGAACATGGGCACCTCGCTCCAGCAGAACCTCAAGCAGCTCGGCATCGACCTCGAACTGCGCTCCATCCCCGCCGCGAACTACTACACGACGCTCGCCGGCAAGAACATGCCCGACATCGCGCGCAGCGGCTGGTGCGGCGGCGCCGACAGCGGCTCGGTGCGCACCACCATCGACCCCAACCTGGGCCCGAGCGTCGACGGGAAGACCTTCGGCTTCTCCAACATCCCCCGCTACCACGACCCGGAGATAGCCCGGGCCATGTACGCGCTGCGCGGCGAGAACGGCACCAGTGAGGAACTGGGCCGCAAGTGGTCGACGCTCTTCGACCGCGCCATGCAGGACTACCCGCTCGTCCCGCTGATCAGGAACGTCACCCGCAGCGTCGTCGGCTCCGACGTCCGCAACGCGCAGGTCGGCTACTTCTTCGGCGCCATCGACCTGTCGACCGTCTCCGTCGCCTCCGGATCCGACTCGGGAAAGGGGTGACCTGACGTGATCGCCTTCCTGACCCGGCGCCTCGTCGCCACCGTCGTCCTGCTGGCCGTCATCAGCTTCGTCACCTTCACGCTCTTCCACTTCGGGCCCGCCGACCCGGCGGCCGCCGCCTGCGGCCAGGAGTGCACACCGGAGCGGATCGCCGAGGCGCGCGTCGCCCTCGGCATGGACAAGCCGTTCCTCAGCCAGTACCTGACCTACATGTCCGGCCTGTTCCACGGGCGGACCGTCGGCGCGCCCGGCGCCGAATCGCTGTGCCAGTGGCCCTGCTTCGGCAAGTCCTTCCAGACGAACGAGGACGTCGCCGCCGTTCTGGAGCGCGCCCTGCCCTACACCCTGTCCGTCGCCGTCGGCGCCATCGTCCTGTGGACGGTCGTCGGCGTCACCTTCGGCACCCTCGCCGCGCTGCGCCGCAACAAGCTCACCGACAAGCTGATCGTGGGCGCCGCCTCCGTCGGCGTCTCGCTGCCGATCCCCGTCACGGGCCTGCTCCTGCTGCTGGTCTTCGTGTCGACCCTCGACGTGCTGCCGTTCACCACGAACGCCATCACCTCGCCGTTCGGGCCCGCCGGGTTCGACGGCTGGTTCCTCAACTACCTCCTGCCGTGGGTGGCGTTGGCGGTGCTGTTCAGCGCCCAGTACATCCGCGTCACCCGCAGTTCCATGCTGGAGACCCTCGGCGAGGACTTCATGCGCACCGCCCGCGCCAAGGGCCTGTCGAAGGCCGCGATGGTGGTCCGGCACGGCGCCCGCGCCGGACTCACCCCCGTCGTCACCATGCTCGGCCTCGACATCGGACTGCTGCTGGGCGGCGCCGTCCTCACCGAGCAGATCTTCTCCGTGCCCGGCGTCGGCTTCACCGCCGTACGCGCCGCACAGGCCGGCGACCTGCCGCTGACCATGGCGATCACCCTGCTCGCCGCCTTCTTCATCATCGTCGCCAATGTCGTCGTCGACGCCGTCTACGCCGTCATCGACCCGCGAGTGAGGGCCGCCTGATGACCACCACCACCGACCAGCCGCTGCTGCGGATCAGGGACCTGCACGTCGCCTTCCCCACCGACGACGGGCTCGTGCACGCCGTCAACGGCATGGACCTCACCCTGGCCAGGGGCGAGACCGTCGGCATCGTCGGCGAGTCCGGCTCCGGCAAGACCGTCACCAGCCAGGCCCTGATGGGCCTCCTCAAGGAGACCCGAGCCCAGGTCACCGGCGAGATCCTGCTCGACGGCACCGACCTCAACTCCCTGTCCGAGGACCGGATGCGGGCCTGGCGCGGCAAGAAGATCGCCATGATCTTCCAGGACCCGCTCTCCGCGATGCACCCCTTCCACTCCGTCGGCGCACAGATCGCCGAGGCGTACCGGGTCCACAACAAGGTGTCGAGGAAGGCCGCCACCGCGGTCGCCGTCGACATGCTGGGCCGCGTCGGCATCCCTGACCCGAAGCGGCGCGCCGCCGCCTTCCCGCACGAGTTCTCCGGCGGCATGCGCCAGCGCGCCATGATCGCCATGGCGCTCGTCTGCGAACCCGAACTCCTCATCGCCGACGAGCCGACGACCGCCCTCGACGTCACCGTCCAGGCGCAGATCCTCGACCTGCTCGGCGAACTCCAGCAGGAGACCGGCACCGCCGTCGTCCTCGTCACCCACGACCTCGGCGTCGTCGCCGAGGTCTGCCACCACGTCGCCGTCATGTACGGCGGACAGTGCGTGGAGCGCGGCAGCGTCCGCGAACTGTTCCGCGACCCCCGCCACCCCTACACCCAGGGACTGCTCGCCTCGATGCCGACGCTCGGCGACGACGGCGAACGGCTGCGCCCCATCCCGGGGTTCCCGCCCTCGCTCACCGCGCTGCCCGCGGGCTGCCTCTTCGCGGACCGCTGCCCGCAGACCCATCGCGTACCGGACGGCCGGTGCCACAGCGAGCGCCCCGCGTTCCTGACCGGTGACGCGGCCGACCACCCCTCCCGGTGCCACCAGGAGACGCTCGCCACCGCCGAGGAGGCCGCACGATGACGTCGACGACGCCCACCACCGCCGGGACCCCGCTCCTCGAAGCCGAGGGGCTGACCAAGCACTTCCGTGGCCGGGGCGGTCTGCTGGGCCGCGGCGGCGCCCCGGTCAAGGCCGTCGACGGCGTCAGCTTCTCCGTCGGCGCCGGACAGACCCTCGGCCTCGTCGGAGAGTCCGGCTGCGGCAAGTCCACCACCGGACGACTCCTGATGCGCCTGCTCGACCCGACCTCGGGCACCGTGCGCCTGCACGGCCGCGACATCGCGTCGATGAACCGGGCGGAGGCGCAGGAGTACCGCCGCCAGGTGCAGATGGTCTTCCAGAACCCGTCCTCGTCCCTCAACCCCCGCCAGTCCGTCGGCGCCGCCATCGCCGCCCCGCTGCACGCCCAGGGCATCGACCCGCCCGGCGGCATCCGGACGCGGGTGCGCGAGCTGATGGACCGGGTGGGCCTGCGCCCCGACCACTACAACCGGTTCCCGCACGAGTTCTCCGGCGGCCAGAAGCAGCGCGTCGGCATCGCCCGCGCCCTCGCCCTCGAACCCCGCCTCATCATCTGCGACGAACCCGTCTCGGCCCTCGACGTGTCCGTCCAGGCGCAGGTCGTCAACCTGCTCCAGGACATCCAGGCCGACACCGGCGTCTCCTACGTCTTCATCGCCCACGACCTGTCCGTCGTACGGCACTTCGCCGACCGCGTCGCCGTCATGTACCTCGGCCGGATCATGGAGAGCGGCGTCACCCGGGACGTCTTCGACGACCCGCGCCACCCGTACACCCGGGCCCTGCTCTCCGCCGTCCCGCAGCCCGACCCCGAGGCGGACCGCGGCCGCCGGATCCGGCTGACCGGCGACCTGCCCACCCCCGCGAACCCGCCCTCCGGCTGCGTGTTCCGCACCCGCTGCCCGCTGCGCCCGCGCCTCGACGAGGCCGAACAGGCGCGGTGCGCGGGGGAGGTGCCGCGGACGGCCGACGACGGCGCCCCCGCCTGCCACTTCGCCGACCGGGCCCTCGCGGCCCACTGAACCCCCCACCACACCACCTACGTAAGGAAGTTGCACCCCATGCTGATCCGTGACGTCCGCCCCTGGGGCGGCGAGCGCAGCGACGTGACCATCGACGGCACCCGGATCGCCGCGATCCGCCCGCACGACCCGGCCGCGGCGCCCGCGGACGACGCCGTCGAGGGCCGCGGCCGGCTGCTCCTGCCGTCCTTCAGCGACGTCCACGTCCACCTGGACTCCACCCGCGTCGGCCTGCCGTTCCGCCCGCACACCGGCGGGCCCGGCGTGTGGACGATGATGATGAACGACCGCGAGAACTGGCGCGACGCCGAGGTCCCGCTGCCCGAGCGGGTCGCCGGGACCCTGGAGCGCATGATCGCGCGCGGTACGACGCGGGTGCGCACGTACGCGCAGGTCGACGTGGACTGCAAGCTGGAGAAGTTCGAGGCCGTCGTCGCCGCGAAGGAGAAGTACGGGCACCTCGCCGACGTCCAGATCATGACGTTCCCGCAGGCCGGCATCCTGCGCGAGCCCGGCACCGCCGACTACCTGGAGGCGTCGCTCAAGGCGGGCGCCGACGTGATGGGCGGCATCGACCCCTGCACCCTGGACCGCGACCCCAAGGGCCACCTGGACGTCGTCTTCGGGCTCGCCGAGAAGTACGGCGTCGAGGTCGACATCCACCTCCACGAGCCCGGGGAACTCGGCGTGTTCTCCACGGACCTGATCCTGGAGCGGGTCCGCGCCCTCGGCATGCAGGGCAAGGTCACGATGTCGCACGCCTACGAGCTCGGCTCCGTGAACGAGTCCACCAGCCGCCGCCTCGTCGAGGAGTTCGCGGAGCTCGACATCGCCATGGCGACGGTCGCCCCCGCCGCCCGGAACCAGCTCTCCCTGGTCGCGCTCACCGAGGCGGGCGTCCGCGTGGGCCTCGGCGAGGACGGCCAGCGCGACTACTGGAGCCCGTACGGCAACTGCGACCTGCTCGACCGCACCTGGCAGCTCGCCTTCACCAACAACTTCCGCCGCGACGAGCACATCGAGATGTGCCTGGCCGTGGCGAGCATGGGCGGCGCCTCGATCATGAGCCACGACGTGCCGCGCCTGGCCGGCGTCACCGACCGTCCGGGCCTCGCCGTCGGCGACCGCGCCGACCTGCTGCTCGTCGACGGGGAGACCCCGTCGAGCGCGGTCATGGACCGGGGCGCCGACCGCACCGTGCTGCACGACGGGCGGGTCGTGGCCGAGGGGCTCGCGCTGGTCCAGGGCGCCTGACCGGTCCGGGCCGCGCCCGGACGGGCCTGCGGGGGACCGCCGTCGCGCGCCGCGCACGGCGGTCCCCCGTTCCGTCACCTCCCGGGGAGACGCTCCGTCACGGCCCGGGAAACCCCGGCGACTCGGCGAGTTCCCGCGCCGCCGCGGTGATCAGCCGGGTCACCGCGTCCGCCGCCTCCGCCCCGCGCCCCGCCGCCACCGCAGCCAGGACCGCCCGGTGCCCGGGCAGCGAGGAGGCGACGGCGCCGGGCGTCTGGGCGCTGATCGCGAAGTGGTGGCGCAGCGCCACGTCGATGGCCCGGCCCAGGGAGCCGAGGAGCCGGTTGCCGCCGGCGGCCAGCAGCGTGCGGTGGAACGCGGTGTCCGCCGCCACGTAGGCCGCCCGGTCGCCGCACGCCTCGGCCTCCTCCATCGCCGCCAACGCGTCCCGGAGCGCGTCCAGTTGATCCGGCCGACAGTGCCGCGCCGCGAGACGGGCCGCCTCCGGCTCGACGATCCGCCGCAACTCGCCGGTCTCGCGCAGCAGTTGCCGGGGATCGCACTCCTGCTGCCAGGCCAGCACGTCCCGGTCCAGATGGTTCCAGCGGTCCGCCGGCAGCACCCGGGTGCCGGTGCGCGGGCGGGTGGCGAGCATGCCCTTCGCCGCGAGCGCCTTCACCGCCTCCCGCAACGCCCCACGGCTGACGCCGAGTTCGGCCGCGAGCCGGTCCTCCACGGGCAGCGCCTCGCCGACGGGGAAGTCGCCAGCGACGATGCGGCGGCCCAGCGCGTCGACGATCTGCTGATGGCCCGTTCGGCTCCCCGGGATCTCCGCGCCGTTCGTCACGACTCTCTCCACGGCCCCGTGCGCACCCCCTGGACGGATTCATCGAATCATTCAATGATTGCCCGGCATCGTACGCGCTTGCGTCCCCCATGGCTCCCCGGAGTCACCGACGTGGAGGAGTGACCCGCATGTCCGAAGGACGACGCAGTCAGGCCTGGTTCGGCGCCGCGGGCCGCGGCGGCATGGTGTACCGCTCGTGGATGCGCAACCAGGGCTTCGGGCCCGAGGTCTTCGACGGCCGCCCGGTGATCGGCATCGCCGTCTCCGCCTCCGAACTCGCCCCCTGCAACGCCCACTTGACCCGCGTAGCCGAGGCGGTGAAGCGCGGCGTGTGGCAGGCCGGGGGCTTCCCCCTGGAGTTCCCGACGATGGCGACCGGCGAGACGCTGATGCGGCCCACCGCCATGCTGTACCGCAACCTCATGGCCATGGAGGTCGAGGAGCTCATCCGCGCCAACCCGCTCGACGGCGTGGTGCTGCTCTCCGGCTGCGACAAGACGACCCCGGCCATGCTCATGGGCGCCGCGAGCGTCGACCTGCCCGCGGTGATGGTCACCGGCGGCCCCATGCTCAACGGCAAGTTCCAGGGCCGCGACGTCGGTTCGGGCACGGCGGTGTGGCAGATGGAGGCCGAGGTGAAGGCCGGGCGGATGACCGAGGAGGAGTGCTTCTTCGCCGAGGGCTGCATGGCCCGCTCGAACGGTCACTGCATGACGATGGGCACCGCCTCCACCATGGCGTGCATGGCCGAGACCCTCGGCATGCAGCTGCCCGGCTCCGCCACCTGGCCCGCCGTCGACATGCGCCGCTACGAGACGGGGCAGGCCGCGGGCCGCCGCATCGTCACGATGGTGGAGGAGGACCTGCGGCCGTCCCGGATCCTCACCCGCGAGGCGTTCGAGAACGCCGTCCGCACCAACGCCGCGATCGGCGGCTCCACCAACGCGATCATCCACCTCACCGCCCTCGCCGGACGCGTCGGCGTCCGGCTCGACGCCGAGGACTTCGACCGGCTCGCCCGCGACGTGCCGACGCTGCTCAACCTGATGCCGTCCGGGACGTACCTCATGGAGGACTTCTGCTACGCGGGCGGGCTCCCGGCCGTCCACCACGAACTCGTCCGGGCCGGGCTGCTGCGCGGCGACCAGCTCACCGTGACCGGCCGCACCCTCGCGGAGAACGTCGCGGACGCCGAGCGGACCGGCGACGACGTCATCACCCCCGTCGACGCCCCGTTCCAGCCGGCCGGTACCGGCACCGCCGTCCTGCGCGGCAACCTCTGCCCGGACGGCGCCGTCGTCAAGCAGTCCGCGGCGTCACCGCACCTGCTCACCCACACCGGCACCGCCCGCGTCTTCGACTCCCCGGAGGCGTACCACGCGGTCTGCGACGACCCGGACCTGGACGTCGACGCCGACACGGTCCTCGTCATCCGCGGCGCGGGACCCAAGGGCTACCCCGGCATGCCCGAAGTGGCCAACGTGCCGGTGCCGACCAGACTGCTGAAGGCGGGCGTCACCGACATCGTGCGCGTCTGCGACGGCCGGATGAGCGGCACCGGCTACGGCACGGTCGTGCTCCACGTCGCCCCCGAGGCCGCCGTCGGCGGCCCCCTCGCACTCGTCAGGGACGGCGACACCATCACCCTCGACGTACCCGGCCGGACCCTTCAACTGAACGTGTCAGACGACGAGTTGGCGCGGCGGAAGGCCGAGTGGAAGCCGCCCGTGCCGCAGCACGCCAGCGGTTACGCCTGGCTGTACACACAGCACGTCGAAGGCGCCGACCGGGGCGCCGACTTCGACTTCCTGCGCGGGTGCCGCGGACACGCCGTCCCCCGCGACTCGCACTGACCCGACCCCAGGAGCACCGCATGCCCCTCACCCCCGAGGCCGTCCTGCCCGACGACGCCGCGGCCGCCCTCCTCGTCGCCCGGGTCCACGAACCCGAATGGGACGGCCCGTGCGTCGTGGCGATCCGCGACGGACACGCCGTCGACCTCACCGCACACGCCCCCACCGTCTCCGACCTCCTGGAACGCGACGACGCCCACCGTCTCGTACGGTCCGCGGAGGGCGGCAGGCGCTGGCCGCTGGCGGAGCTGCTCGCCGCGACGGACGCCGGCCGGCGGGACGTGCCCCACCTGCTGGCCCCCGTCGACCTCCAGGTCATCAAGGCCGCCGGCGTCACCTTCGCGGAGAGCCTGATGGAGCGCGTCATCGAGGAACGCACCGGCGGCGACCCGTCCCTCGCCGCCCGCACCCGCGAACGCCTCGCCGCCTCCGTCGGCGCGGTGACCGCGGTCCGCCCCGGCTCCCCGGAGGCGGCGAAGGCGAAGGAGATCCTCCAGGCCGACGGCCTGTGGTCGCAGTACCTGGAGGTCGGCATCGGCCCCGACCCCGAGGTGTTCACCAAGGCCCCCGTCCTCTCCGCCGTGGGCACCGGCGCACCGATCGGCGTCCTCGCCTCGTCGGGGTGGAACAACCCGGAACCGGAAGCCGTCCTCGCCGTGGACTCCCGCGGCCGGATGCGCGGCGCGCTGCTCGGCAACGACGTCAACCTCCGTGACGTGGAGGGCCGCAGCGCGCTGCTGCTGCCCCGCGCCAAGGACAACAACGCGTCCTGCGCCCTCGGCCCGTTCCTGCGCCTCTTCGACGACCGCTTCGGCCCGGACGACGTACGGGAGCTGGAGATCGGCCTAGAAGTGACGGGCACGGACGGCTTCGTGCTGCACGGCAGCAGCTCCCTGCGCCGGATCAGCCGCGACATCGGCGACCTGGTGGCGGCCGTGCACGGCGACCACCACCAACACCCCGACGGATTCGTCCTGTTCACCGGAACCCTGTTCGCGCCCACCGAGGACCGGGACGCCCCGGGCGAGGGATTCACCCACCACGAGGGCGACGTCGTCCGCATCTCCAGCCCGCGCCTGGGCACCCTCGTGAACACCGTCACGACGAGCGAGGCGGCACCCCCGTGGGAGTACGGCCTGCGGCGCCTGATGCGCAGCCTGGCGGGCAGGGGCGTCCTGTGATCCGCTGGCCGTCGCCGCGCTCCCCGGGCAGGAT
>NZ_JAMOLN010000184.1 GCF_024448165.1 Streptomyces longispororuber
GCACCGAGACCCTGATCCACGCGTCGCCGCGCACCGTCTGGAAGACCCAGACCGACATCGCCCGCTGGCCGTCCTGGCAGCCCGCCGTCACCAGCGCGGAACGCCTGGACGACGGCCCGTTCCGTACGGGCTCCGCGTTCCACTGGACGATGCCCGTTCCCGCCAACCCCCAGACTCCCGCCACGCGTCTGGACATCACCTCCACCGTCCAGCAGCTCAGGACCGGCTCCTGCATCCGCTGGACCGGCCCCGCCGACGGCGAAGGGCTGCACATCGACGGGGTGCACGTCTGGACCTTCACCGCGGTCAGGGGCGGCGTCCTCGTGCGCACGGAGGAGACCCACACCGGTCCCCAGGTCGACGCCGACGTCCCGGCCGCGACCGAGCTCCTCCGACAGGGCCTCGAAGCGTGGCTGCGTGATCTGACGGCCGCGTCGGAGGCGCCGTCCGCCGCGCGAGCCCTGAGGTCGTGAGGGGCCGCTGAGCGCGGTCTTGTCAGTGGGGCTCGTGGTGGATAGGACTGTGCCGGGAGTGATCACGTACCCGAGGCAAGTGCGCGAACTGCACGGTCCGTTGATGTCCGGTCGGCCGGACGGAAGAAGGTGGGGCAGCTCATGACTCAGGTGCCGAAGACCCGGGTGAGCCGGCGGCGCGTGCTGGGCACGGCGGCAGGACTGGCCGTCGCCGCGACGGGCGCGCGGGCCGGGACGGCGTTCGCGGGGACCGAGCACGGCACGTCCGACGAGACCCGCTGGCGCCGGCACGCCGCCCGGGTCACGATCACCCGCGACGACTGGGGAATTCCGCACGTCGTCGGCGAGAGCGACGCCGACGCGGTGTTCGGGATGATGTACGCGCAGGCGGAGGACGACTTCAACCGGATCGAGCAGAACTACCTCGTCGCCCTGGGCCGCCTCGCCGAGGCCGAGGGCGAGAGCGCCCTCTGGCAGGACCTGCGCCAGCGGCTCTTCCTCGATCCGGCGGACCTGCGCAAGGACTACGCGAAGTGTCCCCAGTGGCTGCGTACGCTGATGCGGGCCTGGGCCGACGGACTCAACTACTACCTCGCCACCCACCCCGAGGTGCGGCCGCGCGTCCTCGACCGGTTCGAGCCGTGGATGCCGCTCAGCTTCTCGGAGGGCAGCATCGGTGGCGACATCGAGTCGGTGCTGCTCACCCAGCTCGAAGCGTTCTACGCCGGCCGTGACGTCCCCATGACCGACGAGGAGCGGGGCCTCGTCCTGCGCGAGCCCACCGGGTCGAACGGCTTCGCGGTCGCGCCCAGCCACACCCGCGACGGCCACGCGCTGCTCCTGATCAACCCGCACACGAGCTTCTTCTTCCGCTCGGAACAGCACGTGACGAGCCGCGAGGGCATCGACGTCTACGGCGCCGCCACCTGGGGCCAGTTCTTCATCTACCAGGGCTTCAACGCCCACACGGGCTGGATGCACACGTCCAGCGGCGTCGACAACATCGACGAGTTCGCCGAGACGATCGTGACGGCGCCCGACGGCACCCGCTCCTACCGCTACGGCGACGCACTGCGCCCCGTCACGACGAAGCGGATCACCCTGTCCTACCGCACCGAGGCCGGCGGACAGGACGAGCGGACCTTCACCACGTACGCCACCCACCACGGCCCGGTGGTGCGCGAGGCCGACGGCAAGTGGATCACGTGTGCGCTGATGAACAAGCCCGTCGAGGCGCTGAAGCAGAGCTTCCTGCGCACCACGACGGGGAACTACGCGGACTACCTGCGCGTGGCGGGACTGCGGGCCAACAGCTCGAACAACACGCTCTTCGCCGACTCGAAGGGCGAGATCGCCTTCCTGATGCCGCAGTTCATGCCGGTGCGGAGCGACCGCTTCGACTACCTCAAGCCCGTCGACGGCAGCGATCCGGCGACCGACTGGCGCGGACTGCACGGCCTGGACAGCATGCCGCGGGTGGTGAACCCGAAGAACGGCTGGACGTTCAACACCAACAACTGGCCCTGGACCGCGGCCGGTGCCGACAGCGCGGACAGCCCCAGGGCCGCCGACTATCCGCGCTACTTCGACAAGGTCGGCGAGAACCCGCGCGGCCCGCAGGCGGAGCGCGTCCTGACCGCGCGGGACGACTTCACCCCGCGGACGCTCATCGACGCCGCCTTCGACCCGTACCTGACCGCGTTCGCCCGTCTCCTGCCGGGGCTCGTCGCCGCCTGGGAGCGGCTGCCCGCGGGCGACCCGCGGAGGAAGGCGCTGGCCGGTCCCGTCGGCCTGCTGCGGGACTGGGACCACCGGTGGTCAGCGAAGTCGACCGCGACGTCCGTGGCGGTGTTCTGGGGCGAGGACATCTGGGCGCTCACCTCCCAGGCCGCCGCCGACGCCAGGCTGTCGGTCTGGGACTACATCGCCGACCGCGCCACCGACACCCAGCGGCTGGCCGCGCTGGAGACGGCGACCGGGCGGCTCGTCCGGGACTTCGGCGACTGGCGGGTCGCCTGGGGCGACATCAACCGCTTCCAGCGCAACGACGGAGCGATCGTCCAGCAGTTCAGCGACGACCGGCCGAGCATCCCGGTGCCCTTCGCCTCCTCGCGCTGGGGCTCCCTCGCCTCCTTCGGCGCGAAGGCGTACCCGGGGACGAAGCGCTACTACGGCACCAGCGGCAACAGCTTCGTGGCGGTCGTGGAGTTCGGGCCGCGCGTGCGGGCCTGGGCGGTGACGGCGGGCGGCGCCAGCGGGCACCCCGACTCGCCGCACTTCGACGACCAGGCGGGCATCTACGCCTCGGGTGACCTGCGGCCGGTCTACTTCCACCCGGACGACCTCGAGGGCCACGTCGAGCGGAGGTACCGGCCGGGCCGGTAGCCCGGCCGCTCCGGCCTACCGCTTGCGGCCCACGCCGCCGAACATCGCCACTTCGGCGGGCTCGTCCGCGCCGGTGTCCCCGACCCGCCAGCGCGAGCACGACACCACGCCCGGCTCCAGCAGGTCGAGCCCGTCGAAGAAGCGGCCGACCTGCTCCGGCGTGCGCTGGTTCAGCCGGGGCGTGCCGTTCTCGTTCCAGAACGCGACGGCCGCGTCCACGTCCGGCATCGCCGGACTGGTGATGGTGTGCGACAGCACGAGGTGGCTGCCGGCGGGCAGGGCGTCGAGCAGGCGCCGCACGATGCCGTACGGGTCCTCGTCGTCGGCGACGAAGATGACGACGCCGAGCAGGACGAGCGCGACGGGCCGGCTCAGGTCCAGGGTCCTGGCGGCGCGTTCGAGGATCTGGTCGACGTTGCGCAGATCGGCGTCGATGTAGTCGGTGCTGCCCTCCGGCGTACTGGTGAGCAGCGCCTGTGCGTGCCGCAGGACCATGGGGTCGTTGTCGACGTAGACGATCCTGGCGTCGGGGGCGAGGCGCTGGGCGACCTCGTGGGTGTTGTCCACCGTGGGCAGGCCGGTGCCGATGTCGAGGAACTGGCGTATCCCCACGTCGCGCACCAGGTGGCGGACCGCGCGCCCGAGGAAGGCCCGGTCGGCGAGGGCGTAGTCGACGATGCCCGGGTGGAGCTGCCGGATCTGCTCGCCCGCGGCTTCGTCGACGGGGTAGTTGTCCTTGCCGCCGAGCCAGTAGTTCCAGATCCGCGCGGTGTGCGGCCGGCTGGTGTCGATCCGCTGGTGGGGGCGGTCGGCGTGCGCGTCGCTGGTCACGGGTTCCTCTCGTGGCGTCCGTCGATCATGGTCTCGCCCCACCCTAGGCGCTGCCGGGCACGGAGACCCGTCGATCGGCGGACAACTCCCTTGACTCTGCGCGGCGTTGAGCCGACGGCTCGGAAGGGTGCCGTCGCTCGCAAACCCGCAGAGGTCCTTGGCGCGCAGGACGTTCGCCCCGTCTTCTGCTCACGGCCGAGTGACCTTCTTCCTGAAAAGGACACCGAGGATGCCGTGGCTCTTGGGCGCGGGAGCGGATGGAATGCCGGGACGGGGTCCGGATCGCGGTCCGGCGGCGGCTGGAGTGCGGGCCGCAGTGCACTGGCGGGCGGGCTGCCGGTGCGCCACACGAGGCCGACGGTCCCGCCCGGGAAGGCCTGAAGTCCTGGGTGTGGATATGCGGTGAAATGCCCGTTGGAATTCCATAAGTGCTCTTGTACGGTGAATTTGCACACATTGCGGAACCTCTTCGCAGGAATTCCCCTCCGTGCCCGGGTCACCGATCGAAGCGGCCGAGAAGCCGCCGCACGGCCCGCGAATCCATCAAGAAGCCCGTCCGCAGATCCGCGTCAGGAGCCGTCATGACGAGCACCTACCACCAGCCCGTGTCCACCGAGACCGTCCCCCCGCGGGACGAGCTGTCCGCCCGCGGCGAGGTGCCGGCGCCGCCCGCCCCGGCCCGGAGCGGCGACGGGCACCAGCGGGCACTCGTCCTGGCCGCCGCCGGACTGCTCGCCGTCATGGCGCTCGGCGTGCTCGTCACCGCCATCGTCCTGCTCCTCGTGTAGCCGGCGGAGCCCGCACTGCTCGAATCCGGGACTTCCGCCCGGCTCGGACGGGACCTACGCCTGATCCCCAGGGCTCCCGTCCGTGATGTTCTTGTTGAATGGTGAAGCACCTGATGGAGCACCTCTGCACCACGGCACCGGCCACGGCCCTGCGCCCGGGCACCCCCGACGCGGCCGCGCTCGCCGATCCCGCCCCCGACGAGGAACGCGTCCCGCTGCACCGCCGCGGACTTCTTCCCCTTCTCCCGGCCGTCCTCCTGGCGACCTTCGCGACGGTCGACGTGGCCACCAGCGAGAGCTTCCGCAGCATCGTCTGGGTCGTCCTCGTCCCGGGCCTGGCCGCCCTGTGGTGCGGCCTGCGGGCCACCGCCGTGTACAGCGTGCTCACCGTGCTCGTGTACGCGGCCGTCGACATCCACTACCCGGGCGGCGGCCTCACCGGACTGCCCGGCTTCATCCTGGTCATGGTCAGCGGCCTGGGCGCACTAGTCGTGTGCAGCGCCCGGCTGCGCGCCCTGCGCCGCACGGACCACATCCGCGAGATCGCCGAGACGACCCGCCGCACCGTCCTGCGCCCCCTGCCCTCCCACTGGGCGGGCCTGGAGCAGGCCGCCGCCTACACCACCGCCGACGTCGCGGCCCAGGTCGGCGGCGACTTCTACGACATCCAGCCCTCGCCGCACGGCAGCCGCCTTGTCCTCGGCGACGTCCAGGGCAAGGGACTCGACGCCGTGGCCTGCGCCTCCGCGCTCATCGGCAGCTTCCGCGAGGCCGCGTTCCACGAGGCCGACCTCGCCGACGTGGCCCTGCGCATGGACCAGCGGCTGCGCCGCCACCAGGAACACGTCCAGGCCCTCGGCAACGACGAGAGCGAACGCTTCGCCACCGCGGCGCTGAT
Organism: Streptomyces longispororuber; assembly: GCF_024448165.1. Taxonomy (GTDB): domain Bacteria; phylum Actinomycetota; class Actinomycetes; order Streptomycetales; family Streptomycetaceae; genus Streptomyces; species Streptomyces longispororuber_A. The sequence continues at coordinate 5,376 of NZ_JAMOLN010000184.1, forward strand.
CAACTTCCCCACGGCCGAAGCGACGGCCGGCGACACCCACGTCGAGCTCGTCAACTGCGGTCACCTCACCCCGCTCGCCGTCGGCCCGCAGGGCGTCCGGCCCCTCAAGGGCGATGCCGCACTGCCCCTGGGCATGCTCGACCTGACGGACGAGGCCCCGACCTCCACCCTCGTCCCCGTCCGGGCCGACGAGACGCTCCTGCTGGTGTCCGACGGCGTGACCGAGGCCCGCGACGCCGACGGCGACTTCTACCCCCTTGCCGAGGACCTCGCCGCCGCACTGCGCCGCGACCCGTCCCTGGCGGAACCTCGCCGTCTCGTCCGGCACGTGCGCGCGGCCGCCGCACGCCACGCCGCCAACGGCCTGACCGACGACACCACGGTCCTGGCGGTGCGCCGGAACCCCGTCCTCGCGGCCTGACCGGCGGCCCGGTTCAGCCGGACCCCGGCCCGCGCCGCCGCCCCTCGGGACCGGCCCCGCCGACCCGGGGCAGCGCCCGCCGCCCGACGACCACGGCGACCAGCCCCAGAGGGACGGCCGCGACGGCTCCGACCATCCCGTTGCCCGTACCGGGACCGCCGCTGGACGTGGCCAGGTGCAGCACCGCCAGCGCCACGCTGAGCGCCCCGGTCCCGACGGCCGACAGGCCGCCCACCCGTGCGTCGCCGAAGCCGACGCGCCCGGTCGCCCGCGCCACGGCCAGCCGGCCGACGACCAGACCCAGCAGTGCCACGCCCAGCGCCAGATTGGCACCCGTCCTCCCGTCGCCGATGATGCCGCCCTCGGCCGCCGACAGGATCGCCTGCGATGCGTTCATGGCTCCTTCTCCTCTTCCGTCCATGAGGTGATGTGACGTGATGCGAAGTGGCATCGATCGTGCCCGCCGGGCACCCCTGCGGTCGTCCCGCCGGCGCAGACACTTTCCGCTGCCGCCGACGCCGCACACCGGTACGCCCGACGTGGCAGAAAGCGGCCGACTACCACGAGCGCGGTAGTCGCCGGTTCGCCCCCGCGGGCGACTCGCGCCCGATCGGCGCCGGTCTAGGGTGCGCCCATGGGCACAGGACGACTCCGCGTCCCGGCCGGGGCGGGGGACTGGGCGATCGCTCTCGCGGTCGCGGCGCTGCAACTGGGCACCGGACTGACCGGACAGTGGCCCGACTCGGCCGCCGGCCGGCTCGGCTCGGCCCTGCTCGCCTCCGGCGGCCTCGCGCTGGCCGCGCGGCGCCGGGCTCCACGGGCCGTGCTGGCCGTCACCGCACTGTGCGCGGTGGGCTACCAGGCGGCCGGTGTCGAGGTGCTGGCCGTGTCGTACCTGGTCGCGGTGTACGGCGCGGTGCGGGCCGGTCACCGCGTCCTGACGGTGGCCGCCTCCGTGGCCCTCGTGGCCGCCCTGCAACTGACGGCGCTCGCCTTCCGCGACGGGCCGCCGGGCGAGGCGCTGGCCCAGGCCCGGCACGTCCTCGAACTGGCCTGGCTGATCGCCGCGTTCGCCGCGGGCGAGGCGCTGCGGCAGGCCGAACGGCGGGCGGCGGAGGCCGAGCGCACGAAGGAGGAGACCGCGCTGCGCCGCGCGGACGAGGAACGGCTGCGCATCGCCCGCGAGTTGCACGACTCGCTCACCCACCAGATCTCGGTCATCAAGGTGCAGGCGGAAGTGGCCGTCCACGTGGCCCGCCGGCGCGGCGAGCAGGTCCCGGAGGCCCTGCTGGCGATCCAGCAGGCCGGCCGTGAGGCGAGCCGGGAGCTGCGCGCGACGCTGGAGGCGCTGCGCGATGACGACACGACCCCGCCGCCGGGTCTCGACGCCCTGCCCGAGCTGGTGAAACGCTTCGAACTGACCGGCAGGGAGGCTTCGTTGACCGTCGAGGGAACCCCGCGCGACGTGCCCGCCGCCGTCGGCCGCACCGCCTACCGCATCGTGCAGGAGTCGCTCACCAACATCGTCCGGCACTCCGCCGCCACCACCGCGTCGGTCCGCGTCGTGCACGGCCCGCACTCCCTGACCGTCCGGGTCGACGACGACGGCGCGGCCCTCGCGGCCGCCCCGCCCGCAGCGGGCCTCGGGCTGCTCGGGATGCGGGAGCGCGTCACCGCCCTCGGCGGCAGCCTGCGCGCGGAACCGGCGGACGACGGCGGCTTCACCGTGCAGGCCGAACTCCCCGCGAACGGAGCACCGTGATCCGCGTCCTCCTGGTCGACGACCAGTCCCTCATCCGCAGTGGCTTCCGCGCGCTCCTCGACCTGGAGGACGACATCGAGGTGGTGGCCGAGGCCGGCGACGGCGCCGAAGGGCTCGACCTGATCAGGGAGCACCTGCCCGACGTCGCGCTCGTCGACATCCAGATGCCCCGCGTCGACGGGATCGAGTGCACCCGCAGAATCGCCGCCGACCCGGCCCTGGCCGGCGTCCACGTCGTGATCCTGACCAACTACGGCCTGGACGAGTACGTCCTCGACGGGCTGCGTGCCGGAGCGGCCGGATTCCTCGTCAAGGACATCGTGCCGGACGACCTCCTGCACGCCGTACGGGTCGCGGCGCGCGGCGACGCCCTGCTCGCCCCGTCCGTCACCCGCAAGCTGATCGACCGGTACATCAGCCGGCCGGGGCCCCCGGCCGCCGGCACCGGTCTTGCGGACCTGACGGCCCGTGAGCGCGAGGCCGTCGCCCTGGTCGCCCACGGACTGTCCAACGACGCGATCGCCGGCCACATGGTGATCAGCCCGCTGACCGCGAAGACCCACGTCAACCGCGCCATGACCAAGCTCGGCGCCCGCGACCGCGCCCAACTGGTGGTGCTGGCCTACGAATCCGGGCTCGTCACCCCGGGAGACCGCTGACGGCCGCCGGGCGGACCGTCACCATGGGAGCGAAGCCACCGCCAGGACCCGGAGGAGCCGCACCATGTCCGCAGCCCGACCCCCGGCCGGAACCGACGTGCCGCACCAGCGACCCGTCGAGGACGAGCTGACCCAGGCCGTTCTCGACTCGTTCCGCGACACCGAGGACCCGCGCCTGCGCGAACTGATGCGGTCCCTGGTCCGGCATCTGCACGCGTTCATCCGTGATGTGAGCCTGACCGAGGACGAATGGCAGCAGGCCGTCGCCTTCCTCACTGAGGTGGGCCGCAGCACCACCGACCGCCGCCAGGAGTTCGTGCTCCTGTCCGACGTGCTCGGCGCCTCCATGCAGACGATCAACGTCAACCACGAGGCGGTGGACGACGCCACCGAGGCCACCGTCGTCGGCCCCTTCTTCGTCGAAGGGGCCCCGGAGATCCCCCTCGGCGGCGACCTGGCGGGCGGGGCGCCCGGCGAGCCCTGCTGGGTCGAGGGCACGGTCACCGACACCTCGGGAAACCCCGTGCCGGGAGCGCGACTCGACGTCTGGGAAGCCGACGAGGACGGCCTCTACGACGTGCAGTACGGGCCCGACCGGACGGCGGCCCGCGCCCACCTGTTCACCGACGACCGGGGCCACTACGCCTTCTGGGGTCTGACACCGACCCCGTACCCGGTCCCGCACGACGGACCGGTCGGCGCCCTCCTGGCCCGGACCGGACGCTCCCCGCTGCGCGCCTCCCACCTGCACGTCAAGGCGACGGCCGCCGGGCTGCGCACCGTCATCACGCACATCTTCGTCGAGGGCGACCGACTCCTCGTCCAGGACGCGGTGTTCGGGGTCAAGGACTCGCTGGTGAAGAAGTTCGACCGGCAGCCGCCCGGCACCCCGACCCCGAACGGCCGCCGACTGGCCGACCGGAGCTGGACCAGGGTCCGCTTCGACCTCGTGCTCCGGCACGCGTGAGCCCCACGTACTGCCGCACGCCCGAGGAGAGCCAGGAGAGTCAGCCCATGCGGTTCGAGCACGAAACCCTTCCCCAACGCGTCCGCTTCGGCGCCGGTGAGGCCCGGAGCGCGGTGCGTGCCGAGGTCGAACGGCTCGGTGGTGCACGCGTGTTGGTGATCGCGGCACCGAGCGCGGCCGCTGTCGCGCGCACCGTGACCGCCGACCTACCGGTCGTCGCCCACCACACGGACGTGGCGATGCACGTGCCCGTGGCCACCGCCGAGCGGGCGCGGGCCGCCGCGGACCGGCACGGCGCGGACGCGCTGGTCTGCGTCGGCGGCGGGTCGACGACCGGCCTCGCCAAGGCCGTCGCCCTGACGGCGGGCCTGCCGATCGTGGCCGTCCCCACCACGTACGCGGGCTCGGAGGCGACCTGCGTCTGGGGGATCACCGACGGCGCCCGCAAGACGACCGGCGTCGACGCCCGCGTCCTGCCGCGCGCGATCGTCTACGACGCGACGCTCACCCTGACCCTGCCGGTCGGGACGAGCGTCGCCTCCGGCCTCAACGCCCTGGCCCACTGCGTCGATTCGATGTGGGCACCGCGCACCGACCCGCTGGACCAGGCCCTGGCCGCCGAGGGCATCCGCGCACTCGCCGCCGGACTCCCGGCCGTCGTCGACGATCCCGCCGGTCCGGCGGGGCGTGAGCGGATGCTCTACGGGGCGTATCTGTCGGCCCTGGCGTTCTCGTCGGCGGGATCGGGCCTGCACCACAAGATCTGCCACGTGCTCGGCGGCCGCTACGGCCTGCCGCACGCCCAGACCCACGCGGTGGTGCTGCCCCACGTCCTCGCCTTCAACGCCCCCGCGGCGCCGGACGCCGAGCGCAGGATCGCGGCCGCCCTCGACGCGGACTCGGCGCTCGTCGGGCTGCGGCGGCTGCGCCGCACGGTGCACGCGCCGACCGCCCTGCGCGACTACGGCCTCACCGAAGCCGACGTCGACGACGCGGTGCCCGCCGTCCTGGACGCGGCTCCCGCGGACAACCCGCGACCGGTCACCGCGGACGGCGTGCGCCAACTGCTGCGCGCGGCGTGGGAAGGGGCGGAGCCGGTCTGACCGCATGGTGGGAAGGGACGGATTCCGTCCGACCGCGACCGGCCGGGGGACCTAGGTCGCCGGGCCTCGTCCCGATGGACGCCGCGACCGGGCGCGGGACCGATCCCTCGCGCCCCGGCACGGGCCAGGATGCTGGCAGACCCGTTCATCCGTCACAAGGAGCGCATCGTGTCCTACCCCGAGCACCTCGACTACCCGCAGCCCCGCTACCTCGGCCGCCACGGCGAGGTGAACGCCGCCTTCCGCCCCGCCGACTCCCCGCCCGACCTCTCCGGTCCCGGCGGCGAAACCCACTACCTCGCCACCCATGAGTCGACGGGTGGTGAATTCGGCCTCTACCAGGTCGAGTTGGGCCCGAAGTCCGCCGGAGCGAAGGTGCACTTCCACCGCGCCATGTCGGAGTCCTTCTACGTCCTGTCGGGCGAACTGGAGCTCTACGACGGCCAGAAGTGGGTCACGGGCCGCACCGGCGACTTCCTTTACGTGCCCGTCGGCGGCCTGCACGGCTTCAAGAACGTGACCGACGAACCCATGTCGATGCTGATGCTGTTCTCCCCGGGCGCGCCCCGCGAGGAGTACTTCGAGCGGGTCGCGGAGATGTCCCGGCGCGGCGCCGACGAACTCAAGGAGTTCCGGATCCGGCACGACAGCTACTTCGTGGAGGACTTCGACGACCCGGACGAGCGGTGATCCACCCGGACCAGGGGTGAATCCTTTCCGGATCTCCCCGCCTCTTATCGGTGTACCGGCCGGACGGGCCGGTGGAACCGGGAGGAAACACCGATGATGGTCACTGGCTTCGTGGTGGTCGGAGTACTGCTCGTGGGCGCGTGCAGTTGGCATCTCATGCGGCGCTACCGGAGCCGGAACTGACCACCCCTGCCTACGGAGCCTCCCGAGATGAGCACCGCATGAACCCACGCGTCCCGTGGCCGGACGAGCGGCTGATCAAGGCCGCCCAGGACGGCGACGTCACCTCGCTCACCACCGTCGTCCTGCGCTCGCAGCCGCACGTGCGCAGGTTCGCCCTGTCGCTGTGCGCCTCCCCACAGGACGCCGAGGACGCGGCGCAGGAGGCACTGATCATCCTGTACCGGAAGATCGGCACCCTGCGGGCCACCGGCGCGCTCGCCTCGTGGATGTTCCGGATCGTGCGCAACGAATGCCTCCGGCAGGTTAGACGGCTCGTCCCGCGCGGCGGCGGCGACGTCGCGGCCGAGCCGGAGGCAGCCGCGGCACCGTCCGCCGAGGAGGCGGTGCTGCACAGGCTGGAGGTGGAGCGGATCGCGGCCGCGGTGTGCGCGCTGCCTCCTGACCAGCGGCAGGTCCTGATCATGCGGGACGTGCAGGGCCTGCCGGGCAAGTCCGTGGCCGACTCGCTCGGACTCAGCAACGCCGCGATGAAATCGCGGCTGCACCGGGCCCGTGCGGTGCTGCGCCACTCACTGACGACGACGGACCGAACCGTCGCCCGACCGGTCGGAGAAGAGCCATGACCGTGATCCACACCGACGAGCCCGTGCGGGCGGAACAGTCGCGGACCGCCGTGCAATCCGCGCCGACGGGGAAGGACTTCGCCAGCCGGTCCGTCGCGCGCCACCTGGCGCGCGGCGCCGTCGGCTTCGGGCTGATCGCCGGCGCGGTCGGCCTGGTGCCCGTCCTCGGCCCGGCCGCCCTGCTGGCCGCCCCGCTGGCGCTGATCGCCTTCCGCGGCTGCCCCACGTGCTGGCTGATCGGCCTCGCCCAGACCGTCTCCCGCGGCCGTCTGGAGCGCCGGTGCGCGGACGGCGTCTGCACGCTGACCAAGGCACACCCCAGGGGTCACTCCGAGGCGCACCCCCCGTACCACCGCTGATCCGTCCGCTGACGGCAACGCCCACGAACCGCCGTTGCACTGTGCAAAGATGCCGAGAGGGCTTGGTTGCCGCGATGTCCGATCCGTCGACCCGTGGGCGTTGGTATGAAGCAGATCCCCGCCTTGCTGTTCGTCCTCCACGTCGCCTGCGCGCTGTGCAAGGTGCAGGTGGCGCGGCTGGAGTTCGCGCCGCCGGGAGTGCACCCGGCGAGCTGGTACGCCTGGGCGGCCGTCCCGCGCCGGACGTACGCGGGCCGGCGGGATCCCGACGCCTGGTGGCTGATCGTGGAGAGCGACGGTCAGGACAACGGCCTGGGGGAGAACGTCACGGAGTCCGAAGTGCTGCGCTACCGGGCGGCGTTCGTCTACCCACGCAGCTACGACCGGGTGCACACGGCCGGACTGAAGGGGAACGCCGGGTACTGCGACCGGTGCGACGTGCCGTACTGCCGGCGGCACTGGGGCGCGGCGCACGCGGGGCAGCCGGAGAAGTGCCCCCGCGGGCACGGGCGTTGACCGACCGCGCGTCTTCGCCGTACTCACCGGACGTAGTCGGGGCGGCGGCGGGTACAAAGGTGCCATGGCCAGGAGGGCGGCTCCAGCGATGCGGATGGACGACGTGGACGCGGTGACCCGCGCGGTGCTGACGGCGTCACGGGTGCTGGTGGCCGTGTCCGCGCGGTCGCTCGCCGAGGTCGAGGACCGGGTGACCCTGCCCCAGCTGCGCATGCTCGTGGTGCTCTCCACGCGCGGGGCGACCAAACTCGTCACGCTGGCCGAGCTGTTGGAGGTGGCACCCTCGACGGCGATGCGGATGGTCGACCGGCTGATCGCGGCCGGTCTCGCCGACCGGCGGGTCAACCCGGACAACCGGCGGGAGACACTGCTCGACCTCACCGACGAGGGGCGCCGCACGGTCCAGGAGGTCACGGCGCGCAGGCGGCGGGAGTTCGCGGCGATCGTCGAGCGTCTGGCCCCGCAGCAGCGGACCGCGCTCATCGCGGCGCTCACCGACTTCAACGAGGCGAGCGGGGAACCGCCGGCCCCGCTCCCGGACGAGGAGACCGGCCTGCATCCGCTGGGCTGGGCCGACCCGCCGAGGGCCGGCTGACCGGGCCATTCCCACCGGCCCATAGCCGACAACACCGTAAGTGCCCGAATAGGCGGCCATATTTCACGTGTTGCGGGCGGGGTGTAACGCATTCCGACAGTCGAGGCGCAGAGGGGGAGAGGAGTCGGCAGACGCCCAGGGCTGCATTTCTGTCCCGGGGCGTTCGTGCCGGCATGGCAACTCATCAGATCGGAATTTCTCGTGAGCAATCCAGACCCGGTTTCCGGATACTCCACGTACCAGCAGCCGCCCGCGCCGGAGCGCCCGGCGCGCCGTCCCGACAACGGGCGGCGCCTGGCGCTGACCGTCTGCACGATCGCGGACACCGCCGCCGGTCTGCTGGTTCTGTGGGTCCTGCTGTACCTGCTCGACGCGAACCAGGCGAACGTGTTCGTCGATTTCGTGCACGGAACGGCGGACTGGCTGGCCGGGTGGTCCCAGGACATCTTCACGATGGACACAGAAGGTCTACGCGTCGTCCTCAATTATGGACTTCCTGCGGTTCTGTATTTGCTGATCGGTCACGGAATCGCTTCCCGGCTGAACCGGGCATGAATTCCCTGCGGGTTCTTGCCGAGGGCCAGAAAGGGCCACGGAAGACCTACTACGGCTGAAGGACCGACTGTGATGCGCAGCCCTACCGAGAACGTTCCGCACCCGATCTACGACGACCTGGTCCGCGAGTTCGGCGACGTCGTCGCCGAGGCCCAGGTCGCCGCCGAGTTCATGCAGCACCAGGCGGTGCGGCTGCTCGGCGCCCCGTACGAGGCCCAACCGGCCCGGCCCGGCACGCTGCCCTGAGCCGCCGTACGGAGAGGTCCGGCCCGGCCGTCGCCGAGGCGGCGGCCAGGCCGGTCAGTACCGCAGGTCGGTGCGGAGGATGTGATGGTCCGAGTACCGGCTGGAGCGCACCCGGTGCGCGAGCGGGACGATGCCCCGCAGGAAGACGTAGTCGAACTTGAGGTGCCAGTCGGTGGTCGGCTCGCAGGCAACGCCGAGCGCCGGACGGCACCCGGGATCGGTGTCCGTGGCCCGCGCCCACATCGGGCCGAGTTCCGCGGAGTCGGGCACGGCGTTGAAGTCGCCGAGGACGATCGCGCGATCGTGCCGGGCCACCGCCGCGGCGAGCACCCGGACCTGCCCGGCCCTGACCGTCTCCTGGCGCCGCTGGGCGAGGTGCGTGTTGAAGACGCGGACGGACCTGCCCGCCACCGTGGTGGTGACCGCCACGTACCCGCGGTCCTCCGAGCCGCCGTCGGGGTACTCCACGACCGTACGGCCGGTCATCGGGGCCGCCGAGAGGATCGCCTGGCCGAAGCCGCCGGGACTCCACGGCAACCCGCCGCACCGCCCCCAGTTCCGCAGGACCGAGCCGTACGCGACGTGGTAGACCAACCCGTACAGGTTCTCCAGATGGTCCCTGATCTTCTCCACGTCCCGCACGCACGCTTCCTGCAGGCCGACGACCTGCGGTGCGTACGTCGCGATGTCCGCCGCCCGGCCGACGTCGTAGCCGCCGCGGCCGCAGGGGTTGCAGATGTTCCACGTCATGACCCGGTTCGGCACGATGTCCTCGGCGGCGCCGGCCGGCAGCGGCTTCGGGACGAGGGCGCCGCTCGGTGCGCTCGGGCCGATGAGCACCAGGCAGGCCGCGGCCATGGCACCGGCGAGCCAGCGCATGCCTCTTCCGGGCACGGTCCCCTCCTCACAACCGATGCGCAGGGCATCACTCGGCGTCCTGGGCACGAGGGTAGAGGACGGGTCCGCGAGCAGGGCCGAACTCCTGCCCAGGTGAGGGAAGTTCCGGCCAGGGGCCTGGCCGGTCACCCGGCCGGGCCCCTTCCGAACGGCGTCGCCTACACGACGGCGCCGGTGTCCTCCCGCCGGGCCCGACGCGCCTCAAGGGGACTGCGCGCACCGGTAGTTCGGCCCGGTCCGCCACCGCCGCGCCGGCGCGGTCCGCCGGCCGGGCTGCGCCGTTCCAGCGTCACGGCCATCGGCACGGCCGTGAACACCGTGGACGCCATGCCGATCACCACGCCCGCGATGAGCGCGAGCGAGAAGTCGGCGAGCGAGTCGCCGCCCAGGACGGCGAGCGCCGCGAGGATGAACAGGGCGCCCATCCCGGTGTTCACCGTCCGCGGCAGCGTCTGGATCACCGCCTTGTTGGCGGTCCGCTCCAGCTCCGTCCGGGGATCACGCCGACGCGCCTCGCGCACCCGGTCGAAGACGACGACGGTGTCGTTGACCGAGTACCCGATGACCGTGAGCAGCGCCGCCAGGAACACGCTGTCGACGGGCCGGCCGAGCCAGGCGAACAGCCCGACCACGATCAGCACGTCGTGCACCATGGCGCTGACGGCGGCCGCCGCGAACGTCCACCGGAACCGCACGCTGAGGTACGCGAGCTGGGCCAGCACGGCGATGCCGAGCGCCACGAGCGCCTTCACCCGCAACTCGTCGCCCAGGCTCGGACCGATCATCTCGTCGCGCTCGACGGTCACCTCACCGCCCGGCCCGGCCAGCGCCTCCTTGACGGTGTGCTGTTCGTCGTCGCTGAGCTCTCCGGTGCGCACGGAGATGCCGCCGTCGCCGGACTCCTGGACGACGGCCCGCGGGAACCCGGCGTCGGACACGGCCTCCCGGGCGGTGTCCACGTCCACGGTCCTGCTGGTGCTGTACTCCACCATGCGCCCGCCGGTGAACTCGACGCCGAAGTCGAGCCCGCGCACGACGATCCCGGCGACGGCCACGACCACCAGGAGGGCGCTCGCGCCGAGCCAGCGCCGCCGGTGCCGCACCAACTGCGGATCACGCCGCGCCAGCCAGGACCGCACCCGCCCGGTGGACGTGATGCCGGTCCACCGCGGGCGGGCGCGCACGAAGCGGCGCCGTACCGCGAAGTCGGCGAGCACCCGGGTGACGACCAGGGCCGACACCATCGACGCGACGACGCCGATGGACAGCGTCACCCCGAACCCCTTCACCGGGCCGGTGGCGCAGAAGAACAGCAGTCCGGCCGCCAGCAGGGTGGTGACGTTCGAGTCGATCACCGCGCTCCACGCCTTGCCGAAGCCGCGCGCGACGGGCTTGTCCAGCGCCGTGGACCGCGTGCCCAGATACTCCTCCCGGGCCCGTTCGAAGACCAGCACGTTCGCGTCGACCGCCATCCCGACGGCCAGCACGAACCCGGCGAGACCCGGCAGCGTCAGCGTGGCACCGAGCGCGACCAGCGCCGCGTACGAGATGAGCCCGTACAGCGCGAGCGCGACCGTCGCGAGGGCGCCGAGCAGCCGGTACACCGCGACGACGAACAGGGCTGTCAGCGCGAGACCGATGAGAGCGGCCTGCGCCGACGCCTCGATCGCGTCGGCGCCCAGCGTCGGGCCGACCGTGCGCTGCTCCACCACGTCGACCGGCACCGGCAGCGCGCCGCCCTTCACCAGCGCCGCCAGATCGCGGGCCTCCTCCTGCGAGAACCCGCCGGTGATCCGGGTGTCGCCGCCGGTGATCCCGGTCGGGCACGGCACGTCCGGGTTCATTCCCGGCGCCGAGATGATCTTGCCGTCGAGAACGATGGCCACGCGCCGCTCGGGCGCGCCCTGTGCGGCGCAGGCCGCGGCGCCGGTGAGCCGGGCCCAGTCGCCGGCCGCGTCCTTGCGGAAGGCCAGCCCGACCGTCCAGCCGGCCATGCCCTCCTGGTCGAGGACGGCGTTCGCGTCCTTCACGCCGTCCCCGCCGAGGGCGGCCTCGCCGAGCCGCAGATAGGTGCCGGCGGCGTCCGGGTCGGCGAGGGCGCGCGAGCCGTCCCGCGGCTTCTCGTCGGTGACGCCGGTGACGGGATGCATGGTCAACTGCGCGGTGCGGCCGATCACATCGGCCGCCTCGCGCGGGTCCTGGACCCCGGGCAACTCGACGATGATGCGCCGGTCGCCGGAGCGGGACAGGCTCGGATCGGACACGCCCAGCGCGTCGACGCGCTGGCGCAGCACCTCCAGGGCGCGGTCGGTGGACGCGGCGTCCGCCGCGGTTCCGGTGTCGGGGGAGTCCTGGGTCTCCAGGACGATCTGGGTGCCGCCCCGCAGATCGAGCCCCAGGGTCGCGGACCGGGTGAGGGCGATGGCGAGGGAGACGGCGATCACCACGAGGGCGATCAGCGCACGCCACAAGGGCATGCGGGACTGCTTGGGGGACATGTGACTGCTCCACGGCAGGACGAAGGGGCAGCGCCCGGCCGTGGGTGACGTCAGGCGCTGATGACGGTGGCTTCGCTGCGCGGGCCGTGCGGCGGCGCACGCGGCGCGACCGTTCCCGTCCGGACCCGGCCGCACTGCCCGCCGGACGTGGCCGCCGAGCCGGGACCGACGCGCGGGTGCACCGGCACGCGCGCGTGCGCGAGGGCGGCGACCGGCGGTCCGGTGTGCGGCTGCGGCGCCGCCTCGGGGTGCGCCACGCGTCCGGCGTGCGCGGTGAGGACGGCGTACGCGGCCGGATGCCCACCCCACGCGGCGGTCGGGGCAGGGCCCTCCGGCAGCGGGCCCCGCACGTCCTGCGTCGCCGCCGGCACGAAGAACGTGAACAGGGACAGCAGCGCCGCGGCGGCCAGCACGACGACCCGCGAGGACGCGGGCGCGGGGCGCTGCGGCACGACTGCCTCCCTGCCTTCTCGTACGGACGTGCGCGGACTGTCTGGCACCAGGCTAAGGGGCCCGCTCACCCGGGGTCCCAAGTAGGCTCACCGAATGTGCCGTTACGCCGAGAAGACCTACAAGCCGCACTACGCGTGCGTGCGCTGCCGGGTCGCGTTCAAGCGGCACCCGGGCCCCGGCGGACACCGGTGCCCTCGTTGCGCGGAGCCGATGCTGTGCGCCGGACGTGACTTCGCCGCCCCGCGGCGCCGGGACACCAGCGCCTGGACCGTCGTGGCGGCGGTGCTGAACGCCGGACTGCGCTACGAGGGCCGCGACGCCTGCGGCTGCGGCAGGGACCGCTCGTTCCGTCCGCGCACCCGGGCGCAGTTGCGGGCCCGGCGCGTCGCGGCGGCCCGGACCGGTGTCCCGCTCGCCGAGGTGCTGGGGCGGCCGGACCCCTGGACCACGCCGTGATCCCGTGCCTGCGACCTGCGTCGCCCGACAGCCCTAGTCCAGTTCCCGGTCCTCGTACACCGCCGCCGGTACCCCGACGTCGCGGTAGATGAGCGACGCCTGCTGCCGGAGCCGGTCGGCGGTGTCGCCGTCGGACGTCCGGCGGGCCCGGGCGAGTACGGTCAGGGCGCGGGCCTCGCCCAGCCGGTGGCCGGTCTCGCGGTGGGTCGTGAGTGCTGCCTCGCCGAGCGAGACCGCCGTGGCGTACGCCGATCCGGCGCAGGCCACGGAGCCGAGGACGGTGAGGGCCTGGCCCTCCACCACGCGGAAGCCGTGCGTACGGGCCAGGGCCAGGGCTTCCTCGGCCGCCTCGCGGGACTCCTGGTGGTGGCCCAGGCAGTGCCGCGTGCGGGCGAGCCCCATGAGGCTGTCGGCCTCGGCGCGGCGGAACCTCGCCCGGCGGGCCAGGTCGAGGGCCTCGGTGTCGGCCCGGAGGGACGCGTCGAACCGGGACCGGCTGCGGTGGGCGGATGCGACGGTGTTGAGGATCCCCGAGCGGATCCAGGGCCGGCCCGGGTCCCTGACCATCCCGAAGGCCCGGTCCGTCAGCGCCAGCGCCTCGTCGTGCCGGCCGAGGTCGACGTGGATCCGCGCGGCGGCGTCGAGCATCATCGCCCGGCCGTTGCGGTACCCGCCCCGGTCGTCGACGGTCACCTTGGGGCCGAGGACGGTCAGGCCGTCGGTGAAGCGGCCGAGCTCCCAGTACACCCAGCCCAGGATCTGCAGCGCCAGACTGTCGTCCCACCAACTCACGTGCGTGTTGCGGCTGATGACCCGCTCCAGGTGGCGTGCGGCCTCCGGCAGCCTGCCCAGGTCCCGGGCGGCCATCCCGAGCCCGAGCAGTCCGAACGCCTCGAAGTAGCGGTTCCCGATGGCGTCGGTGATCCCGACGCCCCTGGTGAGGCACTCGTGCGCGCGCTCAAGACGGGCGGTGCTCCAGTCCACGAAGCCGCTGACGCCGTGCGCCGCGGCCTCCGCCTCCGGCCAGCCGATCTCCCGGCCGATCTCCAGGACCCGCTTGCAGTGCTCCGCCGCCTCCCGGGGCCGGCCCAGGTCCCACTCGATGATGCCGAGGTGGCTGTGGAGCACGGCCTGTCCCTGGGCGTCGCCCTCGGCGACGGCGGCGTCCAGCGCGGTCCGGGTGAGCGCGTTCCAGGTCGCCCGCGGCAGATGGAGCCAGAAGTGGCCCAGCGAGGACGAGATCAGGTGCACGGCGACCGAGTGGGGACCGTGCAGGCCCGCGTGGCCGATCACGGCGAGCAGATTGGCGCGCTCCACCTCCAGCCAGTGCGCGGCGTCGGCGGCCGACGGCAGGCCCGGCTGGTCGGCGGGCCCCAGGGAGTCGGGCAGTACCGGGTGGAACCAGGTGCCCGCGGCGGCGCGGGTGGCGTGCACGTACCAGATGAGGACGCGCTCCAGCGCGGTGTTCCGGTCCTGCGCCGTCTCCTCGGCGCGTGCGCACTCCCGCGCGTACTCTCGCAGCAGGTCGTGGAACCGGTAGCGGCCCGCCGCCGCGGGATCGATCAGATGGGCGGCGGCGAGCGTCCCGAGCAGTCGTCTGGCCCGGGCCTGCGGTACGGCGAGCAGCGCGGCGGCGACCTGCGCGGTGAACTCGGGCCCGGGGAACAGGCCGAGCAGCCGGAACAGCCGCCGCGCGTCCTGAGGCAGCACCCGGTACGAGACGGAGAAGGCCAGCCGCAGCGGCGAGTCCGTGGGACCGTCCAGCTCCAGCGCCTCCAGACGACTGCCCTCGGACATCTCGTCGACGAGATCGGCGATGCCGAGACCCGGATCGCCGGCGAGCCGGGCGGCGGCCACCCGCAGGGCGAGCGGCAGGCCGCCGCAGAGCCCGATCAACCGGTCCGCCGCGACCGGCTGATCGGCCAGTCGTTCCGCGCCGAGCGCCTCGGCGAGCAGTGCCCGGGCCTCGTCGGGGAACAGGGTGCCGAGAGCCAGGGCCTGCGCCCCGTCGCGGACCACCAGATCACCCAGCCGGTTGCGGCTGGTCACGACGACACAGCAGGACGCACTGCCCGGCAGCAAGGGACGGACCTGCTCCGCCGACGCGGCGTTGTCCAGCAGGACGAGCAACCGCCGGTCGGCGACCAGCGTCCGGTACGCGCGTGCCTGGGCCTCCTCGTCGGCGGGGATCTGCGACGCCTCCACCCCGAGACTGCGCAGCAGCATCTCCAGGGCCTCGCCGGCGGCCAGCGGCGGCCGCTCGTGGTCGAACCCGTGCAGGTTCACGTACAGCTGGCCGTCCGGGAAGCGCTCACGGACCTGATGCGCCCAGTGGACGGCGAGCGCGGTCTTGCCTATGCCGGCCGCGCCGCCGATGGCGGAGATCACCACGGCGCTCGCCGACGCCCGGCCCGGACCCAGCGGCACCATCGCGTGCAGATGGGCGAGTTCGTCGGCCCGGCCGGTGAACCCCGGTGCGGC
>NZ_JAMOLN010000185.1 GCF_024448165.1 Streptomyces longispororuber
GTTGTGAGAAATCGGGACAGGGAGGGGCGGGGTGGAGTATCTTGCCCCTCTGGCATATGCCAAACGATCTTTACGGAGTGATCAAGGGGCCTGCTCTGCGGCGCCGCGCAGCAGGTCACGGCCGAACTCGACCATCTTCTTCGCATAGTCCTCGGTCCACTGCGCCCGCTCGGCGATGTCCGCGGTGGTCAGCCGGTCGAACCGGCGCGGGTCGGCGAGCTGGGCGGCCGCGATCGCCTGGAACTCGACGGACCGGTCCGTCGCCGCGCGGAACGCGTGCGTCAGCTCGGTGGCCCGCGTCAGCAGTTCGCGGGGGTCCTCGATCGACTCCAGGTCGAAGAAGTGCTCCGGGTCGGCGGCGGCCTCCGCGGGCTCGAAGATCAGCGGGGCGGGCCGCAGCCGCGGCTGCGAGCTACGGGGCCGCTCGGGCTCCGCCATGGTGGTTCCTCCTTGTTGCGGGAGTGGTGCGACCCGTGGTTCGTGGTCCGGGCCACCTTCCATTGTCCGGCGGTGCGCAAGACCGCCACACCCGGCGCTCACGGCTGCCAGGTCACCCGGTGTTCCGCGAGCCGGGCCAGCACCGAGTGGTTCGCCTCCCAGCCGTCCGGGAACTTCACCGTCACGCCCAACTGGACCGGTTCCGCCGACGGATGCTCGTCCAGGAGGGCGGAGACGCCCGCCCGGCACACCACGATGCACGCGTTCCGATGGCGTGACGTGAGCACGCACAGCCGGCCCGTCTCCAGGTGGAACGCCGTCGCGTCCGGCCGGCCCGACAGCGGATGCAGGACCACCGTCACGTCGAACTCCCGGCCCTGCAGCCGGTTCGCCGTGTCCACGGTGACGTCCCGCACGCCCAGCTCCGCCAGTGCCGCCCGCACCGCCGCCGCCTGGTCGCGGTGGGCCGTGCCGACGCAGATCCGGTCCGCGGTCAGCGGCATCTCCTGCGGCCCGCGCTCCGACACCGTCACCCCGTCCCGGTCGAGCAGCCGCCGCACGACGAGGGCCACGGCCCGCACCGCCTCCGGGTCCGTGCGCGGCGTGTGCGCGGCCGGCAGTTCGAGCAGGCCCCAACCGGCTTGCGCGGCCTCGTCGATGACCCGGTCGGGGCCCGAACCGTCCGACGGAGCACGGAAGTCCAGCAGCCGGTCGCCCTCGGAGGTGCCGCTGCGGAACGGCGTGTACGGGTAGAACGCGGCCGACACCAGCGGCGCCGCTGACGCCGGAAGCCGCCAGGACACCGGGAGTTCGTGCTGCGGCAGGTCCGGGTTGTGGGCGAGCAGCGTCGCCACCGCCGAGGCCGACGGGTCGTACGAGAGGCCCGCCCACTGGTCCGCGCCCACGGTCGAGAACGGGTCCAACTGCCCCGGGTCGCCCACGAACAGCGCCCGCTCGAACAGCCCGGCCACGGCCAGCAGCGAGTCCGAGCGCATCTGGTACGCCTCGTCGACGATCGCGTGCCGCCACGGCCCCCCGGCGTCGTCGGCCTTCACGTGCGCCCACTTCGCCGCCGTCGAGATGACGACCGGCAGCGGCGCGAGATCGCCCACGTTCGTCGAGGTGCGCACCGGCGCCAGATCGTCGAGCGCCTTGTCGTACGCGTCCGGGTCGCTGCTGTGCAGCCGCCCCACCGGCAGCTCGGGGTTCTTCTCGTGCAGCCGCAGCACCAGGTCGTCGACCTGCGCGTTCGTCTGCGCCACGATCATCAACGGGCGGCCCGCGTCCGCGAGTTCGAGCGCGGCCCGCACGACCAGCGTCGACTTCCCGGCGCCGGGCGGTGAGTCCACGACGACGCCGCGCGCGTCGCCGTGCAGGGTGTCGCGGAGGATCGCGTCGGTGGCCCGGGTCGCCGCGGCACCCGGGTCGAAGGTCTCGGTTCCGGTCCCGGTCCCGGGCTCGGTGATGGCCGTGCTGCTCACAGGATGTCCTCCGACGTCACCGCGTCCGGTGTCTCGGCCCCCGCACCGGGCGGCCCTCCGTGCGTCCACGGCGTGAGCTCCGGCTCCGGCAGCTTCGGGCCCACCCGCTGCTCGTGCTCGAACAGCGTCCAGCACACCCGGTCCCCCTTCCGCGGCACGGATCCGTCCTCCGGCTCCCTGCCCCGCCCCATCTTGTCCAGCACCCGGAGCACCACCGCGCCGCCCCCGTCCACCGCGTCCTCGTACGCCACGAACTCGGCGCTCTGCGGCTTGCCTTCGAGGGAGCGGAACACCTTGACGCGCTCCCCGAGGTGCGGCCGGTCGTCCGTGCGGACGGTGATCAGCGGGCGCGGGCGCTTCTTCTCGTTGTACTCCGCCACGACCTCGGTCACCTCGCCCGCGAACGCCTCACCGGCCAGCCGCCGGCCCGCCATCACCAGCGGGTCGTCGAGCGCCTCCTGCGCGTCCAGGCGGGCCTGCTCGCGCTCGCGCGTCGCCAGCTTGTTCGCCGCGGTCACCGCGTCGTCGCGGCGCGGCTGCGGCGGTTCGCCCGCCGCCACCCGGTCGCGGTGGCCGGTGAACGACCAGCGGTCGCGGGTCCAGCGCTCGGCCGCGTACACCCCCTCGGGCAGCGTGCACAGCAGGTCGAGACCGCGCCACACCGCGTCCCACGTCGGCCGGGTGCGCGATTCGACCAGGGCGTGGATCTCCCGCTCCGCCGCCGTGAGTTCGGCCAGGCGGCCGTCCGCCTCGATCGCGTCCTCCGTGGCCGCCAGCCTCGTACGCGCCCGGTCGTAACGCTCGATCGCGGGCGCCAGCAGCTTGTTGTCGAACGCCGGGTCCGTCGCCGGGCCCGCCGGCGGGCACAGGAGCTGGCCCCGGGCGTCGCGGCCCAGCTCGGCGCGGAGCGCGGCGTCGGCGCCCGACGTGCCCTCCGCCGCGTCGATCCAGGCGAGCAGCGCACCCAGATGCTGGTCCTCCAGGCTCGACTGGCCCGTCGCCCAGTGGTGGGAGAGCAGGTCCGTCATCGCCAGGAGGAGCGCGGAGCCGGGGACCCTGGCCCGCTCGCCGTAGTGCGTCAGCCAGCGGCCGAGGAGCGGTACGTGCGGCGGCGCCGGGTACGGCGTCTCCGGATCCTGCTCCGCCGTACGGCGAAAGCGCATCGAGCGGCCGAGGAGCCGGACGAACTCGATGCCCGCGCGACTCGGCACGATCAACTGGGGTGCGTCCGCGCACAGTTCGACCTCGACCTTGACCTTCTTGCCGGTCTCCGGATCGGTCTCGCTGCGCTCGGCGGCCTCGACGTCGGCGGCGAACGTGTCGATGTACGGCAGCACCGTCTCGGCGAGCTGCGTCAGGAACGTGAAGCGCAGATCGCGGTCGCGGGGCTGCGGGACGACCAGCAGCCGCGGCGACGTGCGCTCGGTGCCGACCAGCGCGCCGAGCGGGGCGCCGGTCTCGCCCGCGGTGGTGAGCGGGACCAGGACCAGCGGGCGCTGCGACAGGTGCCGGTGCCGGACGGTGGCCGTGGGCTGGGCGCGGCCGGACGCGGTGGCCTCCAGGCGGGCCAGGTGGTCGATCAGGCTCACAGGACGATCTCCTTGCACACCGCGCACGCCGTGCGCGGGCCGGTCACGTACGGGGTCAGCACCGGGCGCCCTCCAGGGCCTCCGCGCGCAGGGCGGCCGCGCGCCGCAGCGCCGCCACCGTCGGATCCGCCGGATCGCCCGACTCGCCACGGGCGGCGGCGAGCACCGCGTCGACCGTCGTCAGACCGCCCAGCTCGGCGCGGAGCGGACGGCCCAGAGCCGTCACCGCGCCCGCCGCGCGCGACCGGTCACGGCAGTGGAACGCCAGCTCGCACGCGGCCAGGCACTCCGGCGCGTACATCGCGGGGACCGACTCGACCGCGGCCCGCAGCTCGGCGGCGGGCAGCTCCGGGTCGAAGGCGGTGCCGGGCGGCAGCGCCGCCGCGATGTCCTCGATCCGGGTGAGGCGGGTCAACTGGCGGCGCGTCACCGACAGCTGCTTGCGCACGTCCACGGCGGACGCGGCCGGCAGGTTGCTGAAGTCCTTGGGGCAGACGAGCACCACCCGGTCCCTGACCACCGGCGACGCCTCGGGCAGCCGGGCCGCGACCTGCTCCAGGGCCAGCACGTACACCGCCGCCTGCCGGGCCGCCGCTCCCACCTTCGCCGGGTCCGCCGCGCCGTCGATCATCGGGAACGACTTGATCTCGACGACCGTCCAGCTGCCGTCCGGATGCACCACCACCGCGTCCGGCTCCAGGAACGCCGGGCTGCCCGCCACGTCGAGCGCCACCATCGGGTGGTCGAGGAACGTCCACGTGCCCGGCGCCTGCACCGCCTCGCGCAGGGCGAGCGCGGTGCGCGCGGTGCGGCCCTCGGGCCCGGCCGCCGACAGATCGGGGGCCCGGACGAGATCGGGGACCGGCTCGGGGTCGCCGGTGCCGCCCACGCGCGCGTGCACCAGACGCAGCAGCTCCGCGCCGCCGTCGGCCTTCACCCGCGCCTCGAACACATTGCCCCGGGCCAGCGCGAACTGCGACTGACCGAACGCCGAGGGGGCGCCGAGGGCGTCGGCGAGCAGCGCCTTGTCCACCCCCGCGCCGTCCATGAGCGCACGGCGGTCGCACCCCGGGTTCGCCGCGAGCGCGGCGAGGGCGCGCGCGTCCAGCGGACGCGGCGGATGGTCCGGGCCGCGCAGCTCAGCGAGCCGGCGCCGCAGCCCCGTCGCCTGAGTCGTGCGGTGCGGCGGCCTTGCGCTGTCGGGGAATTCGCTCACCCGGGGAAGTCTGGCACTCTCCACTGACAATCGAGGAACGTGTGGCGGAAGGGGCTGCCGCCGAGCCGCCCGCGAGCACCGTGTTCACCCGGTCCTTGATCCGCGCCGCCAGCCGCATCACCGGCTTCGTGAGCAGCAGGCCCACGCCCATCACCGCGACACCGGCGAGCGCGTCGAAGAAGTAGTGGTTGGCGGTGCCCATCACGACGATCGTGGTGATGAGGGGATAGGCGACGGCCGCGGCCTTCGCGTACGGGCTGCGGCCGTGGCGCCACAGCATGATCCCGCACCACAGCGCCCACCCGACGTGCAGGCTGGGCATCGCCGCGTACTGGTTCGTCATCCCGCCCAGGCCCTTGGGCGCGCTCGCCGCGCCGCCCCACCAGCCGTACGAGCTGTACTGGGCCATGGTGTCGACGAAGCCGTGGCCCTGGCTGAGCAGCCGGGGCGGGCAGGTCGGCAGCAGGGTGAAGCCGATCAGGCCGATCAGTGTGGAGGTCATCAGCCAGGTGCGGGCCGCGCGGTAGACGGTGGCGCGGCGGCGGAAGAGCCAGACCAGGATCAGCGGGGTGACCAGGTAGTGCAGCGAGGCGTACCAGAAATCGGCGGGTACGCCGATCCAGGCCTCGCGCGTGAAGAGTCGGTTCAGCGGGTGTTCGAGGTTGAGCCGGACTGCCTTCTCGGCCCGGAGTATCGCGAGGCCGTGGTCGACGGCGGTGCTCACGTCGCCGCGGGCGAGCAGCCGGCCCGCCGAGTACGCGCCGTACACCAGGAGGATCAGCGGCAGCTCGGTCCACCATCGGAGCCGGGCGCCCGGTATCGCCTCCGTGCGTGGTGCGTCGTCGGTCTGCGACATGCGGGCCGCTCCCCCTCTTTCCTCGTTCGGCGGCCTCCGGCCACTCGGTCACCCTACGGCGTTCACGGGGGCCTGTGTGGGTGACCCCTGACCCTCGTAGACGCTGAGATCAGCCGGCGGGTTGCCCGGCGGGCCCTCGGCGATCCGGTTGCGGGATGATGGAACGGGTGACACCTGCTGTTGCCCCGTGTTCATCGTGTTCATCCCTGAAGTTGTGAAAGGGCCCGATCATGGCACCGCGCATCCTGTTGGCCCGGCACGGACAGACGGAATGGTCCCTGTCCGGGCGGCACACCGGCAGGACGGACATCCCGCTCCTGGAAGAGGGCCGACGTGGCGCGAAGCTGCTCGGCGAGCGGTTGCAGCACGCCCCGTACGACGGTCTGGCCGGGGTCGAGGTGCGCACCTCGCCGCTGGCGCGGGCGAGCGAGACGTGTGAGCTGGCCGGTTTCGGTGACCGGGCCACGCCGTGGGACGCGCTCATGGAGTGGGACTACGGCGCGTACGAGGGCCTCACGCCGGCCCAGATCCAGGAGCTGCGGCCCGGGTGGTTCATCTGGCGGGACGGGGTTCCGGAGGGTGAGACGCTGGCCGAGGTGACGGCTCGGGCCGATGAGGTCGTGGCGTGGGCGCGGTCCGCCGAGCGGGACGTGCTGGTGTTCGCCCACGGGCACATCCTGCGGTCGATCGGGGCGCGCTGGCTCGGCCTCCCGCTCGACTTCGCCTCCCGCATCCGCCTCAACCCGACGTCGCTGTCGGTACTGGGGTGGGCGTACGGCGAGCCGGCGCTCGAATCCTGGAACGAAACGGGTCACCTGGCGGCGGCCTGACCGGACCCCGTTCCGCGCCCGCCGTCCCTCTCTTTCGCCGTGGGCTGCGGGTGGGCACGAGAAGCCCCACCGGCCCGCACCCGGCAAGACAGCGGCTAGCGGCGGGACGCTGCGTGGGATTCCAGGAAGGCCGCCACCCCGGTCGCCCGCCGGTGCGGCAGCAGGACGCGGGCCGTCGTCGCCAGCATCGACTCGATGCGGGACGAGCGGACGTCACGGAGAAGGCCCAGCGCCCGCGCCCCCGCGGCAGCGGATTCGTCCGGCTGACCGGCCCGCGCCAGATCGTCCGCCAACTCGGCCGTGTACAGCGCCATGTTGCGGGTGAAGTGCGGATCCTGGAGCGCGGCGGCACGCCGCGCGTGCCGAGCCGCCCGGTCCCAGTTCCCGAGCGCGGACCAGCACTGCGCCTCGAGCCCCTCCAGCTCGGCCTCGCCGTAGAACGACATCCACTCGGGGTCCGCCTCCGACGCCCCCCGCGCGAACAACGCCTGCGCCCGCGCCAGACACCGCTCGCACGCCCGCTGGTCACCGAGCCCCGCCCAGCCGCCCGCCTCCCGCAGCGCGAGCAGCGAGAGCAGGCGCGGCGAGCCGCTGCCCGCGGCCACCCGGGTCGCCGCCTGCGCCGCCCGTACGGCCTCGCGCGGGCGGCCCGCGTCGCGCGCGAGGAACGCCGTGTTGCAGAACGCGTGCGCCTCCAGTGCCTCGTCGCCCGCCATCCGCGCCGTCGCGAGCGCCTCCGCGTAGTGCGAGCGCGCGTCGTCGAAGCGGCCCGAGTCGTGCGCCAACCAGCCGACGGAGATGGCGAGTTCACCCGCCCCGGTCTGCAGCCGCTCGGTGACGTCGCGCTGCGCGGTGCCCGCGTCCAGCAGTTCGAAGGCGGTCCGCAGGGGCGTGGCGGCCCGCCGGTACAGGCCGTCCGCGCCGTGCCGGTCGTCGAGCAGCCGGATCCGCCGGATCGCCTCCTCCACGGCGCCGACCCCGGCCCGCGCCGGGTGGTGGGCGGCCTCGCCGGGGGCGAGGGGGACCCCGAAGGGCGTCAGGGTGGCGACGGCCACGGTGGCCGTCGAACCGGTCATGCCGGTCATGAATGCGCGACGTCGCACGTCGCTCTCCTCGTCGTACGTGTGATGCGTGTGCTGCGGTTCGGCAGTGGCGACGGCGGGGCGCGTGCCCCGGCCGCGCACCGCGGAGCGGGGTGCGAACCCCAGGTCCGTCAGGGTCCGGCCGGGGAACATGTGCAGGAACACCCGCTCGTACGCGTAGTTGGGGCAGCGGATCTCGCCGGCCTCCACGCGTCCGATGTAGCGAGCGTCGCAGCTGACCCGCTCGCCGATCTCCCGGGCCGCACGCCGTACCGCGGCCGCGAACTCGCCCGGCGAGCGCTGCCCGCGCAACTCCCGGAAGGCGAGGTTCGGCCGTGGGGACGGTGGCGCCGAGACATACGGAGACGACGTCATGAGCGGGGTCCTCCCGTGCGAACCGTGCCGGATGCCACGGGAGTTGGGGCCACCGGCCGCCAACTCCCTTGTTCCGGCGAGGCTCGAAGGTACCGGCTGTGACGGAGGCGACACGCAGGGTTTGGCTACAAACCGGATATCTCACCCACGATCCGCCATGAAGTGCCATCCTTTGCGGCGGCGTGCCGCCGTAGCCCTTGACAGCCTCGTGCGTTGAACCATGCGGCGAAACCCCATCGGGACACTCGGGACACGAGGAGGGGCCGACGTGTTGGACGCGGCACAGCCCATGACGTCGACGGCGCAACACCGTCCGACCGAGGAGCGCAGCGAGCAGCCGCCCGGCGCCTGCGATCTGGTCACGGTGCCATCGCGGCAGGGCCTGGAGGCGGTCGACATCCTGCGCAGGGACTGCACGGAGACGGTCGGTCCCGTGCTGCACGACGGCGGTGGCGACACCCTCGGCTTCCTCGTGCCGCCCGGCACCGCCGACGGCTGGGACGTCCCGGGCAGCGCCTGTACGCACACGGAGGGCCGCGGGCTCGCGCTCGGCGCGGTGCCCGCCCCGCCGCCGGTCGAGGGCACCGGATGGCTGCTGCCGCCCGGCGAGGAGAGCGACGACCTGGTCACCGACCCGGCCGTGCTGCGGGCCGCCCTGGACGAGGCCGCCCGGCTGATCGAGGCCGCCGACAACTGCCGCTGAGACCGCCGCGGGGACCGCCGCTGGGCCGATGCGCCGCCGCCCGTCGATAATGGGCGAATGGCGAGGTCACGCAAGCAGGGGCGCAGCAGCGACGGTGGGGGCCGAGGGGTCCGGGAGCCCGTCGTGGAGAGCGTCGACGGCGGGCTCGCCGAGCTGATACCCGACCGGGACCGCCCGGCCGCCTGGACGCTGCTCCTGGACGGCGCCCCGCAGTCCCACGTCGACCTCGACGACCCGACGCACCTCTCCTTCGAGTACCAGCGGCGGATCGGCCACGTCCTGGACCTGGCCGCCGACAAGGGCCGCCCGGTGCAGGCCCTGCACCTCGGCGGCGGCGCCTTCACGCTCGCCCGCTACGTCGCCGCCACCCGCCCCCGCTCCACGCAGCAGATCGTGGAGCGCGACGGTCCGCTCGTCCAACTCGTGCGCGCCACCCTGCCGTTGGACCCCGGCGCCCGGATCCGCGTCCGCACCGCCGACGCCCGCGAAGCCCTCGCCAAGCTGCCCGACGACTGGGCCGACGTCCTCGTCGCGGACGTGTTCAGCGGGGCCCGCACCCCGGCCCACCTGACGAGCACGGAATTCCTGACCGAGGTGCGCCGCGTGCTGCGGACCACCGGCGTCTACGTCGCCAACCTCGCCGACGGGCCGCCCCTCGCGCACCTGCGCGCCCAGATCGCCACGGCCGCCGCCGTCTTCCCCGAGCTCGCCCTGGTCGCCGACCCGACCGTGCTGCGCGGCAAGCGGTTCGGGAACGCGGTCCTGGTGGCGTCCGCGCAGCCCCTGCCGGTCGCCGAGCTGACCCGGCGCGCGGCGGGGGACCCGCATCCGGGACGGGTCGAGCACGGAAAGGCGCTGGCGGACTTCACGGGCGGGGCGGTGCCCGTCGTGGACGCGGCGGCCAAGGCTTCCCCGGCGCCGCCGCCGTCCGTGTTCCGGTGAGGGCTCAGTAGTTCGCGATCTCCACCGTCGGCGCGTGGTCGTGCCACGTGCAGAACACCGACACCTTGTCCGCGCCGGACGTGAACTCGACCCGGATCCACGTGGTCTGCTTCCACACCTGCACCGACCAGCCCGAGGCCGGGGTCGCCGAGACCAGCGTCGCGGACGACGTCCCGAGGTCGAAGACCGCGCGCCCGCCCGTCGTCGCGTAGCTCTTCACCGTGCCGGACGAGGTGGCGCCGGGTGACGAGGGGCGCGTGGTGGGCGACGGCTTCGGGCCCGGCGTGGCGGACTTCGACGCCGACCGGGACGGTTTCGACGACGCCGCCGCGGAGGACGACGCCGAGGGCGACGGCTCCGGACGGTGCGTGGACGAGGAGACCGGCGACGCCGCGTCCGCGTCGTCCGTGGCCATCACCGGCAGCGCCTGCGGCGGGTCGTACGCCGTGCCGGACATCACCGTGTGCACGCCCCACCACGACAGCGTCACCGCGGCCCCGGTGGCGAGCAGCCACGCGACCGAGTGCACCAGCCCCCGGCGGACCGCCCGCGGTGCCCGGGGCGGTTCGGGCGCCGGCGTCGGTGGGGGCGAGGGGAGCGTCGATTGCATCGCGGGCCATACTGCACCACACCCGCCACCCGTGTCCCGTACGGTCCACAGTCACCCGGGGGAGGCCCGAAAACGTCCGGATGGCGTACGGTGCCGCCCATGGCAAGTGTGCTCGTGGTCGAGGACGACCAGTTCGTGCGCTCGGCCCTCATCCGGCACCTGACCGACGCGGCACACACCGTGCGCAGCGTCGGCACGGCCCTGGAGGCGCTGCGCGAGGTCGCTCATTTCCGGTTCGACGTGGTGATTCTCGACCTCGGCCTGCCGGATCTGGACGGGGCCGAGGCGCTGAAGATGCTCCGCGGCATCACCGACGTACCGGTGATCATCGCCACGGCGCGGGACGACGAGGCCGAGATCGTCCGGCTGCTCAACGACGGCGCCGACGACTACCTGACCAAGCCGTTCTCGCCCGAGCACCTGTCCGCCCGGATGGCCGCCGTGCTGCGCCGCTCGCGGGGGAGCGCCACCGCCGAGCCGCCCTCGCGGCTCCTCCAGGTCGGCGGCCTGTCCATCGACCCGCTGCGCCGGCAGGCCGAGCTGGACGGCGCCCGGCTCGACCTGACCCGCCGCGAGTTCGACCTGCTCGCCTTCCTCGCCGGGCGGCCCGGCGTCGTCGTCCCCCGCAAGGAACTCCTCGCCGAGGTGTGGCAGCAGAGCTACGGGGACGACCAGACCATCGACGTCCACCTGTCGTGGCTGCGCCGGAAGTTGGGCGAGACGGCCGCCAGGCCCCGCTATCTGCACACCCTGCGCGGCGTCGGCGTGAAGCTGGAGCCGCCGCGCCTGGAGGCCTCGCCGTGAGGTGGGCGCTCGTCAAGGTCTGTCTGGCCGTGACGACCATGGTGGTCGTCGCGTTCGCCGTCCCGCTCGGGCTCGTCATCAAGGAGATGGCCCGGGACCGCGCGTTCTCCAACGCGGAGCGGACGGCCGTCGCCATCGGCCCCACCCTCTCCATCACCACCGACCGCGACCAGCTCGCCCGCGCCCTCGCCACCGCGCAGACCGGCGACGGCGACCGGATGTCCGTGTACGTCCCGGCCGCCGACGGCAACCCCGCCATCCGGCTCGGCGAGCAGCGGGTCGACGCCGACGACCTCGACATCCGGCGGGCGACGGTCGTCGACGTGCCCGGCGGCTCCGTGTGGCTGCAGCCGATCGCGATCAGCACCGTGAAGATCGCCGTCGTTGAGGTGTTCGTCCCCGAGTCCGAGGTCACCAACGGCGTGACGACCGCGTGGGTCGTGCTCGCGGGCGTCGGGATCGCACTCGTCATCGGGTCCGTGGCGGTCGCGGACCGGCTCGGGGTGCGCATGGTGCAGCCCGCGCAGCGGCTCGTCGGCGCCGCGCACGAACTCGGCGAGGGCAGGCTCGGCGCGCGCGTGCCCGAGGACGGGCCGACCGAACTGCGGCTCGCCGCCGTCGCGTTCAACTCCATGGCGGATCAGGTCGTCCAACTGCTCGCCAACGAGCGGGAGCTGGCCGCCGACCTGTCGCACCGGCTGCGCACCCCGCTGACCGTGCTCCGGCTGAACGCCGCCTCGCTCGGGGACGGGCCCGCCGCCGAGCAGACCCGGGTCGCCGTCGAGCAGCTGGAGCGCGAGGTCGACACCATCATCCGCACGGCCAGGGACGCCAAGCCGCAGACCGCCGCGGCCGGTCCTGGCGCCGGGTGCGACGCCGCCGAGGTGATCCGCGAGCGCATGGACTTCTGGTCGGCGCTCGCCGAGGACGAGGGGCGCAAGGTGCGGGTCGCCGGGATCGACCGGCCCGTGCGCATCCCGGTCGTCCGCGGCGAACTGGTGGCCGCCCTCGACGCGCTGCTCGGCAACGTCTTCCGGCACACCCCGGAGGGCACCGCCTTCGCGGTCGACGTGCACAGCGGCGAGGACGCCGTGATCGTGCTGGTCTCGGACGCGGGCCCCGGCATCCTCGACCCCGAGGCGGCGATGGCCCGCGGCCGGGGCTCGGGCAGCGACGGCTCGACCGGCCTCGGCCTGGACATCGTGCGCCGCCTCGCCGAGTCCACCGGCGGCGACGTGCGCATCGGCTCGTCCGTGCTCGGCGGCACCGAGGTGCGGATCTGGGTGCAGACCGACCAGCGGGCCGCCCGGATCCCGGCCGGGACCCGGCGCGGACGCGGACACCGGAGCCGGGAACGTAAAGGACTGGTCTCTACCTTTAATCGCTCCCGATCCCTTCCTTAAGCCAACCCTAAGATCCTCAACCCCCGCCCCGGTTGACCGAATTGACGGATTCCGGATCGCTAACGTGCTGCCGCGCCCTACCCCCAGGGCACCCCCACCCCCGTACAGCTAAGGCAGGCACGTGATGAGCAGCACGCACCGGCGCAGGGTCAGCGGCAGGAACAAGGCGATAGGCGGCGTCGTCGCCGCGGCCGTCGTGGGCGGCGGCGGGTTCCTCTTCGCGTCGAGCGCGTCGGCGGCCTCGGTGGGCGCCGCCTTCACCAGGACCAGCAGCTGGTCCGGCGGCTACACCGGGCAGTACGTCATCACGAACGACACCGACAAGGCCCAGGCCGACTGGACCCTGGAGTTCGACCTGCCGGCGGGCACGAAGCTGGGCTCGCTGTGGAACGCCGAGTCGAAGACCGACGGGCAGCACGTCACCGTCACCGCCGCCTCCTGGGACAAGGCGGGCATCGCGGCCGGCAAGACCGTGACCGTCGGCTTCGTCGTCACCGGTGACGCCGACCCGGCCGGCTGTCTCATCAACGACACCAAGTGCTCCGTCGACGACGGCGCGACCCCCGAGCCGTCCGGCCGCCCCACCGAGACGGCCACCCCGTCGCCGACCGCCTCGGCCTCCACCACCGCGAAGCCGAGCGAGACGGCCACCGCGAGCCCGACCGCCTCGTCGTCCTCCGGCTCCGGATCGGGCTCCGGTTCGACGGCGGCCGCCGGATTCGCCCCGTACGTCGACACGTCCCTGTACCCGAAGTTCGACCTGGTCGCCTCGTCCAAGGCCACCGGCGTCAAGGAGTACAACCTCGCCTTCATCACCTCGGGCGGCTCCTGCGTCCCGAAGTGGGGCGGCGTCACCGACCTCGGCAGCGACGAGGTCGCCGCGCAGATCGGCGACCTGAGGTCCGCGGGCGGCGACGTCCGCGTCTCCTTCGGCGGCGCCTCCGGCACCGAACTCGCGCAGGCCTGCTCCTCGGCGTCCGACCTGGCGGCGGCGTACCAGAAGGTCATCGACCAGTTCAAGCTCACCAAGGTCGACTTCGACGTCGAGGGCGGCGCCCTGCCCGACACGGCCAACAACACCAAGCGCGCCCAGGCCATCGCCACGCTGCAGAAGAACAACCCCGACCTGAACGTCTCCTTCACCCTGCCCGTCATGCCCGAGGGCCTGACGTCGGACGGCGTGAACTTCCTCAAGAACGCCAAGGAGAACGGCGTCGCCACCGACCTCGTCAACATCATGGCGATGGACTACGGCGGCTCGTACAGCGGCGACATGGGCACCTACGCCGAGCAGGCCGCCACCGCCACCCAGGCACAGATCAAGTCGGCCCTCGGACTGTCGGACGCGGCCGCCTGGAAGGCCGTCGGGATCACCCCGATGATCGGCGTCAACGACGTCGCGTCCGAGGTCTTCAAGGTCGACGACGCCACCCAGCTCGTCTCCTTCGCCAAGGAGAAGGGCCTGGGCGGCCTGTCGATGTGGTCCGCGACCCGTGACAAGCAGTGCGCCGGCGGCGCCAAGAACTCCGCGGACCCGACCTGCTCGTCGATCGAGCAGGGTGCCAACGCCTTCCAGAAGGCGTTCGTGGCCTTCGACTAGCACTAGCCACTGCGAGAACGGGGGCTGCGGCCCCGGCCGGCGCTCTGCGGAGTCCCCCACCCGGCCGGGGCTGTGTCAGGTCAGCCCTGCGAGGCCCGCCACTCCTGCGCGTAGTCGTTGAAGATCGCCCGCAGGTGATGGCCGATCTTCAGGTAGTCGAGGTCGTCCAGGTTGGCGAGGGAGACCCGCACCGACCACTCGGGACCTTCGAAGCCGCCGCCGTTCAGGAGCACCACACCCGTCTGCTGGGCGAGGCGGAACAGCGCGTCGATGGGCTCGTAGCTCTTCTGCAGGAACGCCGCGAACTCCTGCCCGTGCTCCAGCTCCGCCTGCGCCAGCAGATCGAGCTCGATGTAGTAGCCGGCCCGCTTCGGGTCCTCCGCGATCTTCATCTGCGAGCCCTCCAGCAGGAGTTCGAGCCGCTGCCGGACGATCGCACGGATCCGCTCCTTGTACGCCTGGCCCTCCTCCAGCATGTCGAAGAGCGAGAACAGCGCGAGCATGACCTGCTGCGGCAGCGACAGGCCCGCCGTGTGGTTGAGCGCCACCTGCCGGGAGTCGGCGACCAGCCGGTCGATGAACCTGATCTTCTCCGGCTCCAGGGTGAGCGTGCCGTACCGCTTGTTCAGCCGCTCCGTCTCGGCCGCGGGGAACGCCTTGATCTGCTCGTCGATCACGTTGTCGTCGTGCAGGCCGATGACGCCGAGCCGCCAGCCCGTGCAGCCGTAGTGCTTCGAGTACGAGTAGACGAGCAGCGTGTTGCGCGGCAGGTCGGCGGCGATCGAGCGGAAGCCGTCCACGAACGTGCCGTACACGTCGTCCGTGACGATCAGCAGGTTCGGGTTCTGCGTCGCGACGATGTCCTTGATCTGGTCCGCGACCCGCCGGCTCAGCGCGAGGGACGGCGGGTTGGACGGGTTGACCAGGCAGACCAGCTTGATCTCCGGGTCCGCCAGCTTGGCGACCTCCTCGGCCGGATAGCGCCACTCGCGCACGCCCGTCTCGGCGAACATGCTGGCCTCGACGTACGTCACGTCGAACTCGTACGTGTCGAGCTCGGGGATCTCGATGTACGGCGTGAACACCGGGACCATCAGCGCGATCTTGTCGCCCTTGTGCAGGATCCCGTTCTTCATCAGCGAGTCGAAGATGTAGCACATGGCGGCCGTGCCGCCCTCGGTCGCGAAGTACGAGATCTGCCCGGCCGGCGGCTTCTTGTCGAACATCTCGTCCGCGACGTAGCCGCGCACGATCTCCTGGACGTGCTCCAGGATCCGGTCCGGCACCGGGTAGTTGTCGCCGACCGAGCTGTCGGTCAGCTCGTGCACGAACGCGTCCTTGTCGAACCCGAACCGCTGGATGCCCAACTGGACGCACTGGGCGAGGAGTTCGATGCCCGGCAGGTCCGGGTGGCGGCGCACGAAGGTGTCGAAGCGCTCGTACGCGCCGTCCTTCTCCGGCATGCCGCCCAGGTTGTCGGCCGTCCACACGCGCCGGGACTCGGACAGAGCGAAGTAGCCCAGCGCGTAGAACGCCTCGCGGGGTCCGGTGGCCACCCAGTTCGGGTTGCCGCGGCCCGCGTTGAGCATCTGGACGCTGGAGGTGCCCTTCTGGCCCGGCTTGTCGGCCTGCGCCTCCTTGGCGAGGTCGATGAAGACGTTCTTCAGCTCGAAGGGGGAGAGCTGGGCGTACTGCTGGATCTGCTCACGGGTGAGGGGCGTCTTCGGCATGGTCTGGCTTCCTTACGGTCAGTGGTGGAGGAGGACGATCACGGCGCCCCAGATGGTCAGCAGCACGTTCCCGACGGCGTACGGGATCGTGTAGCCGAGCGTCGGAACCTGCGATCTGGAGGCCTCGTTGATCGCGCCGATCGCGGCCGTGGTCGTCTGGCCGCCCGCGAGGACGCCCATCAGGATCGGGAAGCGGATCTTCTGGATGTAGTGGCCCACGAGGAAGCCGACGATCAGCGGGATCACCGTGGCCACGGCGCCGAAGACCAGCAGCCCCCAGCCGGCCTGCGACAGGCCGGAGGTGAAGCTCGGCCCCGCGTTGATGCCGACGACCGCGACGAACAGGCACAGGCCGAGCGTGTCCATGAACCACTGGGCGCCGGGCGGCACGTTGCCGTACGTCGGGTACTTGCCGCGGATCCAGCCGAAGACGAGGCCCATGATGAGCGCGCCGCCGGAGGTGGACAGCGAGATCGGCACGCCGGAGACGGTCAGCGCGGGGATGCCGATGCAGCCGCCGAGGAAGATGCCGAGGCCGACCCAGATCATGTCGGTGGCGAACGAGGTGGGGACCGGCTTGCCGATCGCGGCGCCGGCCGGGTCCACCAGGCGCCGGGGCCCGGTCAGGACGAGGGTGTCGCCGCGCTCGATCTTCGTGGAGAGCCGGTAGGGGAACTCGGCGCCGGACCGGTAGATCTTGTCGACGTAGACCCCGACCATGAACGGCTCGCGCCGCAACTCGGCGACGGTCTTACCCAGTTGGGCCTTCTCGGACGCCACCACGTGCAGCGTCTCCGTCTCGTAGCCGAGCAGGTCGACGTCATCGGTCTCCATGCCGATGTGCGTCCGGGCGTCGTAGTCGACGAGCGAGCCGCGCAGCGCGCTCACCGCGACGACGTCGCCCTCGCGCAGCACCGTCTGCTGGTCGTGGTCGAGGACCTGGCCGTCGCGGCGCACGCGCGTCAGGTAGATGCGGTGGCCGAGCTGCTGTTGCTGCTTCTCGAAGTCGTCGATGGTGCGGCCGACGATGTCGGGGCGCTGGATCGTGTAGGCCCGCAGCACGACCTCGTAGTAGCCCTCGTGCAGATCGGGGTCGTCCGCCGGCGCGTCCAACTCCTTGGCCAGCACGGCCGACTCGGCCGCGAGGTCCTTCTTGTAGAGCTTCGGCAGGACGTTGGCGAGCAGCATCGCGCACAGGATCGTGCCGAGCGGGTAGGTGACCGCGTAGCCGATCGCGACGAGGTTCTCCTCGTTCTTGGCCTGCCCGGAGGTGAGGCCCGGCAGGTTGCCGATGGCGTCCTGGGCGACACCGATGACGGCGGACTGGGTGAGCGCGCCGCCCAGCAGACCGGCGGAGAGCCCGGGGCCGTAGCCGAGCATCGCCGCGAAGAGCCAGCAGACCAGCAGGCCGGTGACGCAGACGACGATGGCGTTGACGACCTGCGGCAGGCCGTCCTTCTTCAGGCCGCGGAAGAACTGCGGGCCCACTTTGTAGCCCAGGGCGAACAGGAACATGATGAAGAACAGGCTCTTCACGGTCCCGTCGACGGTGACCTTGAACTGCGCGCCGAGCAGCAGACCGGCGACCAGGCAGCCGGTGACGGCGCCGAGCGCGATCGCCTTGTAGCGCAGCTTCCCGAAGAGGAAGCCGAGCGCGACGGTGAGGAACACCAGCAGCTCCGGATAGGGCTGGAAGATGTTCCGGTTGAGGAAGTCGATCACTGGACGTGCCGCCTCTCAGTGTCCGAGTACGCCGACGAGCACGGGACCCGTCAGGGGGAGCAGGAAGTTCGAGAGGGCGTAGGTGATCGTGTAGCCGAGCATCGGCACCGACGACTGCGCCACCTGGGTGACGGCGGTGATCGCGGGGGTCGAGCACTGCTGCCCCGCGATGGCGCCGATCAGCAGCGGCTTCTCGATGTTGAGCAGCTTGCGGCCGACGACCAGCGAGATCGTCGCGGGGACCAGGACCATCGCGATCCCGGCGAACGGCAGCAGCGCCCCGTACTCCTTCAGCAGCGGCCATGCCTGCGGCCCCGACACCAGACCGGTGCAGGCGATGAACACCGCGAGCCCCATGTCCTTGATGGTCGAGGCGGCCTGCGGCGGGAACGCGCCGAACGTCTGCGAGCGGGAGCGGAACCAGCCGAACAGCAGGCCCGAGATCAGACAGCCGCCGCCGGTGCCGAGCGACATCGGTACGTCGCCGAACTTCACCACGACCTGGCCGAGCAGCGAACCGGCCGCGATGCCGAGCCCGAGGTAGATGAAGTCGGTGGCGTCGTTCTTGACGACCGAGCCCAGCTTCGCGACCAGCTTGCTCAGGCCCGAGCGGGCGCCGACCAGGGTCAGCACGTCGCCGCGGTGCACGACCGTGTCGCCGTTCGCGGGCATGTCCTGGTCGGCGCGGACGACGTCGGTGACGTAGACGCCGTCGCTGAGGAACTCGGGGTTCTCCCGCACGAGGTCGTCGATGGTCTTGCCGTCGTTGGCCTTGTCCGTGATCGACACCTGCTTGGTGGCGAGCGGCGAGTCGAGCCCCGGCACGCCGGGCGTCTCGGGGCCGATCAGCCGCCCCGCCTCGATGGTGTTCGCCCGCCGGCCGACCACGAGGACCAGGTCGGAGAGGGTGAGCTCCAGGTCGGGGGAGGGCGTCAGCATCCTGCTGCCGCGCTTGACGGACTCGATGGTGATCCGGGTGCCGAGGCCGGACTCCAGGTCGCCGACGGTCCGGCCGTCGGCGGTGGTCACCAGGTACGTACGGCCCACCATGGTGGGCAGCGCGGCGCGCTCGTCCGACTCCAGGCTGCCGCTGCTGCGCGTGCGCTCCCACAGTTCGCGGGAGGCGTCGCGCAGGTTGATGCGCAGCATCATCGGCATGATCTGGCTCGTGTAGAGCACGATCGTGATCAGGCCGAAGAGGTAGCAGACGGTGTACGCGGTGGCGACGTTGCCCTGGTACTCGCTGATCTGCGCGGCGGTCAGATTGGTGAGCTTGCCGATGGACTCGGTCGCCGTGCCGACCACGGCCGATTCGGTGGCGGCGCCGGCCAGGATGCCGGAGGCCGTGCCGACGTCGAGGTCGAACCACTTGGCGAGGCCGAAGGCGATGCCGAGGACGCAGACCAGCTCGATGCCGCAGAGCACGAAGAAGCGCAGGGACTTCTTGTTGAGGTTGCGGAAGAACTGCGGCCCGGCCATGTAGCCCAGGGCGAAGATGAACAGCGCGAAGAACACGGTCTTCACGTCGCCGGAGATCTCCGCCTTGGTCCAGGCGCCGAGGAGCAGCGAGACGATCAGGGTTCCGCAGATGCCGCCCAGGGTGAGCGGGCCGACGCGCAGCTTCCCGACGAGGTAGCCGAGCGCGAGGCTCGCGAACAGGACGAGTTCCGGATGATCCTTGAGTACGCCCATGGCAGCTCAGCGGATCTCTGGAGCGAATGTGTCGGACATATAAGGCATATGCGCAAAATAAGGGCCGATGCGTCACTCCGCTATGCGAGCGCGCACCGGCCCCGGCCGTCCTAGTCGGTGGCGGGCAACCCGCCCGTCCGGGCGACCTGCGCGTACCAGGCGGCGCTCGACTTCGGGATCCGGGCCTGCGTCTCGTAGTCGACGTAGACCGCGCCGAACCGCTTGCCGTACCCGTACGCCCACTCGAAGTTGTCGAGCAGCGACCACAGGAAGTACCCGCGGACGTCGGCGCCCGCACGGATCGCGTCGTGGATGGCACCGAGGTGGCCGTGCAGGTAGCGGATGCGGTCCGGGTCGTGGACCCGGCCGTCGGCGTCCACGACGTCGTCGTACGCGGCGCCGTTCTCCGTCACGTAGAGCGGAACCCCGGGGGCCTGGGCGGTGTAGTCAAGGAGAAGGTCCGTGAGACCGGTCGGATCCACCGGCCAGTTCATCGCGGTGACCTCACCGGGCGCGTGGTGGAAGGCGATGTCGTCGGCGGCCGGCCAGGGGGAGTGGTCACTGGCGCCGTGACCGTCCAGCCTCGGGCCGTCCTGGTCGGGACGGGCGGCCGAGACGACGGCAGGCGTGTAGTAGTTCAGACCGATGAAGTCGAGGGGCTGGTGAATGGACGCGAGGTCCCCGTCCTGCACGAAGGACCAGTCCGTCACGCGCGCGGTGTCGTCGATCAGGTCCTGCGGGTAGGCGCCCTTGAGCAGCGGCCCGGTGAAGACGCGGTTCGCGAGCGCGTCGATCCGGCGCTTGGCGTCCAGGTCGGCGGGGGACTCGGTGAGGGCCCTGACCACGCTCGGGTTGAGGCTGATGCCGATGCCCGCGCGGGCCGGCAGGACGGAGCGCAGCGCCTGGGTGGCCAGACCGTGCCCGAGGTTGAGGTGGTGGGCGGCGCGCAGCGCGGCGGCGGGGTCGGTGCGGCCCGGGGCGTGCACTCCCGAGGAGTACCCCAGGAAGGCGCTGCACCAGGGCTCGTTGAGGGTCACCCAGCTCTCGACCCGGTCCCCGAGCGCCTCGCCGACGATCCCGGCGTACTCCGCGAACCGGTGGGCGGTGTCCCGCTCGGGCCAGCCGCCCGCGCTCTCCAGCTCCTGGGGCAGGTCCCAGTGGTAGAGGGTGACCACGGGCTTGATGCCGTGGCTGAGCAGCTCGTCGACGAGACCGCGGTAGAAGTCGAGCCCGCGCTGCACGGCGGGCCCGCGGCCGGTGGGCTGCACCCGCGGCCACGCCACGGAGAAGCGGTACGAGGTGAGGCCCAGGTCCGCCATCAGCCGCACGTCGTCGCGCCACCGGTGGTAGTGGTCCACGGCGACGTCCCCGGTGTCCCCGTTCTCCACCTTCCCCGGCGTGTGGCTGAACGTGTCCCAGATCGACGGCGTCCGGCCGTCCTCCCGCACGGCGCCCTCGATCTGGTACGCGGCGGTGGCCGCGCCCCACAGGAATCCGGTGGGGAACTGGGTGCGGTGGGGTGCGGTGACGGTCGTGGTGCTGGTGTTGTCAGTGGTGGTCATAGGAGCGCTCCCATAGGGGTTGAGGGGACGTCGAGTTGGGGGAGGCGGCGGGTGGGCCTCGTCTTCTGCGGG